>NZ_JBTOLC010000011.1:0-188400 GCF_054551825.1 Streptomyces sp. L500
TACGGCCATGTCGTGATTGTCGATGCCGGGCGCCGGACAGGGGTGGGGAATGCGGGCCGCGACGCGCGGACCGGAGCCTAGAGTTGCGTCACGGGCTCCCGAAACGGCCGGAAGGAAGAACGCGTTGGATCAGCCGACCCATGGTTGTGTTCTGCTGCTGGACGGCACTCCCGACCGGCGGCGGGGCGCCCTGCCGAACCCGACCGCCCACGCCATCGCCGGAGCGAACCCCCGTGGCTTCCTCGCCGCCGCCTCGGCCGACGTGGTGCAGCTCCCCGCCATGGCCGGGCCACAGAGCGTCCTCGCCTACCTCCAGGACGCCGTCCGGGTGCCCGGGCCGCTGCTGATCTGGATCACCGGCCATCTGATGGTCCCGACCCGCCGCAACGCCGAACTGCACCTGGCGCTGCGCGAGAGCACCGCCACGACCGTCCGCTACACCGGGCTGCCGTGGGAGTGGCTCACCCGGACGCTGCGCGAGCACGCGGGCCCCACGCTGCTCCTCGTCGACGCGGAGGCCGACGCCCACGCCTGGCCCCACGTCACCGCCGCCGCCCACGACGGCCGGCTCGCCGACGGCCTGGCCCTCCACGGGGTGATCACCCCCAGCCCGCCCAAGCCCTCACTGGAGGCCGGGCCCTACACCCGGGCCTTCCTCACCGCCCTGTCGGTCGGCCACCCCACGGCCGGGCCCGCGCTCGACCCGGCGCTGCCGCACCAGCTGGCGCTCGCTCAGGCGACGCTCCCCGAGGGCTTCCTGCCCCTCCAGTACGGCGACGCCGGGCCCGTCCTCGCCAACCGGGCGGCCCCGCCGCGCGCCACGGCGCCACCCCGGGCCACGCCCGCCGCCGAACCCGCGCCGGCCGCGCCCGTCCCCGCCGCCCATGCCGTCCCCGCACCGGCGGCTCGGGCGGAGGATCCGCTGCCGGACATCCTCGCCGCCGCCCACGCCGGGCGGCACAACGAGGCGGCGGCCATGGCCGCCGCCTGGGAACAGCAGGCGCTGCGCCGCCACGGCCCCCACAGCCCCGAGGCCGCCCTCTGGATCGAGGTGAGGGCCGACCTCGCCCGCCTCGCCGGGGACCATCCGCGCGCCGCCGAGCTGTGGCTGTCGGCCGCCTCCCACCGCCTGGACCGGGGCGGCCCGGCCGACGCGGAGGCCCTCGCCGCGCTGAAACGGGCCCACTACTGCTGGCAGCACAGCGGCGACCGCGCGGCGCTCCTGGCGCCCGCGCTGCTCGCGCTGTGGGAGCGGGTGCCGGAAAGCGAGGAGGCCGCCGCCGACGTACGGGCGCGGCTGGCGGGGGAGCTGCCGCCGGTGGGGTCGCGCTAGGTCCTCACCCGCGTCGGGTCGTCCACCAGCGGGCCTTGTACATGCCGCCGCGCAGCAGCGTCCGGGTGCCGTCCGGGCGGTAGAGGATCAGCGTGGTGGTGCACCACGAGCAGGAGTGGCCCGGCTCGGGGCGGGAGATCAGGATCCGGCCCGTGGCGGGGTCGTCCCCGACGCTCTTGACGTCCGGGCCGCTGATCCTCGACTGGAGCGGGTAGCCGACGAACGCCTGCTCCCCCGTCGCGTACTGATAGACCGCCGACGCCGTAGCCACCCACAGGTGCCCCGGCCTGCTCAGCACGGGCGCCAGGTCGTGGCCGCCCCGGGTGGGCAGGTCCACGCGCCGGACGACGGTCAGCTCGGGCTCCGGGGCGGAGCCGTCCACCCGCAGGGCGACGAGCTGCCGGCTGCCCAGGGCCCACAACAGCCGGGTGCCCGGGTCCCAGTGCACCCCGTGGGCCCCGGGGAGCGCCACCTGCGCGTGATCCGTGGCGCGCGGGCCGGCGGAGGCCGCGTACACCCGGACGTAGCCGCCGGTGCTCGCCGCCACGGCCACGTTCCCGTCGGGCAGCAGGTCGATGCTGTGGGCGTTGCCGGTACCGGTGTCCGCCGCCCAGTACACCTCCCGGTCGGGGTAGCCCACCACGGCGGCCAGTCCGCCGGAGGCCGTGGCCAGCAGATAGCGCCTGCCGTTCAGCGAACGGAACTTGACCTCGCTGGGGTTGGTCCACGTCGTGCCGGGGTCCAGGTCGGACAGTTCGGACCGGCCGTCCGCGCTCCACGACCAGAGCACCCCCGGGTCGTCCTCGTCCCGGGCGTCCCACCGCGTCCGCGCGGAGTCCAGGACGTACACGGACCGCGTCGCCTGGTCGGCCGCCACGATCGGCGCGGCCGCCGCGCGCTCCCCCGCCCGGGCGCCCGCCACGCCCGGTGCCGCGAACGTCAGCACCCCCGCCAGCAGCAGGGCCACCGGCCCGCTCACCCCTGTGTTCACGTCGCACAGCGTCGGGCCGCACCCCCCGGACGGACGCGGCACCACGCCCGCGCGTCACGCGAACGGCCCCGCCGCGACGTGGGCCGGACGGGTGATTTACCCGGCGCGGCCCGCCGCGCGTGCCCGTTCTGGGGGAGCGTGTCTGTCGGACGGACGTGCTCGCGGCCCGGGTGGGAGTACTCATCGATGACGACGACCGATTCAGCGCAGGAGCGGTTCCCCGTACGGTTCTGGGACGTGGGGGACCTCCGGGGGCTGGACTTCGACCCCTTCATGGCGGCGCAGCTGCGGGACGAGCCGATCTCGCGCGTGAAGCTGCCCAACGGCGAGGGGCACGCCTGGTTCGTGACCCGCTACGAGGACGTCAAGTTCGTCACCTCGGACCCCCGGTTCAGCCGGCAGGCGGTGCTGGGCCGCCCGATCACCCGGCTCGCCCCGCACTTCATCCCGCTGGACGAGGCCGTGGGCTTCGCCGACCCGCCCGAGCACACCCGGCTGCGCAAGGCCGTGGCCAGGTCCTTCACCACCCGTAGCCTCGAGCGGCTGCGGCCGGGCGCCCAGCGGGCGGCGGACGAGCTGCTCGACGAGATGGAGCAGGAGGGGCCGCCCGCCGATCTGATGGAGCATCTCCACGGGCCGCTGCCCCTGGCCGTGATCAGCGATCTGATGGGCGTGCCCCAGGTCGACCGGCGGCAGATGGCGCTGTGGACGAACGTGATCCTCTCCGCCGGGTACGGCCGCGAGGCCAGCGAGCGGGCGAAGAACGGGATGGCGACGTACTTCACCGACCTGCTGGCCCAGCGGCTCGCCGAGCCCCAGGAGGACCTGGCGGGCGAGCTGGCCGACGCCACGGCCCAGGGCGGGCTCAGCACGGAGGAGGCGGTGGCCATCGCCCTGCTGATCCAGGCGAGCGCCGCCCACGCCGTGCGCAACAACAGCGCCAACATGGTCTACGCGCTGCTGACCCACCCGGAACAGCTGGCCAGGCTGCGGGCCGAGCCGGAGCTGCTGCCGCAGGCCATCGAGGAGCTGCTGCGCTTCATCCCGCACCGCAACGCCGTGGGGCTGGCCCGGATCGCGACCGAGGACGTCGAGGTCGCCGGGGTGCCGATCAAGGCCGGTGAGGTGGTGCACTCCTCCTACCTCACGGCCAACCGCGATCCGAGCGTCTTCGACCGCCCCGACGAGCTGGACTTCGACCGCGAGCACGTCCCGCACCTGTCCTTCGGGCACGGGCCGCACTTCTGCCTGGGGTCGATGCTGGCCCGGCTGGAGGAGGAGATCATCCTCTCCACGCTGCTGCGGCGCTTCCCGGAACTGCGGCTGGCGGAGCCCGTGGAGAAGATCCGCTGGCAGCGCAGCGCGCTCATCCGGGGCCCGGAGAACCTTCCCGTCACCTGGTGAAAGGCTCCCGCCATGACGCTCATCAGCGCCCCCGACGGTCTGGTCGTGCCCCCGGGCGAGGGCCGGACGCTGGTCACCGCGGCCCAGCGGGTCACCTTCAAGGTGACCGGGGAGCACTCGCGGGCCGCCTCCAGCTTCGAGGTGGTCGTCCCCCCGGGCTTCGACGTCGGCGCCCACCGGCACACGCGCAGCGAGGAGCTCTTCTACGTGCTCGAGGGCGAGCTGGACGTCCTCGCCTTCGAGCCGCGCGTGCGCACCCGGGACAACTGGCGGGAGTGGGAGTCCGCCAGTGGTCAGCGCTGTGTCAGGGCCCGCGCCGGCACGGTGATCGTCGTGCCTCCGGGCTGTCCGCACGCGTTCGCCAATGTGACGGGCGAGGCGGCCCGGATGTTCTTCCAGGCGTCGCCGCCGCCCGATCACGAGCGGTATTTCGAGGAGCTCTTCGAGATCCTGAACTCCGGCCCGGCGGTGGACCACGAGGCGATCGCCGAGCTGCGCCTCCGCTATGACATCGAGCAGCTCACGCCGCTGCGGATGACGCCTCCGGGGGCAGGTGGAGACGTCGCTGCCGCTCGGTGATGGCGACGTCGTTGACGCTCGCGTAGCGGCGGCGCATCAGGCCGTCGGGGGTGAACTCCCAGTTCTCGTTGCCGTGGCTGCGGTACCACTGGCCGTCCGCGTCGTGCCACTCGTACTCGAAGCGCACGGCGATGCGGTCGTCGGTGTGGGCCCACAGCTCCTTGCGGAGCCGGTAGCAGAGCTCGCGCTCCCACTTCTCGCGGAGGAAGGCGACGATCCGCCGACGGCCGGTCAGGAACACGTCGCGATTGCGCCACTCGGAGTCCTCGGTGTAGGCGAGCGCGACCCGCTCGGGGTCCCGGGTGTTCCAGGCGTCCTCGGCGGCGCGCACCTTCGCGAGGGCGGTCTCGGTGGTGAACGGCGGGACCGGCGGTGTGATCTCGGGCATGGTTCTCCCTCTCTCCACACGGAGAACGATCGTTCTCCACGATGTGCGGTAGCGTAGGAGAACGATGGTTCTCGCGCAAGCGGCACGAAAAGGGGGAGCGATGAAGGCCATGGCGACGGAGGCCGAGGGCCGGGTCCTGGACGCGGCCGAGGAGCTCTTCTACGCCCGGGGGCTCCAGGCCGTGGGGATGGACGCGATCCGGGGCGCGTCGGGGGTCTCCCTCAAGCGCCTCTACCAGCTCTTCCCCTCCAAGGACGTGCTGGTGGAGGCGTATCTGCGGCGCCGCGACGAGCGCTGGCGCGCGGCGCTGGCGCGCCACGCGGAGGCGCTGCCCGCCGGGCGGGAGCGGGTGCTCGCCGTGTTCGACTGGCTGGAGCGCTGGTTCGCGGAGGACGGCTTCCGAGGGTGCGCGTTCGTGAATTCCTTCGGCGAGCTGGGGGGCGTCTCGCCGGCCGTGGCGGAGGCGGCCCGGGCGCACAAGGACGCCTTCCGCCGCTACCTGGGCGGTCTTGTCACGGAGGCGGGCGCGCCGGCTCCGGTGGGCGGCCAGATCGCCCTCCTCGCGGAGGGCGCGATCGTGACGGCGGCCGTGTCGGGCGACCCGGGGGCGGCCCGGACGGCCCGGGAGGCGGCGTCCGTCCTGCTGGCGCCCTACTTCGCGTGCGAGCCGAGGTAGAAGAGCAGCCAGATGAAGCCGGCCAGGACGTGGCCGAAGACGATGTAGATCAGCACGCGCCAGCCCACCGCCTTCTCGGCGTACTTCTCGGAATCGTGGGTCATGGCCGTATCTCTCCGGTCGTCGTGGTTCGTCTTGCCCTTGAGTGTGTGGACGGGGTCATCGCTCCGCCGCGCTCTCCGCGCCCCGCAGCTCCGTGAGGAGCTGCTCCTGGCCGCTGAGCACCTGTGTCAGGATGCGCCGGGCGGCGCCGAGGAGCTCCGCCACGTCCCCGCCGGCCAGGGCGTAGACGACGGTGGCGCCCTCGCGGGTGGCGGTGACGATGCCCGAGCGGCGCAGCACCGCGAGCTGCTGCGAGAGGCTCGACGGCTCGACCCCGATCTCGGTGAGCAGGTCGCGCACCGGCATGGGCCCGTTCTGGAGGAGCTCCAGCACCCTGATGCGCACCGGGTGGCCGAGCATCCGGAAGAACTCCGCCTTGGCCTGGTACAGCGGCACCTTCACGCCGTTCAACTCCCACCCCGCTCGTCGTCCTCGTCCGTGGTGATGCCGTGGGCGAGGGCCAGCCGCAGGGCGTCGTCCAGTTCGTCCTCCGCGACCGCGGCCGCGTAGACGTCCCCGGCCGCCCGCGCGGCCGCGAGGTCGGCGCGCGCGGCGCGCACCCGCTCCCGCATCGCTTCGGCGAACGCACTCACGGCGGCCCCCTCGCTGACTCGTCCGGCTCTTCGCAGACCTGGTGAATTGAAGAATTACGCAATTCTAGGCCGCGCGGGCGAACGGACCGTAGCCCTCGGCTGTGCAGGTGATGTGATGTCGGTTTTCGGGGCGTTCATCACATGATCGTAGGTCCGTTTTGTTAGGTTTTCTCCCACTGTCCCTCCTGGTCCGACTGGGGGTCTGTGGTGGCGATCTCGACGAGCGAGTCCCGGCTGGCGGCGGCCCGTGGCCGCCCCGACGGCGCGGTACCCGCCCCCGGCGGCGCGGTGGGCGACACCGGGAGCCTCGGCCCGGGCGCGCCGGGGGTCCCGGCTCCCGCCGGGCCCGGCGGGAGCGCGGCCTACGACTACGCGCGCTACAGCAGACTGGCCGGGCCGCTCACCGAGGCCCCCGACAGCGGCTACCGGGTGCGCTACCGGCGCCTCCTCGGGCCCGGCGGGGGCGGCGGCGTGAAAGTGATGCTGCTGGTCGCCGCGGGCCCGCTGGTCTGCCTCGCCCTCCTGTTGTGGCTCGTCTCCCCCGAGCACTGGCTGTACCGGCCCTACGTCAGCGGCTGGGAGCGCGCGCTCGACACCGTGATGCTGGTCTCGATCGGGCTGATCGAGCTGTTCCGCGTCGTCAACGTCGCCTCCAACGCCCATGCCACCTGGGCGGCCCGGGACCCCGTCCCCGTCCGCGCCCGGCCCGGCACCCGCGTCGCCTTCCTCACCAGCTTCGTCCCCGGCAAGGAACCGCTGTCCATGGTCCGGGCCACGCTGGAGGGGGCGGTGCGCATCGAGCACGACGGGCCGCTGGACGTCTGGCTGCTCGACGAGGGCGACGACCCGGAGGTGAAGCGGCTGTGCCGGCGGCTGGGCGTACGGCACTTCTCCCGCAAGGGGGTCGCCCGCTGGAACCAGCCCTCCGGCCGCTACCGGGCCCGCACCAAGCACGGCAACTACAACGCCTGGCTGGACGCGCACGGCGACGCCTACGAGTTCATGGCCTGCGTCGACACCGACCACGTGCCGCTGCCCAACTTCCTGGAGCGGATGCTCGGCTACTTCCGCGACCCCGACGTGGCGTTCGTCGTCGGCCCCCAGGTCTACGGCAACTACACCACGGCGGTCACCAAGGCCGCCGAGAGCCAGCAGTTCCTCTTCCACGCCCTGATCCAGCGGGCCGGCAACGCCTACGGCTCGCCCATGTTCGTCGGCACCAGCAACTGCGTCCGCGTCGGCGTGCTGCGGCAGATCGGCGGCCTCTACGACTCGATCACCGAGGACATGGCCACCGGACTGGAGATCCACCGCCGCCGCAACCCCGCCACGGGCCGCCGATGGAAGTCCGTCTACACCCCCGACGTCCTCGCCGTGGGCGAGGGCCCCTCGACCTGGACGGACTTCTTCAGCCAGCAGCTGCGCTGGTCGCGCGGGACGTACGAGACGCTGCTGCGGCAGTTCTGGCGGGCGGCCTGGTCCCTCTCCCCCGGCCGGCTGCTCAACTACGGATTCATGGTGGCCTACTACCCCATGGCCGCGCTCAACTGGGTGCTGGGCGCCCTGACCTGCGTGCTCTTCCTCGGCTTCGGGGCCTCGGGGATCTCCGTGGAGCCGTCGCTGTGGCTGATGCTCTACTGCGACGCGGCCGCCCTCCAGATCGGCCTGTACGTCTGGAACCGGCGCCACAACGTCAGCCCCCACGAACCGGCCGGCTCCTCCGGGGCCGCCGGCATGGTGATGTCCGCGCTCTCCGCCCCCCTCTACGCGCGCTCGCTCGCCCAGGCCGTGCTGCGACGGAGCTCGCGCTTCGTGGTGACGCCCAAGGGCGACTCGGCCAGCCCCGACCGCCTGGCGACCTTCCGCGGCCATCTGCTGTGGGCCGGGCTGTTCGCCCTGTCGCTGGCCGCCTCCTGGGCGCTCGGCCACGCCCACGCGGCGATGCGGTGCTGGGCGCTGCTGGCCCTGGTGACCTCCCTCGGCCCGGTCGCCGTCTGGCGGGCCGGGCGCCGGCGGGAGCGGCGCCGGGCCTGGTGAGGGGGGCCGCGCGCACCGCGCGCGGGACTCGTACGAGCGATGGGACGTGGATGCGGTGAGGTTCCCGAGGAAGACATACCCGGCGAGGTCCTGGGCCCGGTTCCGGGCGAACAGGAAGGCGCGCAAGGCGGTGCTGGGCGCCGGTGCCGCGCTGGCCCTGATCGCGGCCAACGGCCCGGCCGCCACCGGCTTCGCCGAGCGGGCCTGGCACGAGTACACGATCAACCAGGAGTCGTACAAGATCCGGTACGGGCACTGGGACGTGGTGGACGTCCCCGCCCGGTTCCGGATCAACGCCATTCACGCGGCCCTGCTGCGCACCGGAAAGGTGCTGCTGATCGCCGGGTCCGGCAACGACGAGAAGAACTTCCGGGCGGGGACCTTCCAGAGCGTCCTGTGGGACCCGGCGCGCAACACCTTCCGGGAGATCGACACCCCCAAGGACATGTTCTGCTCGGGCCACGCCCAGCTCCCCGACGGCCGGCTGCTGGTCGCGGGCGGCACCGCCCGCTACGAGAAGCTCACCGGCGACGTGAAACGGGCCGGCGGCGCGATGCTGGTGAAGAACGAGAACCCCGACGCCCCCCGGACCTTCCCCGCCGGGACCGTGTTCGTGGGCTCCACCGGCAAGCGGTACCGCACGCTGCTGCCCGTCCTCGTGCCGCGCGCGAAGAAGAACGTCGTCGAGCAGACCGACCGCGCGCCGAAGAAGGTCACCGTCACCGCCGCCCAGGCCCGCGTCTACGTCGAGGCGGTCACCGACGGGGAGCAGGGCATCACCCAGACCGCCGACCAGTACCGCGTCCAGGGGCTGCGCGGCCGTGACGCCCAGGACCTCTACGGCCTCGCCGCCAAACTGGGGCTGGACAAGAAGGACTTCCAGGGCCTCAAGGACGCCTACGAGTTCGACCCCGTCGCCGAGCGCTACGTCCGCGTCGACCCGATGTCCGAGGCCCGCTGGTACCCCACGCTGGTCACCCTCAAGGACGGCCGGGTCCTGGCGGTCTCCGGCCTGGACGACATGGGCGAGATCATCCCGGGCAAGAACGAGATCTACGACCCCAGGACCCACAAATGGTCCCCGGGCCCCAACCGCTACTTCCCCACCTACCCCGCGCTCTTCCTCACCGCCGGCGGCCGCCTCTTCTACTCCGGCTCCAACGCCGGCTACGGGCCCGCCCACGCGGGCCGCACCCCGGGCCTGTGGAACGTGGACACCAACGCCTTCGTGCCCGTACCCGGTCTGGAGGAGCAGGACATGACGGAGACCTCGGCCTCCGTGCTGCTGCCCCCGGCTCAGGACCGCAAGGTGATGATCATGGGCGGCGGCGGGGTCGGCGAGTCGCACGAGTCCACCGGGCGGACCGCCATCGCCGACCTCCGCGCCCCGGCCCCCCACTACGTCCCCGGGCCCGATCTGCCCCAGGGCACCCGCTACCTCAACGCCGTGCTCACCCCCGACGACCGGGTCTTCACCTCTGGCGGCTCCCGCGACTACCGGGGCAAGCGCGGCTCGGACATCCTGCGCGCCCAGTTCTACGACCCCAGGACCCGCGCCTTCGAGACGGCGGCGGCGCCCGCCGTCGGCCGCGACTACCACGCGGAGGCCCTGCTGCTGCCCGACGGGCGGATCGCGGTCTTCGGCTCCAACCCGCTCTTCGCGGACAAGGACGACACCCGCATGGGGGTCTTCGAGAAGCGCATCGAGGTGTACACGCCGCCGTACCTCTACCGCGCCCACCGGCCCGCCCCGCCCACGGGCCCCCTCCGCACCGCCCACGGCGCCACGCTCGTCCTGCCGGGCACCGACGCGGGCGAGGTGGCGACCGCCCGGCTCATGCGGCCCAGCGCGGTGACCCACGCGACGGACGTCGAACAGCGGTCCGTGGCACTGCCCCTGGCCAACCACGGCGGGGCGGTGGCCGTGACGATCCCTCAGGACCCCTCGCTGGTGCCGGGCGGCTGGTACATGCTCTTCCTGACGGACCGCGCGGGCACGCCGTCCCGCGCGGCGTGGGTGTACGTACGCTGACGTCCCTCCGGGCCCCCGTCAGCCCGGTGTCGTCGCGGCCGCCGCCGGCGGCCGCGCGGGCGCCGCCTCCTCCGGCGGCCTCGCCAGCCCCAGCGCGTACTCCGACCACCAGTGCCCGGCCGGCGGCGCCCCCCGACAGCTGCCGTCCGACTCCCCCGGCCGCTTGACCCACACGAACGCGTCGACCCTCGGATCGCCGGTCGCCGTGGTGGGCGGCGTGCCCAGCGCCCGCCCCGGCGGATTGCACCAGCTCTCCGCCCCCGGCTCGTCGCTCCTCAGCGGCCCGTTCCCGTTGCGGCTGGTGTCGATGATGTAGTGGGCCCCGCCCAGCCGCGCGGAGAGCCGGTCGCCGTACTCCCGCGTCACCGGCGTCGTATGGAAGTTGGAGACGTTCAGCGCGAAGCCGTCCGCCGCCCCGACCCCGGCCCCGCGCAGCGCGCCGGCGAGCAGCGCCTGGTCCGAGATCCAGCCCGCGTTGCCCGCGTCCACGTACACGGACACCCCCCGCCGGGCCTTGAGCGTCCGCACCGCCTCGGCCAGCAGCCCCAGCCGCTCGCGCGCCGCGGCCTTCGGCAGACAGCCGGAGGCCCACTGGGCGACCGCGTCCGGCTCCAGCACCACCCAGGCCCGGTGCTCGCCGATGCCGGCGGCCACGCGGGAGACCCAGGCGCGATAGGCGGCGGCCGTGGGCGCGCCGCCCGAGGAGTACTGGCCGCAGTCGCGGTGCGGGACGTTGTACGCCACCAGCAGGGGGATCCGGGAGGCGCGCTCGGCCTCCTCGGTGACGCGGGCTGCCTGAGCCCTGGGGTCGTCGCCCGTCAGCCAGACGGCCGTCGGCTGCTCCGCGATGCGCCGCACCACCTCGGCGTCCTCGTCCCGGCCCCGTTCCTCCCAGGTCCGGGCCTGTTTGCCGGCCCGGCTCGACGGTTCGACCCAGAACGGCGAGTCCGCGCCGTCCCCGGAATCCGTGGCCGCCGCGGGACCGGGCCCCCAGGCGAGGCACACGGCCCCGGCGCACACCAGGACCGCCGCGCCGTACCGCGCGCCGGCGCGGAAGCGGACCGTACGGGCACCGGTCATGAGCGTCACCTCTTCAAGCCGGTATCAGGTGGTCGTACCAGCGTGAAATATGGCGACTCGTCAGGCGTGCATTGGGGCGGCCGTACGGGGCGTCGTTGCTCCGGAAGGTCTACCGCGGCTCCGGCTCGCCGCCGAGGACCCGCGCGAGGTCGTAGCGGACCGGCTCCTCCAGCTGGTCGTACGTGCAGCTCTCGGGGGTGCGGTCCGGGCGCCACCGGCGGAACTGGGCGGTGTGGCGGAAGCGGTCCCCCTGCATGTGGTCGTAGGCGACCTCGACGACCCGCTCGGGCCGCAGGGCGGTCCAGGACAGGTCCTTCTTGCCGGTCCAGCGGCTGGGGCCGCCGGGGAGCCGGCCGGCGGCCTGGGCCTCCGCGTCCGCCCAGTCCTGCCAGGGGTGGCCGGTGGCGTCCGGCATGCGCAGCGGCTCCAGTTCGGCCATCAGCTCCTGGCGGCGGCGCATGGGGAAGGAGGCGCACACGCCCACGTGCTGGAGCCTGCCCCCGGCGTCGTAGAGGCCGAGCAGCAGCGAGCCGACGACCGGGCCGCTCTTGTGCGGGCGCAGCCCCGCGACGACGCAGTCGGCGGTGCGCTCGTGCTTGATCTTGACCATGACGCGTTCGCCCTGCCGGTAGGGCAGCCCGGGCGGCTTGGCGATCACCCCGTCGAGGCCGGCGCCCTCGAACTGCTCGAACCAGCCCCGGGCCACGTCGAGGTCGTGGGTGACGGGCGCGGTGAAGAGGGGGGCGCGCGCGTCGCGGAGCGCTTCGGTGAGGGCCGCCCTGCGCTCGCTCTGCGGGGTGTCGAGGAGCGAGGCGTCGCCGAGGGCGAGCAGGTCGAAGGCGATCAGGCTCGCCGGGGTGACCTCCGCCAGATGGCGCACCCGGGAGTCGGCGGGGTGGATGCGTTCCAGGAGGGCGTCGAAGTCCAGCCCGCCGCCGCGCGCGATGACGATCTCCCCGTCGAGGACGCAGCGGGCGGGCAGCTGTTCGAGGAGGGCGCCGGTGAGCTCGGGGAAATAGCGGGTCAGCGGTTTGCCCGTGCGGCTGCCCAGTTCGATCTCTGCGCCGTCGCGGAAGACGATGGCCCGGAAGCCGTCCCACTTGGCCTCGTACTGCATCCCGGGCGGGATGGTGGCGGCGGTCTTCGCCAGCATCGGCCGGACCGGGGGCATCACCGGAAGGTCCATGGTCGTGATTGTGCGGGCGGGGCCTCCCGGCCGCCCGCCGACAGGCGCCGCCCGGCCGCCCGGCCTAGCGTGAAACGCATGGCAGAGGCGCTCGAGCTCACCGTCGGCGAGCGGACCGTACGGCTGTCCAACCCGGACAAGGTGTACTTCCCCCAGCGCGGGTTCACGAAGTACGACCTCGCCCGCTACTACCTGAGCGTCGGCGACGGCATCGTACGGGCCCTCAAGGACCGGCCCACGACGCTGGAGCGGTATCCGGACGGGGTGGAGGGCGAGTCGTTCTTCCAGAAGAGGGCGCCCAAGAACCTGCCCGAGTGGATCCCGACCGGGCGCATCGCCTTCCCCAGCGGCCGGTACGCCGACGAGATCTGCCCGGGCGAGCCGGCCGCCGTGCTGTGGGCGGCGAACCTGGGCTGTCTGACCTTCCATCCCTGGCCGGTGCGGCGCTCGGACACCGAGCACCCCGACGAGCTGCGCATCGACCTCGACCCCCAGCCGGGCACCGGCTACGCCGACGCGGTGCGGGCGGCGCTGGAGCTCAAGGACGTCCTGGCGGAGCTGGATCTGATCGGCTGGCCCAAGACCTCGGGCGGGCGGGGCCTCCACGTCTTCGTGCCGATCGCGCCCCGGTGGACCTTCGTCCAGGTGCGACGGGCGGCCATCGCGGTCGCCCGGGAGCTGGAGCGCCGCGCGCCGGAGCGGATCACCACGGCCTGGTGGAAGGAGGAGCGCGGCGAAAAGATCTTTGTCGACTACAACCAGACCGCCCGGGACCGGACCATCGCCAGCGCCTACTCCGTGCGGCCCCGGCCGCACGCGCCCGTCTCGGCGCCGCTGCGCTGGGACGAGCTGACCGATGCCGTGCCCGAGGACTTCGACCTGGCGACGATGCCGGCCCGGTTCGCGGAGGTCGGCGATCTCCACGCGGGCATGGACGAACAGCCCTGCGACCTGGAGGCGGCCCTGGAGCTGGCCGCGCGCGACGAGCGGGAGCACGGCCTGGGCGATCTGCCCTATCCGCCGGAGCACCCGAAGATGAAGGGCGAGCCCAAGCGGGTGCAGCCCAGCCGGGCCCGGCGGACCGATGACTGAACGGACGGCCGGCGCACGCCGAACGCGCCCGGAGGAGCGCCCGGATCAGCCATCCGGGCCGTCCATGCGGGCCGTCAACTTGATTTGTGTTTATGGCGACATTTCATGTGGAACCCGGTCAATGCGTGATCCACTTCGCATCGAGGGAGTTCCCATGATCAGTACACTCGCGATCCGCAGCAGAAGGGTCTCGGCCGGTGTGATCGCGGCCGTCACCCTCGGCGGTTCCCTGCTGGCCGCCGCCCCCGCCGCCCACTCCGCCGATGCGCCGCCGGTCCCGCCCATCCGGCCGTACGGTGCGGTCGTCTCCAGCACGGGCATCAACGAGCGCGGCTTCCCCACCACGGACTCCGCGGTCAAGGGCGTGCTAAAGTACCACACCCAGGTGGCCCTGCGCTGCAAGGCCCACGCCCAGGACGTCGCGGGCAACCCCGTCTGGTACCTGCTGCGGGACCGCAACACCTGGGTCTCGGCGAAGTACGTGGAGAACACCGGCGCCGTGCCCGTCTGCAAGAACGTCAGCAAGGGCATGCTGGAGGACGCCCAGCAGACGCGCCCGCAGAACGTCCGCCCGCCGCAGCCGGCCCGGCCCCCGCAGCCGGCCCGACCCCCGCAGTCCCGCAGCGTCGAGGCCGAGCAGCCCTCCGGCCCCATGGGGTGACGTCCCGCCCGACGGCACCGACCAGTCCGGGCTCCCGGACTGGTCAGGCCATGGGGCGCGGCGCCGGGCCGCCGGGCGCGGTCAGCCGCTCAGCCGCTCTTGCGGCGGAACGAACGCTGCCCGCCCGCCTTGCCGTGAGTGCCATGGATCTTGGAGCCGTCACGGCCCCGGCCGCCGGAGGCGCCTTCCGGCGATTTCCCGCGTTTGCGGTCCAGCGCTTCCCGGAACTTGCGCTTCACGTCGTCCTCCTGCCCCTCCGGGGCCTGGGCGCTTGTGTCGTCCGCCATTGAAACCTCCTGGTCATAGGGGCCTTCGCCACAGCTTGACACACACCGGCCGGGGTCGGCCGCCCGTTTTCCGGGCCGCCGGGCCCCCGGTGGACGGCCGGTGTCAGCGGACCGTCTGGTCGCCGTCGGGCACGTCCTCGACGCTCACCCGCACCGACTGCGGCAGCCCGAGACCGGCGGCCACCGCGCGCGCCAGCCCCTCCGGGTCGGGCCGCGTCGGGAAGGGCACGGTCTCGCCGTCGCCGTAAGCCTCGATCGCCTTGGTGAAGTACGAGGGGTCCCAGGCGCCGACGGCGCCCCTGACCTCGACGGCGAGCACCCGGCGCCCCGCGACCCGGCGCCGCACGGCACCGAGGATCTCGTCCGAGCGCAGCTCACCGGGCACCCGGAACAGACTGGCGTGCGCGCCGACTTTC
Organism: Streptomyces sp. L500; assembly: GCF_054551825.1. NCBI lineage: Bacteria > Bacillati > Actinomycetota > Actinomycetes > Kitasatosporales > Streptomycetaceae > Streptomyces > Streptomyces sp. L500. The sequence goes on from NZ_JBTOLC010000011.1 coordinate 14,858, forward strand.
GCTCCGCCGCCCAGCCGCACGGTGACGGTGAGACAGCTGGTGACGCTGGGGTAGAGGATCGCCTGGCCCGGGGCGGCCTCGGCGACCTGCCCCTCCGTGACGCGGACGGGCGCGCCCCCGGCGGCGCGGGCGGGCTCGGCGGCCATCGCCGCCGTGGGCCACAGGGCGAGCGCGGCGGCTCCGGCGAGCAGGGCGCGGCGGGAGGGGGCGGCCCCGGTGGGGACGCCCCTGGATGCTGATCGTGACATACCGTCAGCTTCGCAGCCCGCGCGGAGCGGCGGGGAACCGGGGCCCGCGTCCGTCGCCGGGTGCGGGCCGGGGTGCCGGCTCCGGGGGTCAGACCGTCGGAGCCTCCGGCTCGAAGCGGCTGCGCACCGCCGTCTGCACCTCCGCCTCCTCGGCCGGATCGGCGGCGAGCCTGCGCAGCTGGTCGACGACGCGGGCGTCGGCCGTCGTCGCGTGGCGGGCGGCCAGCTCCCGCGTCGACTCCTCGCAGTCCCACAGGCACTCGACGGCGAAGCCCGTCGCGAAGGAGGGGTCGGTCGCGGCGAGGGCGCGCGCGGCCCGGCCCCGCAGATGGGACGAGGCCGTCTCGCGGTAGATGTGGCGCAGCACGGGTGCGGCGCAGGTGATCGCCAGCCGGCCGGCCCCGTCGACGAGGTCCCACAGGACGGGCGCGTCGCAGCCCTCGGTCCGCACGGTGCGGCGCAGGGCGGCGAGGACGAGCGCGGAGTCGTAGGCGGCGCCCCGGCAGGCGAGCATCCCGGCCGCGGCCGCGCCCAGCGCGTCGCCCCGGTGGATCCAGGCGCGGGCCCGTTCCAGGGCGGCCGTGCTGCGCATCCGTTCGAAGGCGGTCACGGCGGCCGAGGAGACGAGCTCGCCGGGGTCGGCGGCGGCCGTCTCGATGAGGTCGAGGGCCTGGGGGTCGTGGTGCTCGGCGAGGTAGCGCAGGGCGGTGGCACGGGCGGCCTCGGGGCCGAACGCGGCGGCCTCGATGATCTCCAGGCGGTCCTCGGGCCCGGCCACGGCGGTCAGGCAGCGGGTGGCCGGCACATGGCGGTGCTGGGTGGGGTGGGCGTCGAGGCCCTGCTGGGCCCAGTCGAGGACCTCGCGGACGCTCCAGCCCGGGCGGGGGCCGGTGGGGCGCAGCTGGCGCTGCCAGCGGTCGAACGAGCCCTGTTCCCGGGCGGCGCGCACCCGGGCCGCGGTGGCGGGGGCCCGGCGGTCGTCGGCCCACAGCCGCCAGGGCCGGGGCTCGAAGGCGTCGCGGACGGCGGCGGCCAGCTCGGCCTCGCCCTCGGGGGTGTGCGGGAAGCGGGCGAGGACGGGGGCGGCCAGGGCGCGCAGCCCGGCGTCGTCGTCGCGCAGGGCCAGCTCGTCGAGGGCCCAGGCCCAGTTCCCGCCGGTGGCGGCGTAGCGGCGCAGCAGGACGAGGGCGTCGTCGCGGCCGTAGGAGGCGAGGTGGCCGAGGACGGCCAGGGCGAGGCCCGTGCGCTCCTCGGAGGTGTCGATCAGGTCGTCCGGGTGGAAGAGGTGCTGTTCGATCTCGCCGAGCCTGCCGCCGAGGTCCAGATAGAGGCGCGCGTAGTAGAGGGAGCGGTTCTCCACCTGCCAGTCGCGGCGGGGGTCGCGGAGCACGCAGTGGTTCAGCGCCGCGAGCGCCTCGGCCCGCGGCGCCGCGAGGGCATGCAGGGTCCCGTCGCCGCGGCCTCGCTGGAGGAGGCCGAGCAGGGTGCCGCTGGGCGCTATGTCTGGATCGAACATGGGGTCAGCATCCGGTGCGAGGAGTCGGCTGGCAACGGGATTTCCTTCCGGACGGCATTCTTGCCGGTGTCCACCTGTGCTATGCCTGGTGAACTGTGGAAACTCGGGTACTCCCAAGCGCCGCAGCCTACCCGGAGCGGTGGGTTCCGCGGAGTGCCGCCGGAAATGTCCCACCCATGCCGTCGGCATATGCCTCAAGCACCACCGTATCGGGTATTGCCAAAGCCCTTACAGCCCGTCGCTCCCTGTGCCACAGTCGTGACAGCAGTCCTGCCGGCCGCTCCAGCGGATCCCCGGAGCCGGCCGCGCCCCGCCTGTATCGGAGTACGTGATGCCGTCCCCACAGTCCGCGGACCGTCCCGCCGCCGAGCCGCCCGAGCGCGGCCAGGTGGACGCGCTCATCTCGCAGACGCGGCGGCTCAGAGGCGGCATCGACGCCGTGCGCCGGGAGGCGGTGGCGAGCGCGGAGACCTCGGACGACCCCCGGCTCCACTGGCAGCGCGCCTTGTGCGAGCTGGCAGCCCACCACGCGGACGATCTCGGCGAGCAGCTGGGCCAGCTCCGCGCGGGCCTGCCCACCTCCCGGTACGCCGGGGCGGGGAGCGGCACGGCCGCCTCCGTCGGCGCGGAGGGCGGCACGGCGACCCGGGGTGCCGGCACGGCCACGCGCGTCGCCGAGGACGACGGCGCGGACGGGGACGGCCTCGCGGCCGGGAGCGGCCCGGCGACGCCCGGCAGGGCGGGCAGCGCCGAGTGGAACCTGCTGACCGACGAGGTGGCGTGGACCGACGAGCTCTTCGCGCTCTTCGGCCGCCGCCCCGAGGACGGCGCGCTGACCCTCGACGAGCTCCCCTCCACCCTCCTGGAGGAGGACACCGGGCTGCTGACCACGATGGTCACCGACTGCCTGGTGGACGGGAAGCCGATCGACGGGGAGTTCCGCATCGTGCGCGGCGACGACGGCGCCGTGCGCACGGTGCACATGATGGGCGAGCCGGTGCTCGACGCCGACGGCTGCACGAGCTCCATGTGGGCCGTGCTGCGGGACGTCAGCGATCTGCGGCGCTTCCGCCGGGAGGTGCACGAGACCCGTGACTCGGCGCACCGCCGGCGGGATGCCGCCCGGACCGAGCACCGGCTTGCGGTCGAGTTGCAGGAAGCCGTGCTGCCACCGTGGCGCGGCTCCCTGCGGCTCCCGCAGAGCGTCCCCGCCGGCCCCGCGGCCCCGGGCGGGGGCGTCCTCGACCTGGCCGGGCACTACCTCCCGTCCTCGACCAGCAGCCTCATCGGCGGCGACTGGTTCGACGCGATGGAGCTGCCCGGCGGCCGGACGCTGCTGACCGTCGGCGGCCTTGCCGGCCGGGGGGTGGCCGCCACCTCGACCATGGCCATGCTGCTGGGCGCGGTGCGCGGCATGGCGGTCTCCGGGGCCGAGCCCGGCCCCCTGATGGGCTGGCTCAATCACCTCCTGGAATCCTCCGCCCAGCCCGCCCTGGGCAGCGCGGTCTGCTGCCGCTACGAGCCCGCCTCCGGCACCCTCCTGTGGTCCCAGGCCGGCCACCCCGCCCCGCTGCTCTTCCGCGACGGGGCGGGCCGGGCGCTGCGGCCGCCGGAGGGCGTCCTGCTCGGCGCGATGACGGATGCCGCCTACGCGCAGACCGAGGAGCGGCTGCTGCCCGGCGATGTGCTGCTGCTCCACACCGAGGGGCTGGCGGACCGGGCCGGTGCCCGGCGGCTGCTGGAGCTCGCGCCGCGATTCGCCATGGCGGACACCGCTCAGGACTGCCTGCGGGCGGTACTGGAGGAGTTCGGCGACAAGGAGCGTGAGGACGACGCGTGCGTACTGATCGCCCGCATCGGCTCATAGGGCTCGGCTCATAGGGCTCATGGCCTCATGGGGCTCATGGCCTCATGGGGCTCATGGTTGACTTCCGGCCGGCGGCTCGGGTCATACGGCCGTCGGGCGGTTCTTCCCCGGAGCCTTGGACAGGGCCCGCTGGATGTCCTCCCGCAGCGGCGAGAGGGCGGGGTAGTCCGCGTACTTCCCGGTGAGCCGGTACATCTCCCGCAGCCGGTCCCAGGTGCGGTGGGAGGACGTCTCATTGATCGTGGTGAGCGCCATCCGGGCGAAGGTGTCGGCCTGCTCGGGGTCGTTGCCGATGAAACAGGCGGACGCCATGGAGATGTAGTCGAAGATCATCGACCGCTGGCGCTGCCCCCCGCGCAGCTCCAGCGCCCGCTTGGCGTGCTGCTGGGCGACTGGGGCGGCCGTGGGATCGTGCTCGGCGAGGGTGCGGTAGGCCAGGGCCTGCATTCCGTGGAGATCCGCCTCGTCGAACATCTGCATCCAGCTCGGCGGGGCGACGTCCCCCTTGTCGGCGACGAAGAGATCCTCGGCCTCGCCGAGCGTCCGCCGCATGGCCTGGCCGCGCCCCATCGATGCCTGGGCCCAGGCCTCGACCGTGTAGAGCATCGCCCGGGTGCGCGGCAGGGTCTCGGGGCCGGAACCGGACTTGGCGAGCTTCATCAGATCCATCGCCTCGTCCGGCCGGCCCAGGTGGACCATCTGACGGGCGCAGCGGGAGAGGGCCTCGCCGGCCCTCGGGCGGTCCCCGCCCTCCCGGGCCGCGTGGGCGGCGATGATGAAGTACTTCTGGGCCGTGGGCTCCAGGCCCACGTCGTGGGACATCCAGCCGGCCAGCACCGCCAGATTGGCGGCGACACCCCACAGCCTGCGCTGGAGGTGGTCGGGGTGGCGGTAGGAGAGCATGCCGCCCACCTCGTTGAGCTGGCCGACGACGGCCTTGCGCTGGAGCCCGCCACCGCGCTGGGCGTCCCAGACCCGGAAGATCTCGACCGAGTGCTCCAGCGCGTCGATCTCGAGGGAGCCGACCGGGGCCGCCTCGTAGCGGTCGAAGGCGGCGGGGTCCGCCTGCGCGGCCTTGACGCGCAGGGGATCGTCGAAGTGCGGGGCGTCGGAGGCCAGGACCGGGTCCATGTGGAGCCAGTCGTGCATCGCGCCGCTGATTGCTGAGCCTGCGGCGAGCGCGGCGCCCGCGCCCACCAAGCCGCGTCGGTTGAGCATGAGGTCCATTCCCGTGAATTCGGTGAGGACCGCGGCGGTCCGCTCGGGCGGCCAGGGCAGCCCGTCAGGGGTCTGCGCCTTGCCGGCGCGCCCGCGCCGGCCGAACCCGAGGTCCTCGATGGTCACGACACGGCCGAGTCGCTCGGTGAACAGGGCGGCCAGCACCTTGGGCACGGGATCGCGAGGGGACTCCCCCATGTCGATCCAACGCCGCACCCGCGAGGTGTCGGTCGCCAGCTGCGGATGGCCCATGGCCGCCGCCTGCCGGTTCACGAGTCTCGCGAGCTCGCCCTTGGACCAGCCGGCCAGGCCGAACAGGTCCGCGAGGCGGGTGTTGGGTTCCCTCGTCACGTCAAGCCCCCAGGTTCCTCGGCTGACTTGAAGGTACTCGGGCCGTCATGGGCCAAGCGAGTATTCGCCAGGGTTCGCCAGGGTGCGCCAGATGGTGTGCCACCCGCGATCGGGTGTGATGTAGGAACGCGCAACCCCGGCCACCCGGCAACCCGGCCGCATTCCCCAGGGTGCCCAAGGGACCGGGGACCGGGTAGCGCCGCAATTCGCCGACACGAAGGGACCTGTTCCGCTCATGTATGCAGCCTCGACCTCCGTGTCCGCTCCGCCCCGGCCGCTCCGCCCCCAGCAGAGCGGCGGCGGCCCGTACCTCGATCCGTCCCACGCCGTGGGGGCCGCGTTCGGGGGCGGGCGGGCGCGGAGGGCCCCGGGGCCGGGCACCCAACCGCTCAGCGGGAGAATCGACTTGTCCGGCCCCCAGGGCGCGCAGCTGCGCACGGTGATCTCATCGGTCCATCGCATCTGCCCCGAGTTCAACCCCGTCCAGGTGCTGCGCCGGGGCGGGCGCTCCGTCCTCCTGGTCGGCACCACCGGTCGGAGTACGGCCGTGGCGAAGTGTTTACTGGATCATTCCTCCGCATGGGCCGAGCGATTCCGTCATGAAATAGCCACATATCGGGCGTTTGTCCGGCATCGCCCCCCGGTCCGGGTCCCGCGGCTCATCGCCGCCGATCCGGAGCACTGCACCCTGGTCATCGAGCGGATGCCCGGCCGGCCCGCCGCCACCCAGCGGCACCCGGTGGACACCCTGCCCCGCGCGGACGTCCGGGCGGCGCTCGGCGCGATCTGCCGGGTCAACCTCTGGCGGCCGCCCGCCGGGATGTTCGACATGCCGCTGGACTACGGAAAGCGCATCGCCCGCTATCACGAGCTCGGTCTGCTGACCGACCGCGATATGGGCGATCTCCAGAAGCTGCTCCACGGCCTGGCCCATGTCCAGGGGCAGTTCTGCCACGGCGACGCCCAGCTGTCCAATGTCCTGCTCTCCCCCGCCGGGCCGGTGCTCGTCGACTGGGACCACGCCGGCTGGTACCTGCCGGGGTACGACCTGGCGACGCTGTGGACCGTCCTCGGCGACGCCCCCCTGGCACGGCGTCAGATCAGCCAGCACGCCCAGCAGGCGGGGACGACCGCCCGGGACGCCTTCCTGGTCAACCTGATGCTGGTCCTCACCCGGGAGATCAGGACGTACGAGACGGCCGTGCAGCGCTCGATGCACGAGCCCGCACCGCCCGGCAGCACCCCCGAGTCCGGTGAGGAGCAGCGACTCCTTCTCCGTCGGCTCCACGACGACTGCGCGATGGCCCGCCGGGCCGTCCGGGCCGCCGTCGGTACACGCTGAGGGGCCGCACCGACACGCCGTTCCGCCGACTTACGGCGTGTCGGTGCTCGCCCGGACGGGCGAGCACGGCTCCGGTGCGTTCCCTCGCCCGCGTCGGGAAACCCCCGGCGCGGGCGTTGACGTGGATTGCGCCAGCCACTCAGTCTGATGAGCGCCACTCCAGTCATATTGACGGATCGTCTGCCGGGGCTTTGCTCTTGGTAAGTTCGGTCCATCAGCAGTCCAAGCGCTCGGCACGGCCCGTCCCGAGGAGGCCGCATTGCGAGGATCCGTACCGGAGTCACGACGGAACGCGAGGACCGGCAGACGAAGAAGCCACCGGACCCGGGTGTTCGGTGCGGTCGCCTCGGCGGCCCTGCTCCTGCCGATGGCCACGGCCGGCCCGGCCGCCACGGCGGGCAAACCCGCCGCCGGCGCGCTCCAGCGGGAGTTCGCCCAGGCGGCCGCCCGCTACCACGTACCCGGCAGTGTGCTGCTCGCCGTCTCCTATCTGGAGTCCCGCTGGGACAGCCATGGCGGCGCCCCCAGCGTCACCGCCGGCTACGGCCCGATGCATCTCACCGACGCCGCCACCGCCCTGGCCGCCGCCCCCCACCACAGCGACCCCGGCGAGGACGCCCGGGGTGATCTCGCCCGCCCGCGCGCCGCGAGCCGCCGCGCGATGGACGTCCCCGCGCCCGCCGCCCTCCCGGCCCGGCTGCGCACCCTGGCGCGGGCCGCCGAGCTGACCGGGCGCTCCCCCAAGGAGCTGCGCGCGAGCACCGCCGCCAACCTCCAGGGTGGCGCGGCCCTGCTGGCCGCCGAGCAGAAGCGCCTCGGCCTGCCGCTGAGCGGTGACGCCGCCGACTGGTACGCGGCGGTGGCCGGCTACTCCGGCGCCACCGACGCCGCCACGGCGACCACCTTCGCCAACGACGTCTTCGACGTCATCCGCAAGGGACAGCGGCGCACCACCGACAGCGGCCAGACGGTCGTCCTGCCCGCCGCCCCCCGGGTCGCCCCCCACGCCGAGCAGGTGCGACGGCTGGGGCTCGGCACGGCCCCCTCCCGGGGCACCGAGTGCCCGGAGTCGGTGGCCTGCGAGTCGATCCCGGCGCCGTACCAGCGGCTGGAGGGCAAGGACTACGGCAATCACGACCTCGCCGACCGGCCCGCCTCGCAGAAGGTCGACTTCATCGTCATCCACGACACCGAGGGGACGTGGGAGACGACGATCAAGCTGATCAAGGATCCGGCGTACGTCTCCTGGAACTACACCGTGCGCTCCGGGGACGGCCACATCGCCCAGCACGTTCCCACCAAGGACGTCGCCTGGCACGCGGGGAACTGGTACGTGAACGCCAAGTCCGTCGGCATCGAGCACGAGGGCTTCCTGGCCCAGCCCGACGCCTGGTACACCGAGGAGATGTACCGCACGTCGGCCCGGCTGGTGGAGTATCTGGCGGACAAGCTGGACATCCCGCTGGACCGCCGGCACATCCTGGGCCACGACAACGTCCCGGGCACCGTCCCGTCGACCATCAGGGGCATGCACACCGACCCCGGGCCGTACTGGGACTGGGCGCACTACTTCGACCTGATGGGCCAGCCCTTCGAGGCGGACGCCAGTCCCCTCAGCGGGATGGTCACCATCGCGCCCGACTACGAGGACCACCAGCCGGTCTACACCGGCTGCGCCAAGCCGGGCGAGAAGTGCTCCCCCCACGGCTCGGGTGCCGTGCGGCTGCACACCGCCCCGCGCGAGGACGCCCCGCTGATCCGGGACATCGGTCTGCGCCCGGACGGCAGCCCGTCGACGATCGACGTCAACGACACGGGTGCCCGGGCCTCCACCGGTCAGCAGTTCGCCGTGGCCGACCGGCAGGGCGGCTGGACGGCGATCTGGTACCTGGGCCAGAAGGCGTGGTTCCGCAACCCCTGGTGGGATCCGACGGCGGTGGGCGCCCACGGCCGGCTGATCACTCCGAGGGAGGGCCTGGCCGAGATCCCGGTGTACGGGCGCGCCTACCCGGAGAAGGAGGCCTATCCGGCGGGCGTTCCGGTGCAGACCGTGACGCCGTTGCCGTACAAGCTGCTCGCCGGGCAGTCGTACGTGGTGGGGGCGACCTCGCCGAGCGAATACCTGTGGGCGGCGACCTTCGAGCCGGCGGGCCACCGGATCGTCCGGGGCAAGGACGTCTACTACGAGATCCAGTTCGGGCACCGGGTGGCCTTTGTGAAGGCCGCCGACGTGGAGGTCCACTCCTCCCGGTGGTAGCGGCCCGGCACGGCGGGAGCCCGGCACGCGACGGCGTGCCGGGCTCCGCTGATCCGTGGGGCCGGTGGCGATCCCAACCGGCCTGGCGTCCTAACCGGCCTGGAACATCTCCGCCGGAAGGGGCTTCAGCAGCTGGTAGAGGTCGTCCGTGATCGGCCGGTCCCAGCTGGCGATGGTGACGAGGACGCCGTCGCTGCGGTCGAACTGGGTGCAGGAGATCCGGCTCTCGGAGCACTTCAGGCGGCGCACGATGAGGAGGTTGTCCTCGTGCATGACGGGCACGTCCTCGGTCTCCACCACCTGGACCGGCTCGTCGTTGCCGAGGGCGGCCAGCAGCTGGGCCACCTCGAAGGGCACCTGGCCCTCGCCGAGCTCCCGGGCCGGGGACCCCTCGGGCAGATTGCCGATGATCATCGCGGGACCGCGGCCGCCGAACAGGTCGTAGCGGAGGAAGACCCCCTGGCAGCTGCCGTCGGGCGCGGGGAGCAGCCCGGCACCGAGATCACCCGGCCAGTCACCGGGGTCCATGGCGAGGACGTCGAAGTCCGGCCCGGTGGGGGTGGCGGCGCTGCGGCGGCGGAGGAAGGACATGCCCACATCGTACGTGCCCGCCGCGGCGCCGTGCCGCCGGGGAACCCGTCGGGCGGGTCCCTTCACGGGGAGCCGGCCGCTCCGGCGCGCCCGGTCAGGTGAGGTCGAATTCCCCGGCCCGCGCGCTCAGCATGAACGCCCGCCACTCGCCCGGTGAGAAGATCACCGCCGGGACGTCGGGGTCCCTGCGGTCCCGCAGGGCGATGTAGCCCTCCACGAAGGCGATCTGCACGTTGCCCCGGCTCCCCCGGTCGCTCGACTGCCACGTGGCCGTGGCGAGGTCGAGCTCCGGCCTCATGTCGCCCGCCAGTTGTTCGGTCGTGCTGTCCGCCACGTCCGTACCCCTTCCGGCTCGTCGTCGCCGCCCACACTAGCGAGCGCGGCCGGTGCCCGACAGGCCCCCGGATCCGGCCTCATCCGGTGGGCGGGGCGGCGGCGACGAGCCACATGGCGAAGAACTGGGCGCCGCCGCCGTAGGCGTGCCCGAGGGCCCTGCGCGCGCCGGGCACCTGGTGCTCCCCCGCCGCGCCCCGCACCTGGAGCGCGGCCTCGGCGAAGCGGAGCATGCCGGAGGCCCCGATGGGGTTGGTGGACAGGACCCCGCCCGAGGGGTTGACGGGAAGGTCGCCGTCCCGTTCGGTGGCGCCGGACTCGACGAGCTTCCAGCCCTCGCCCTCGGCGGCGAGGCCGAGGTTCTCCAGCCACATCGGCTCGTACCAGCTGAAGGGGACGTACAGCTCGGCGACGTCGATCTCGCGGCGGGGGTCGGTGATCCCGGCCTGGCGGTAGACGTCGGCGGCGCAGTCGCGGCCGGCGCGCGGGGAGACGAAGTCCTTGCCCGCGAAGAGGGTGGGTTCGCTGCGCATGGCCCCGCCGTGCACCCAGGCGGGCGGCCGCGGGGCGCGGGCGGCGCCGGCGCGGTCGGTGAGCACCATGGCGCAGGCCCCGTCGGAGGAGGGGCAGGTCTCCGAGTAGCGGATGGGGTCCCAGAGCATGGGCGAGGAGCGCACCGCCTCCAGGGTGAGGCCGTGTTCGTGGAGGTGGGCGTAGGGGTTCCTCAGGGCGTTGCGGCGGTCCTTGTGGGCGACGAGCGTGCCGGTGCCGGCGGGGGCGCCGGTGCGGCGGATGTACGCGCGGACGTGCGGGGCGAAGAAGCCGCCCGCGCCGGCCAGGAGGGGTGGCTGGAAGGGGACGGGCAGGGAGAGGCCCCACATGGCGTTGGACTCGGACTGCTTTTCGAAGGCCAGGGCGAGGACGGTCCGGTGGACGCGGGCGGCGACGAGGTTCGCGGCGACGAGGGCGGTGGAGCCGCCGACGGAGCCGGCGGTGTGGACGCGCAGGACGGGTTTGCCGGCCGCGCCGAGGGCGTCGGCGAGGTGGAGCTCGGGCATCATGACGCCCTCGAAGAAGTCGGGGGCCTTGCCGATGACGACGGCTTCGATGTCGGTCCAGGTGAGGGCGGCGTCGTCGAGGGCGCGCCGGGCGGCCTCGCGGACGAGTCCGGCGAGGGAGACGTCCCGGCGGGCGGCGGCGTGGTGGGTCTGTCCGATGCCGGCGACGGCCACGGGTTCCTTGCTCACGCGGGTTCTCCTTCCAGCTCGGCTTCCAGCACGGCGACGAGGTTCTGCTGGAGGCAGGGGCCGGAGGTGGCGTGGGCGAGGGCCCGATGGGACTCGCCCCGGTGGATACGGGCGGCGGCCTCGCCGATGCGGACGAGCCCGGCGGCCATGAGGGGGTGGGCGGCGAGGGCGCCGCCGGAGGGGTTGACGCGGACGTCGCCGGTGAGGCGGAGCGCCTTGCGCAGGATCACTTCCTGGGCGGTGAAGGGCGCGTGGAGTTCGGCGGTGTCGACGGGCGCGTCGAAGGCCCCGGCGCGTTCGGCGGCCAGGCGGGTGGAGGGCGAGTCGGTGAGGTCGCGCCGGCCCGGGTCGTGGGGTTCGATCCGGTGGTCGATGCCGCGGATCCAGGCGGGCCGGCGGCACATCCGCCGGGCGCGTTCGCCCGCGGCGAGGACGACGGCCGCGGCGCCGTCGCTGACGGGCGGGCAGTCGCCGGTGCGCAGGGGGCGTACGACGTAGTCGCCGTGGGGGACGGCGCCGCGCAGTTGGGCATGGGGGTTGCCGGTGGCGGCCGCGCGGTTGCGGGCGGCGATGGCGGCGAGGTCGTCCTCGTCGGTCTCTCCGGCGTCGATGAGGGCCTGGGCCTGGAGGGCGGCCAGCGAGACGGAATCCGGCCACAGGGGTGCCAGGTAGCAGGGGTCGAGCTGGCGGGTGAGGACGTCGCGGACGTCGCCCGCGGAGGACTTGCCGTGGGCGTAGACGAGTGCGGTGTCCGCCTCGCCGGTGAGGATCTTCACCCAGGCCTCGTACAGGGCCCAGGCCCCGTCCATCTCGACGTGGGACTCGGCGATCGGGGGCCAGGCGCCGACGCCGTCGAGGGTGAGGGTGAAGGAGAAGGGCCGGCCGGCGAGGTAGTCGCTGGAGCCGGAGCAGGTGAAGTCGGCCTCGCCGGGAGCGAGTCCGGCCCGGTCGAGGACCTCGCGCAGGACGGGGAGGAGCAGTTCCGTCTCGGAGAGCCCGGGGGTGGCGCGGCGGTGGTCGCTCTGGGCGAAGGCGACGACGGCCACGTCGCGGGGGCGCGGCGTCACAGCGGCCTCCTGGTCACGGCAGCCTCTTGGTCACAGCAGCCTCTTGTAGGTGTCGTAGTCGGCGTCGGGTTCGCCGGTGGGCCGGTAGTGGTCGGGGTGGCGGTCGCCGTCGCGCCAGACGGGCTCGACGCGCAGCCCCATGCGCACCTGGTCGTAGGGGATGCCGGCGATGCGCCCGTGGAGGGCGAGGTCGGCGCCGTCGAGGGCGATGTGGGCGTAGACGTAGGGCACGTCGATGGCCAGGTTCTTCGCCTTGATGTTGACGACGCAGAAGGTGGTGACCGTGCCGCGGGGGCCGACGACGACCTGCTCGGTGGCGGCGACTCCGCAGGTGGGGCAGGCACCGCGCGGCGGTACGTGGACCTTGCGGCAGGAAGGGCAGCGTTCGCCGGTGAGGAGACGGCGGGCGAGGTTCCCGAGGTGGCGGGTCTGGGCGCGGCCGGGTGTGTAGGTGTAGTCGAGGCGGGCGGGGGCGGTGAGGCTGGTGACGGGGTCGCTGAACGTGCCGTCGTGCGGGGTGGCGTGGCCGGTTTCCGGTCCGTCGTGGGGCTCGAAGCAGGCGATGTCGGTGATGGCTCCGGTGCGCTGTGCCGCCCAGCGGACGCGGACGCGCGCGCCGGTGCGGACGGCTTCGGAGCCGGGGACGTCGAGGGCGTGGAGGAGGGCGGTGTCGGCGCCGTCGAGGCGTACGAGCACCCAGGCGAAGGGGGTGGCCAGCGGCTGGTTCGGGCGGGGGGCGGGGTTCCAGGCCCAGGTGGTGACCGTGCCGGTGGTGCCCACTTCCACGAGTTCGCGGATCTCCTCGGCGGTGATGGGGTCGTATTCGGCGGGCGGTACGAGCACGCGGCCGTCGTGGGCGCGGACGCCGAGGACGACGCGTTCGCGCAGGCCGGTGAGGAAGGCGCTCTGGACGGGGCCGAGGGACCGGGTGAAGGGGAAGGAGACGACGAGGGGCGCGGTGAGCTGTTCCGGCATCGGTTCGCCTCCTCGTCAGGCGCGGCGGAAGACGGCGGGGCGCTTCTCGGCGAAGGCGCGGGCGCCTTCCTGGGCGTCGGCGGTGTCGAAGACGGGCCGGCCGCGTTCGAGTTCGAGGGCGAGCGCGTCGGGTTCGGGGAGGGCCGCGGCGTCGTGGACGCAGGCCTTGACGGCCTCGACGGCGAGCGGGGCGTTGGCGTTGACGAGTTCGGCGGTCGCGAGGGCCCGTTCGAGGGCGGTGCCGTCGGGGACGACGTGGCCGATGAGGCCGATGCGCTCGGCTTCGGCGGCGGTGTAGGGGCGTCCGGTGAGCAGCATCTCCATGGCGTGGGTGTGGGGGACCTGCCGGGGCAGCCGGACCGTGGAGCCGCCGATGGGGAAGAGGCCGCGGCGGACCTCGAAGAGGCCGAAGACGGCGCCGGCGCCCGCGATGCGGATGTCGGTGCCCTGGAGGAGTTCGGTGCCGCCCGCGACGCAGGGGCCCTCGACGGCGGCGATCACGGGCTTGCGGGGCCGGTGGTGGCGAAGCATGGCCTTCCAGTGGAGGTCGGGGTCGGCCTTGAAGCGGGCGCGGACGGGGTCGTCCGGATCCCGTCGGTCCGCGAGCGCCTTGAGGTCCATGCCGGAGCAGAACGCGCCGCCCGCGCCGGTCAGGACGACCGAGCGGACGCCGTCGTCGGCGTCGGCGAGCAGCCAGGCGTCGTGGAGGCCGGCGAGCATCGGCAGGGACAGCGCGTTCCTCGCCTCCGGCCGGTCGAGGGTGAGGACGAGCGTGGCGCCGACGCGCTCCACGGTGAGGTGCTCGGTCCCGCCCATGGCGGACCTCCCGTCGTGGTTCTTCTCCGGTTGCGAGGACCGGAACAGCGTGCAGGAGGCGGGGGCACGGTTCAATAGTTTTCTGACTGATCGTCAGATTTCTTGGGTCGTGGCCCTTCCGGTCGCCGCGCCCCGGCGCTCTAATGACCGCCGTGGACTACAACCTCGCGGATCTCCTCGAGTCGGTCGTGGACGTGGTCCCCGCCAGGGAGGCCCTCGTCCACCTCGACCTCCCCGGCGGCGGCGCCGAGCGCCGGCTGACGTACGAGGAGCTGGACACGGCGGCGGGCCGGCTCGCCGGCCACCTCTTCGGCAGCGGCGTCGGCCCGGGCGACCACGTGGGGCTGCACCTCTACAACGGCGTGGCGTACCTGGAGACGCTCTGGGCCTGCCTGAAGGTCCGGGCGGTACCGGTCAACGTCAACTACCGCTACGTCGAGGACGAGCTGGCCTACCTCTATCGTGACGCGGACCTGGTCGCGCTGGTCTTCGACGGCTCCTTCACCGCACGGGTGGCGGCGGCCCTCCCCCGGTCCGGGGGGCGGCTGCGGCACCTCGTCCGGGTGGGGCCGCCGCCCGCCGGCGCCCCGGAACCGGCCGTCACCCCGGTGGACCTCGCCGACGCCGAGGCGTCCGGCTCCGCCGTGCGCGGCACCGTGGGCCCGCGCTCGGGCGACGACCGGTTCATCGTCTACACCGGCGGCACCACCGGGATGCCCAAGGGCGTGGTGTGGCGGCAGGAGGACCTGTTCTTCTCCGGGCTCGGCGGGGGCGCGCCGACGGGCGAGCCGGTCGAGCGGCCGGAGGAGGTGGCCGAGCGCGTGGCGGCGGGCGGCGAGGGCCTGGTCTTCTTCCCCACCGCGCCGCTGATGCACGGCACGTCCACGCTCACCGCGCTCATCGCCCACCTCCTCGGACAGAAGGTGGTCCTGCACCGCAAGTACGTCCCGGAGGAGGTGCTGCGCACGATCGCCCGGGAGCGGGTCACCAACGTCTCCCTGGTCGGCGACGCGATGCTGCGCCCCCTGGCGGAGACCCTGGCTGGCCCGCTGCGGGGAACCGACTGCTCGTCGCTGCTCAGCGTCAGCAGCTCGGGGGCCGTGCTGTCGGAGGCTGTACGCGAGCGGTTCACGGCGCTGCTGCCCGGGGTGCGGATCGTCAACAACTTCGGCTCCTCGGAGTCGGGTTTCAACGGCACCGCCACCGAGGACTCCGGGCCCGAGCGGGGCTTCCGGCTGCGCGTCAACGACCGTACGACCGTGGTGGACCCGGTGACCCACCGGCCGGTCGCCCCGGGCGTGCCGGGCCGCGTCGCCCAGCGCGGGCACGTGCCGCTCGGCTACCACAACGACCCGGTGAAGACGGCCGAGACCTTCTTCACCTCCGGCGGGGAACGCTGGGTGCTGCTCGGCGACATGGCGACCGTGGACGCCGACGGGGTGGTGACCGTCCTCGGGCGCGGCTCCCAGTGCATCAACACGGGCGGCGAGAAGGTCTTCCCGGAGGAGGTCGAACAGGTCCTCAAGGCCCACCCGGCCGTCTACGACGTGCTGGTCACGGGCGTTCCGGACGCCCGCTGGGGCCAGCGCGTCACGGCGGTCGTCCAGCCCCGGGAGGGGATGGAGCCCCCGACCCTGGACGCGCTCCAGACGCACTGCCGGGCGCGGCTGGCGGGATACAAGGTGCCGCGGGGCCTGGTGCTGACGGAGCGCGTCGAGCGCTCGCCGAGCGGCAAGGCGGACTACCGCTGGGCGCGGGCGGCGGCGGAGCGGGGATCCGGAGCTGAGCGTCCCGCCGACGGGGCGGCGGAGAAGGGTGCTCAGGGCTGAGTCCGGGCGGCCGACCCATCCCACACCGTCTCTTGGGCCGCCGGACACCTCGGATGCGGCGGGTGGTCATCCCGGCGCCCTTCACTGAACGCGCCCGTCCCTTTCCCCGGTCCCAGGAGATCCCATGACTCCCCTGACCCGTCGCGGTTTCCTCGGCGCGGCCGCGGCCACCGGCGCCGCCACGGCCCTGAGCTCGGCGCTGCCCTCGTCGCTCCAGCAGGCGATGGCGGCGACCTCTCCCGCCGGCACGCTCGACGATGTCGCGCATGTCGTCATCCTGATGCAGGAGAATCGTTCCTTCGATCACTACTTCGGCACCCTCAAGGGCGTACGCGGCTTCGGCGACCGTTCCTTGCTCCGTTTCCCGGACGGCTCCGACGTGCTGAGACAGACGACGCTCGGCCCGCTCGGCGGGCGGGTGGTGCGGCCCTGGCACCTGGACACGGCCACCACCGACGCCCAGCGGGTCCGCGACCTCGACCACGGCTGGTCCGGCACCCACCGCGCCTGGAACGGCGGCCGCTACGACAACTGGATCCCCGCCAAGAGCGCCTGGACCATGGGGCACTACCGGCGCGAGGACATCCCGTTCCAGTTCGCGCTGGCCGAGTCCTTCACCATCTGCGACCAGTACTTCTGCTCGGTCCAGGGCCCCACCAACCCCAACCGGCTCTACCAGTGGACGGGGACGGTCGACCCGGGCGGCAAGCAGGGCGGGCCCGTCACCGACAACTCCGAGAAAGGCTACTCCTGGACGACCTACCCCGAACGCCTGGAGGCGGCCGGGATCTCCTGGCGCGTCTACCAACAGCAGGACAACTACGACGACAACCCCCTGGCCTGGTTCACCCGGTTCCGCGCCGCCAAGCCCGGCTCGTCCCTGTACGACAACGGCATGCTGCGCCGCCCCGCCGACGCCTTCGCCCAGGACGTCGCGGCGGGCCGGCTCCCGGCGGTCAGCTGGGTCGTCGCCCCCGAGAGCCAGTCGGAGCACCCCGCCTACCCGCCCGCGTACGGCGCGGACTTCACGGCGAAGTACGTCCTTACGTCGCTGGCCGCCCGTCCCGAGGTCTGGGCCAGGACGGTGGTGTTCCTCAACTTCGACGAGAACGACGGCTTCTTCGACCACGTGGCCCCGCCGGTCCCCCCGGCGGGCACGCCGGACGAGTTCGTGGGCGGCGCGCCGATCGGGCTGGGGCCACGGGTGCCGATGACGGTGATCTCGCCGTGGAGCCGGGGCGGGTACGTCCACTCCGAGGTCCTCGACCACACCTCGCCGCTGCGGTTCCTGGAGAACTGGACGGGCGTCAAGGAGCCCAACATCTCCGCCTGGCGGCGCACCGTGTGCGGCGATCTGATGAGCGCCTTCGACTTCGCCTCGAAGAACGTCTCCTTCCCCGCGCTGCCGGACACCACCGCGCTCGTCGCCGCTTGCGACCGGCAGCACTCCCTCCCCGAGGCCCGGCCCCCGGCCGACCCGCCGCAGCCCGCGCAGGAGCCCGGCACCCGGCCCGCCCGCCGCACGGGCTACGGCTTCGACACCACGTCCTGGACCGACACCGCCATCGGCAGGCTGTGGTTCAAGGTGGTCAACACCGGTACGCTCGGCGCCGGTTTCAGCGCCTACACGGTCAATTACCGTGCCTACGCGGCGTGGCACTACACCGTTCCGGTGGGCGGCGAGGCGAGCGACTACTTCAGCGCCCTGACCTACGGCGGCGGGAAGTACGACGTCGACCTCCACGGCCCCGACGGCTATCTGCGCGGCTTCAAGGGCGACGTCCGCACCTGGTCGGACGGCACCAAGGGGCACCCGGAGGCGGCCGTGACGCCTGATCCCGCCGTGCCCGGGACGCTGCGTCTGACCTTGACCAACGGCGGTGGCGCACCCGTCGTCTTCAAGGTCTCCGACGGACAGTGGGCCACCGTGGCGGCGGGTGGGAGCGCCCGGCTGACGCTCACGGCCGAGCGGGACGGCGGCTACGACCACACCGTCACGGCCGACGTGGGCGACGGCTTCGAGCGCCGCTTCGCGGGGCGCCTCTTTCCGGCGTTCACTCTCAAGAGCCCTTGACGCCCGGCCGTGACCCTGGATACTTGATCCCATCGAATCTACCGAACGATCGGTCGGGCACTCGGGGTCACGGCGAGGCAGGGGGAGACGATGACGGACGCGCGGGCGGGCCTGGGGGCCGGCATGCGGACAGGCGTGCGCGACGCGGCGGAGCTCATGTCCCGCGAGGAGCTGGAGGCGCTCCAGCGGGAGCGCCTGCGCGCCACGCTCCAGCATGTCTACGACAACGTCCCCTTCTACCGGCGGGCGTTCGACGCCGCCGGGCTGCACCCGGAGGACTGCCGGACGCCGGACGGTCTCGTCCGCTTCCCCTTCACCACCAAGGCGGATCTGCGGGCGCAGTACCCCTTCGGCATGTTCGCGGTCGACCGGTCGCGGCTCCGGCGGCTGCACGCCTCCAGCGGCACCACGGGCACCCCGACCGTCGTGGGCTACACCGAGCGCGATCTGGAGGTGTGGGCCGACGTGGTGGCCCGTTCCCTCCGCGCGGCCGGCGTGCGGCCGGGCGACACGGTCCATGTGGCCTACGGGTACGGCCTGTTCACCGGTGGGCTCGGCGCCCATTACGGGGCCGAGCGGCTCGGCTGCACGGTCGTCCCCGCCTCCGGCGGCATGACCGCCCGCCAGGTCCGGCTGATCCAGGACCTGCGCCCCGAGGTCATCATGGTGACCCCCTCGTACATGCTCACGCTGCTCGACGAGTTCGAGCGCCAGGGCATCGACCCCCGGAGCACCAGCCTGCGCGTCGGCGTCCTCGGTGCCGAGCCGTGGACCGAGGAGATGCGCCGTGAGATCGAGGAGCGCTTCGCGATCGACGCCGTCGACATCTACGGGCTCTCCGAGGTGATCGGGCCCGGCGTCGCGCAGGAGTGCGTGGAGACGAAGGACGGCCCGCATCTGTGGGAGGACCACTTCTACCCGGAGATCGTCGATCCGGTCACCGGTGAGATCCTGCCCGAGGGGGCGTTCGGGGAGCTGGTCCTCACCTCGCTCACCAAGGAGGCCATGCCGCTGGTCCGCTACCGCACCGGCGATCTCACCCGGCTGCTGCCGGGCACCGCCCGGCCCGCCTTCCGGCGCATGGAGCGGATCACCGGCCGCTGCGACGACATGATCGTGCTGCGCGGGGTCAATCTCTTCCCCTCGCAGATCGAGGAGATCGTGCTGGACATCCCCGGTGTGGCACCCCACTTCCAGCTGCGGCTCACGCGAGAGGGCCGGCTGGACCGGCTCACGATCCGTGCCGAGGCCCGGCCGGACGCGACCCCGGAGCGGCGCGCGGCGGCCGCCGCGGAGGTGGAGCGGCGGATCAGGGACGGCATCGGGGTGACGGCGGGCGTCGAGATCGTGGAGCCCGAGACCCTGGAGCGCTCCCTCGGCAAGCTCAAACGGATCGTCGACGAACGCCCGAAGTGACGTCGTGGAGAAGAAGGTCAACCGTGGGGACGTACGGGGCGTCCTTCTTCACGCACTCAACTGAGGTCAACTTCTGTCACTTCAGGGGGATTCCATGACCGCTCGCCGTCGCTTACGATCATTCGCGGGCATCTCGCTCGCCCTGCTGGCCGCCGCGGCCGCCTCCCTGCCGAGCGGGGCCGCTGCCGCCGCCCCGGAGCGTACGGGGCACCCGTCGGACGGCGGTCTCTCCGCCGTCGTCCGCTACACCGAATACGGCATTCCGCACATCGTCGGCAAGGACTACGCGAACGTCGGCTTCGGCTCGGGCTGGGCCCAGGCCGCCGACCAGGTGTGCGAGCTCGCCACGGGATTCGTCACCCTGCGCGGGGAGCGCTCGCGCTTCTTCGGCCCCGAGGGCAGAACCGACCGGTCCCTGTCCGACGCCGGCGACAACCTCTCCAGCGATCTGTTCTTCCAGGGGATCAACGACGCCCGGACCGTGGAGAAGCTCCTCGACCGGCCCGCGCCGGCCGGGCCCAGCCACCAGGCCAAGGAGCTGATGCGGGGCTGGGCCGCCGGCTACAACGCCTGGCTCCGCCAGAACCGCGTCGACGACCCGGCGTGCAAGGGCGCCGAGTGGGTCCGTCCCGTCACCGCGCTGGACGTGGCCCGGCGCGGCTACGCCATCACCATCCTCGGCGGGCAGGGCGCCGTGGCCGACGGCATCACCGGCGCCGAGCCCCCGTCCGGGCCCGGCGCCCACCGGCCGAAGAACGCCGCGGCGCCGGCGGATCCGGCGCGGGCGGCCCGCGAGCTGTTCTCGCGCGGCGACGCCGCCATGGGCTCCAACGCCGTGGCCTTCTCCGGCGCCACCACCGCCGGCGGGCGCGGGCTGCTCCTCGGCAATCCGCACTACCCCTGGGCGGGCAACCGCCGCTTCTGGCAGTCCCAGCTGACCATCCCCGGTGAACTCGACGTCTCGGGCGGCTCACTGCTCGGCCTCCCGATGATCTCCATCGGCCACAACGCCCACATGGCCTGGAGCCACACCGTGGCCACGGGCGTGCCCCTCAACCTGTACGAGCTGAAGACCGCGCCCTCCGACCCGTACGCGTACCTGGTGGACGGCAAGCCCGAGAAGCTGACCAAGCGCGAGGTCACCGTCTCCGTGCGCGGCAAGGACGGCCGGCTGTCGCGGGTCAGCCGCACCCAGTGGTGGACGCGCTACGGCCCGGTCATCAGCGGGCTCGGGCGCGACCTGCCCACGCCCTGGACGAACACGTCGCTGTTCGCCCTGGCCGACCCCAACGCCGCCAACCTCCGCTTCACGGACACCTCGCTGGGCCTGAGCAAGGCCCGCGGCGTGCGCGGCGCCCAGGACGCGCTGCGCCGCACCCAGGGGCTGCCCTGGGTGAACACCGTCGCGGCCGACTCCGCCGGGCACAGCCTCTACACCCAGTCCCAGGTGCTGCCGCGCGTCACCGACGAGCTGGCGGGCCGGTGTTCCACGCCGATGGGCCGGCAGACGTTCCAGGCGTCCGGCCTGGCGGTCCTGGACGGCTCGCGCGGCGACTGCGTCCCGGGCTCCGACGCCGACGCCCTGCAGCCCGGTGTCTTCGGCCCGTCCGCGATGCCGACCCTGGTCGACGCCCCGTACGCCGAGAACTCCAACGACAGTCCCTGGCTGGCCAACGCGGACCGGCCGCTCACCGGCTACCCCCGGATCTTCGGCGACACCGGCACGGAGCGGTCCTACCGGACGCGCGGCGCCGTCGAGGACGTCGCCGCCATGGCGCGGCGCGGCAAGCTGACGGTGGACGACCTCCAGAAGCTCCAGTTCTCCGACCGCGCGCCCGCGGGCGATCTGGCCGCCGCCGACGCGGCGAAGGCGTGCGCCGCGCTGCCGGGCGGCAGGGCGACGGGCAGCGACGGCAAGGCCGTCGACGTGTCGGCGGCGTGCGGCGTGCTGGCCCGTTGGGACCGTACGACGCGCACCGACAGCAAGGGCGCCCTGCTCTTCGACCGCTTCTGGCGCAAGTTCACCGACGCGGTCCCGGACGACCGGCGGTGGCGGGTGCCCTTCTCCCCCGCCTCTCCCGTGACCACGCCGAACACGCTCGACACCACGGCGGACGGATTCACCCGCTCGCTCGCCGACGCGGTCGCGGAGCTCCGGGCGGCGGGCATACCCCTCGACGCCCCGCTGGGCGAGCACCAGTTCGTCATACGCGGAGGCAAGCGCATACCCGTCCCCGGCGGGTCCAACCGTCTGGGCGTCTGGAACATCGTCGAGGCCCGCTGGGACGCCGGGCACGGCGGCTACACCGAAGTGGGCATGGGCTCCAGCTACATCCAGGCGGTGGGCTGGGACGGCAGCGGCTGCCCGGTGGCACGGACGCTGCTGACGTACTCCCAGTCCTCGAACACCGCGTCGCCGCACTTCAGCGACCAGACCGAGCTGTTCTCGCGGGGCCGCATGGTCAAGGGCCGGTTCTGCGAGAAGGACATCCTCGCGTCGCCGGGGCTGAAGGTGGTGAAGGTGAGCGAGCGCTGAGGCGCGATCCCGTCTGACAGGACGAGTCCTGTCCGACGGGATGGGTCCCGTCAGACGGGGCGGGCCCGACCGTGCCAGTACGGGTCGCGGAGCAGCCGCTTGTAGAGCTTGCCGTTGGGGTCGCGCGGCATGGATTCGGTGAACTCCACGCTCCTGGGGCGCTTGTAGCCGGCGAGCCGGGCGGCGCAGTGGGCGAGGAGTTCGGCGGCGAGGGCGGCGTCCGGGGAACGGCCGGGCTCCGGTTCGACGACGGCCTTGACCTCCTCACCCCAGTCGTCGTGCGGGACGCCGAAGACGGCGGCGTCGGCGACGGCCGGGTGGGCCAGGAGCACGGACTCGACCTCGGCGGGGTAGATGTTGACGCCGCCCGAGATGATCAGGTCGATCTTGCGGTCGTGGAGGAAGAGATAGCCGTCCTCGTCGAGACGGCCGAGGTCGCCGACGGTGAAGAAGTCGCCGACGCGGCCGCGCCGGGTCTTGTCGGCGTCCTTGTGGTAGGCGAAGGAGCCGGTGGTCATCCGCAGATAGACCGTGCCGACCTGCCCGGTGGGCACGGGCTCGCCGTCGTCGTCGAGAACGGCGATCTCACTGATGGGCCAGGCACGGCCGACCGTGCCGGGCTTGCGCAGCCACTCCTCGGACGTGGCGTACGCGCCACCGCCCTCGCTGGCCGCGTAGTACTCCTCGACGCACCCGCCCCACCACTCGATCATCGCCCGTTTCACATGCTCCGGGCAGGGCGCGGCGCCGTGGATGGCGTGCCGCAGCGAGGAGACGTCGTAGGCGGCCCGTACGCCGGCGGGCAGGGAGAGCAGCCGGCCGAACTGGGTGGGGACCATGTGCGTATGGGTGCAGCGGTGGGCGTCGATCAGTCGCAGCATCTCCTCGGGGGTCCATTTGTCCATGACCACCAGCCGGTGCCCGAGGTGCAGGGACGCGGCGGCGAATTGCAGGACGGCGGTGTGGTAGAGCGGTGAGCACACCAGATGGACGTTGCCGTCGTGGGGCTTGATGCCGAAGATGCCGAGGAACCCGCCGAGATGGGCCTCCTCGGGCGGGATGCCGGGCAGGGGGCGGCGGATGCCGCGCGGGCGGCCGGTGGTGCCGGAGGTGTAGTTCATGACCCAGCCGAGGGTCCGGTCGCCGGGCGGCGTGGTGGGCCGGCCGTCGAGGAGGGCGGCGTAGGGCCGGAAGCCGGCGATGTCCCCGACCGCGTACCGCCCGGAGGGCGGCAGTCCGGCCTCGTCGGCGGCGGCCCGCACGGTGTCCGCCCAGCGCTCGTGGGCGATGAGCGCCTTGGCGCCGGAGTCCGCGAGGATCCAGGCGATCTCCGGGGCGACGAGGTGGTGGTTGACGGGGACGAGGTACAGGCCGGCCTGGGTGGCGGCGAGATGGGCGGTGAGGAATTCGGCGCCGTTGGGGAGGACGGCGGCGAAGGCGTCGCCCTCGCGCAGCCCTTCCGCCCGGAGGGCGTGGACGAGGCGGTTGGCCTCGGCGTGGAGGTGGCCTGCCGTCCATTGCTCCCCGGACGGGGTGACCAGGACCTCCCGGTCGGGGTCGGCGGTGGCCTGGGCCCAGAAGCCGTTGCTCTGTTCTGTCATGAGGTCGTGCCCTCCTGGGGAGCGCCGCCGGGTGCGGGCCTGTGGGTGGCGTTGTGCCCACCCTCCCCCAAGCTCTCGGCTTCGCTCGAGCAGGGGGGACCCCCATCGCCCTGCGGAACGGTTGCCCACAACTTCCTCACTGCTCGCTCGAAGCCTCTCGTCAGGTCGTCGACCACCGCCTGGACGCTGCGGACCGTGTCCATCGCCCCTACGATCTGGCCCACCGGCGTGCCCAGCAGCGGTACCACCTCGTGCTTCTGGATGCGGGAGAGGGCCTCGGCGACGAGGAGGCCCTGGAGGGGCATGGGCAGGGTGCCGGGGCCGTCGGGGTCGTCCCAGGCGTCGGTCCAGGGCGTGCGGAGCTGGCGGGCGGGCTTGCCGGTGAGGGCGCGGGAGCGGACGGTGTCCCCGGAGCCCGCGGCCAGGAGCTTGGCGGTCAGGGCGCGGGAGGTCAGGCCGGCCTCCTCGGTGGTGAGCCAGACCGAGCCCAGCCAGACGCCCTGGGCGCCGAGGGCGAGCCCGGCGGCGATCTGCTCGCCGCTGCCGATGCCGCCCGCCGCCAGGACGGGCAGCGGGTCGACGGCCCGGACGACCTCGGGGGTGAGCACCATGGTGGCGATCTCCCCGGTGTGGCCGCCCGCCTCGTAGCCCTGGGCGACGACGATGTCGACGCCCGCCGCCGCGTGCCGGACGGCGTGCCGGGCGCTGCCGGCGAGCGCGGCGACGAGGACGCCCCGGCTGTGGGCGCGTTCGATGACGTCGGCGGGCGGTGGGCCGAGGGCGTTGGCGAGGAGCGCGAGGGGGTAGTCGAAGGCCACGTCGAGCTGGGTGCGGGCGACGTCCTCCAGCCAGCCCGTGATGCGCCAGCCGGAACGTTCGCCCTCGGCCAGTTCGGGTACGCCGTGCTCCGCGAGCGTCCTGCGGACGAACTCCCGGTGCCCGTCGGGGATCATGGCCTCGACGTCGGCCTCGGTCAGGCCGGGGACGGTGCGGGCGGGCATGACGACGTCGAGGCCGTAGGGTCTGCCGTCGGTGTGCGCCTGCATCCAGTCGAGGTCGCGCTCGAGTTCGCCGGGCGCGGTGTAGCGCACCGCGCCGAGGACGCCGAGTCCTCCGGCGCGGCTGATCGCGGCGGCGACCGGGGGGAAGGGCGTGAAGCCGAAGAGGGCGTGCTCGATGCCCAGCCGGCGGCTCAGCTCGGTCCGCATGGGCGGCAGGATGCCGCACGGAGGTGGCGGAGGGAAGCCACCGGAGCAGACTTTCTGATGCTCCGTCAGTTCAGCCTCGTCAGGCTGGCTTCGTCGGTTCAGCCTCGTCAGTCGGCTTCGTCGGTTCAGCCTCGTCGGTCGGCTTCGTCGGTTCAGCGTGGCTGCTGGTTCCCCCGGGTGGCGCTGGTCCGGCGGACCGCCGCGACCTGGCGGTAGAGCTCGACGGCCTCGGCCGAGCGGCCGAGCTGCTCCAGGCAGTGGGCCTCGTCGTGCCGGCTGGCCAGGGCGTCGGGGTGGTCCGCGCCCAGCACGCGCTGCCGGGCCTGGGCCACCTCGCGGTAGACGGCGAGGGCGTCCGTCCAGCGGCCGAGCCAGCCGAGGCCGACCGCCACCTCACGGCGGCTGACGAGGGTGTCGGGGTGGTCGGGGCCCAGCACCCGGGCGCGGATCGCGCAGACGTCGCGCGCCTCGGCGAGGGCCTCCTCCCAACGGCCCAGGCGGCCGAGGTTGACGCCCAGTCCGTGCCGGGCGCGCAGGGTGTCGGGGTGGGCCGGGCCCTGGGCGCGGGTGCGGTCCTCGACCAGTTCGCGGTAGAGCTCCAGGGCCTCCTCGCTGCGGCCCAGCCGGCCCAGGCAGATCCCGGCCTCGTAGCGGGCGGCGAGGGTGTCGGGCTCGTCGGGGCCGAGCACCCGGGCGCGGGAGGCGGCGACCTCCTGGTACGTGCGCAGCGCCTCGGTCCAGCGGCCGAGCTGGCCGAGCGCGTAGCCGACCTCGTAGCGGGTGACGAGGGTGTCGGGGTGCTCCCGGCCCACGACCCGGGAGCGGGCGGCCGCGACGTCGCTCGCCATCCGGTAGGACTCCTCCAGGCGGCCCAGTCTGCTGAGGTTGAAGGCCAGGTTGTGGCGGCAGCGCAGGGTGTCGGGGTGGTCGCCGCCCATGACGCGCTCGCGGGCGGCGAGCACGGACGTGTAGACCTGGTGGGCCTCGAAGTGGCGGCCGAGCTGGCCGAGCACGTACGCGGTCTCCTGACGGGCCGCCAGGGTGTCGGGGTGGTCGGGGCCCGCGGCGCGCTCGCGGCCCGCCGCCGTCCGGGCGAACTCCCGCAGGGCGTCCTGGGGGCGGCCCAGCCGGCTCAGGGCGAAGCCGAGCTCGTAGCGGGCGGCGAGGGTGTCGGGGTGGTCGGGGCCCAGCAGCCGGTCGCGTTCGGTGGCGACGGCGCGCTGCACCTCGGCGGCCTCGGCCCAGCGGTCGAGCCGGGCCAGGCGCAGCCCCTCGCTGTAGCGCGCGGCGAGCTCGGCCGCGCGCTCGTCCGGGCACGGGCGTTCGGAGCCGGACGGC
The DNA here is from genome assembly GCF_054551825.1 of Streptomyces sp. L500. Lineage (NCBI taxonomy): Bacteria > Bacillati > Actinomycetota > Actinomycetes > Kitasatosporales > Streptomycetaceae > Streptomyces > Streptomyces sp. L500. The sequence continues at coordinate 40,688 of NZ_JBTOLC010000011.1, forward strand.
TGCGGCGGGATCCGGCGGGTGCCGGTGCCGACGGGTCCGTCCTCCCGGGTGCCGGTCCACGCGCCGGTGAGCGCGGCGGAGGGGTCCGGCGGCGGCTGGAGCTGGCCGGTGCCGGCGGCCTTGGAGCCGGTGGTCATGTTCCGGGCCCAGCCGGGCAGCCGGGGCGGCTCCGGGATCCGCGCGGCGGCCCGTACGGGCCGCGGCCGGCCCTCGGACAGGGTGCCGCCGGGGGGCGTGGCCATCCGGTACGGGGTGAGACCGGCGAGGTCCTGGACGAAGGCGGCGGCGTCCTGGGGCCGGTCGTCGGGGTCCTTGGCGAGCAGGTCGAGGACGACCGTCTCGAAGGGGCAGGGCAGTTCGGGCCGGAGCTCGCGCGGCGGGCGGGGCGGGGTGTCGCGGTGGCCGACGAGCACGGCCCAGGCGTCGTCCATGTCGAAGGGCGGGGCGCCGGTGGCGATCTCGTAGAGGACGCAGCCCAGCGAGTACAGGTCGCTGCGGTGGTCGACGTTGCCGGAGCCGATCTGCTCGGGCGACATGTAGTGCGGGGTGCCCATGGCGATGCCGGTGCCGGTGAGCCGGGCGGAGAAGCCGATGTCGTGGGCGAGGCGCGCGATTCCGAAGTCGCATATCTTCACCGTGCCGTCGGCGAGGCGGACGATGTTGGCGGGCTTGAGGTCGCGGTGGACGATGCCCTGCCGGTGGGTGTAGTCGAGGGCGGCGCCCACCTGGGCGGCGATCTCGATGACCTCGGGCACGGGCAGCGGGTGGTGCCTGTTGTCCTCCAGGAGCTGGCTGAGGTTGCGGCCGTCGAGGAGCTCCATCACCAGATAGAGGACGCCGCCCTCCGACTCGCCGAAGTCATGGACGACGGTGATCCCCCGGTGCTGGAGGGAGGCGGCCACGCGCGCCTCCCTGCGGAACCGCTCGCGGAGCACCCGGAGGTAGGACGGCTCGTGCTGACGGCCCATGGGCTTGAGGCACTTGACGGCCACGTGCCGGCCGAGGGACTCGTCACGGGCACGCCACACCTCGCCCATGCCGCCCCGCCCGATCAGGTCGAGCAGCTGGTACCGGCCCTGGATCAGCCTGGTGTCCGCCATGCTGCCGCCGCCCCCGTCGATTCGCTGTGCCTCCCCCGGCCCCTCAAGTATGGCGGCCGGGCCAGGCGGCTTGTAGGCCGACGACGAGGCCGGGGCGAGCGCGCGAAGGATACGGCAGCCGAGGAAGCCGATCGCCCCGGTGGGCAAGGGCGGCGACGCGTCGTCACTCGATATGACCAGGACGCCGCTTGTCCGTTTTCATCATTTCGAGTGATGGAACGACCAATGCGCCAATGGAGTGCTTTGCTCGATTCGGCTACGCAATGATCGTTCGCACGAAAACGCCAGGAGGATCCATGACCGATCCGCGTCGCCGGGACGTACTGGGGCTCGCGGCCAAGGGGGCGCTGGCCGGCATCGCCGGTGCCGCCCTCGGCCGGTCCGGCGGCGGCGCGGCCCTCGCCGCGGCGGCGTCCCGCACCCACTTCCGCGCCGTGGTGATCGGCTCGGGTTTCGGCGGCTCGGTCGCGGCGCTGCGCCTGGGGCGGGCGGGAGTCGACACGCTGGTCGTGGAGCGCGGCCGGGAGTGGCCCGTCCTCCCCGCCCGGCCCTTGTTCGGCTCGCCCGCCCGGATCACGGACACGATGTTCTGGTTCCGCCGCACCACCCGGTGGCCCGGCATGCTCCCCGTCCCCGTCACCCCCGCCCCCGGCGTCATGGAGCTGTCCGAGGAGCGCGACCTCGACATCGCCTGCGCGGCGGCCGTCGGCGGCGGCTCCGTCGTCTACACCGGGGTGACGATCGCCCCACCGCGACGCTTCTTCGAGCGGCTGTACCCGCCCGGTCTCCCCTACGACGAGTTCACCGGCAAGTGGTTTCCCACCGTGCGGGCCATGCTGCGCGCCGCCCCCATGCCCAAGGACGTCTACGACTCGGCGCCCTTCACCCACTCCCGGCTGTGGGACCGGCAGCTGGCCGACGCGCGGATGACGACCCGCCCCGCCGACTCGACGTTCGACTGGCATGTGGTCCGGCAGGAGCTCGCCCGCACGCTCCCACCGTCCGCGACCATCGGCGAGTCGGACTTCGGTTGCGGAACGGGGGCCAAACGCGACCTCACCCGCACCTACCTCCCCGCCGCCCTGGCCACCGGGCACGTCCGGCTGCGCGCCCTGCACGAGGTGCGTTCCGTCGGCCGGAGACGTCACGGCGGCTACTCCGTCGTCGTACGGCGCCTGGGCGAGGACGGCGCCACCCTCGGCACCACCGAGTTCACCTGCGAGATGCTCTTCCTCGCGGCCGGCGCCCTGAACACCAACCGGCTCCTCGTGGCCGCCCGGGAGGAAGGCCGCCTGCCGGACCTGCCGGACACCGTCGGCACCGGCTTCGGGGACAACGGCGACCAGGTGAACCTGCGCTCCCAGCCCCTGGAACCCATCGGTCCCGCCCAGGGCTCCCCTTGCGCCTCCACCGCCTTCCTCCCCACGGGATTCGGCCTCCCGATCCGCGTGGAGAACTGGGTGCTGCCGGGCTTCGCCTCCCTCCCGGCGACGGCCACCTTCGCCATGACGGTGGACACCGACCACCGGGGCACCTTCCGGTACGACCCGTCGAGCCGGCGCGTGGTGCTGGCGGACTGGACGAGGGAGAAGTCGGCGGCCGCGGCCCGGGCCGTACTCGCCTTCAGCGCCCGGGTCGTCGAGGCGAATCCCGGCACCCTCCCGGTGACGGTGAACAACCTCCACCCGTTCACCGGCCACCCCGTCGGCGGCTGCGTCATCGGCCGTTCCACGGACCTGGAGGGCCGGGTCAAGGGCTGCGCGGGCCTGTACGTGGTGGACGGTTCGCTGCTGCCGGGAAACGTCGGGGGCGCCAACCCCTCCCTCACGATCGCGGCGATCGCCGAACGGGCCCTCGCGGGCATCGTCGCCGCGGGCGGATGACGAGGCCGCGAGCGGCCCGGCCGGTCCCGATCCCTACGCCGCGCGTCAGCGGTGGAGCACGAAGTCCGCCACGCGCCAGGGCTGGTAGCCCTCCTCGGTCAGTGTCGTCACTCCCGCGTACACCCCCGGCCGCACCTCACGCATCCAGTCCGTGACGAGTCCGCCCATGTCGCGCGGGTGAACGATCCGGATGGCCTCGCGGCCGTCGTCCGGGTAGGCGGCGTAGCCCACCTCGCCGCGGATCACGCGCAGTTCCGGGCCCACGACCTGGAACAGATGGCCTCCGCGCTCGTCGGTGTGGAAGACCTTGCCGTGCCACACCGCACCCGCCAGCAGACCGAGCACCGGGTCGACGGCCGGCTGTCCGCACGCGGTGCACCTCAGCAGCCGCCCGCGCATGGGCCCATGGGGCATCCGGCCGGCGGGGGCCCGCCGGAAGAGCCGGTCGAACGCGACGCGGTCGCACCTGCCGAGTTCCTCGGCGGCCTGCTCGCCGTCACCGCGCACCACGCACTGCCGCGCGGCGGCCTGGGCGGGAGCGGCGGACAGCGAGAGCGCGACGACGGCTCCCAGGGCGAGGGCGACGACGGAACGGCGACGACGATCCGAACGCACAGCACGTGTGATGTTCATACCGGGAACAACGGCGTCCACCGCACGCCGACACGGGCGGGCCGGCGCCCCGGGCCGAGGCCAAGGCCAGGGCCAGGGCCAGCGCCGGGGCGAACGACCTCAGCGCCGCACCCTGGGCATCCCCAGTCCGATCCAGGAGATGATCTCCCGCTGGATCTCGTTGTTGCCCCCGCCGAAGGTGAAGATGACCGCGCTGCGGTAGCCGCGCTCCAGTTCGCCGTGGAGGACGGCGCCGGCGGAGCCGTCCTTGAGGGGGCCCGCCGCGCCGAGGATCTCCATCAGCCAGGCGTAGGCGTCGCGGCGGGCCTCGGAGCCGTAGACCTTGACGGCCGAGGCGTCCTGGGGGGTGAGGGCGGAGCGCTGGAGGGCGTCGACCATGCGCCAGTTGAGGAGTTTCATGGCATCGAGCCGGATGTGGGTGCGGGCGAGGAGGCCGCGGACCCAGCCGAGGTCGCTCACCCGGCGGCCGTCGGGGAGCTTGGTGGCGGCGGCCCAGTCGCGGACGTCGCGCAGGGCGCGGATCGCGGCGGAGCCGTGGGCGGCGAGGGTGACGCGCTCATGGTTGAGCTGGTTGGTGATCAGCCGCCAGCCGTCGTTCTCGGCGCCCACCCGGCGGGTGAAGGGGACGCGGATGTTCTCGTAGTAGCTGGCGGTGGTGTCGTGGGAGGCGAGGGTGTTGATCAGGGTGGAGGAATAGCCGGGGTCGCTGGTGGGGACCAGGAGGATGCTGATGCCCTTGTGGAGCGGGACGCCCTCCTCGGCGGGGGCGGTGCGGACGGCGAGCCAGACCCAGTCGGCGGTGTCGCCGTTGGTGGTCCAGATCTTCTGCCCGTTGACGACATAGCCGTCGCCGTCGCGCACGGCCCGGGTGGTCAGGGAGGCGAGGTCGGTGCCGGCGCCGGGCTCGCTGTAGCCGATGGCGAAGTCCAGTTCGCCGGAGAGGATGCCGGGCAGGAAGGTGGCCTTCTGCTCCTCGGTCCCGTAGCGCATCAGGGTCGGGCCCACGGTGTTGAGCGCCATCAGCGGCAGCGGCACCCCGGCCTGGGCGGCCTCGTCGAAGAAGATGAACTGTTCCATGGGGGTCAGCCCGCCGCCCCCGTACTCCTCGGGCCAGCCCACCCCGAGGCGGCCGTCGGCGCCGAGGCGGCGGATGGTCCGCCGGTAGAACCTCTTGCGTTCGGCGGGGTCGGCGTGCAGCCGCTGTCGACGCGCGTCGGAGTCGTCGGGCACCACGTCGGCGAAGTACTCGCGCAGTTCGGCCCGTAACCGCCGCTGCTGCGGGGTGTACTGGAGATCCACGGCCCCTCCCGATGTGCGCCGGCAGCCCCTGCGGATGCCGGCGCACACGGTAGAACGCGTGACAACAAGAGGGAAGTCACACGGGGCGGTACGTGCCCGGGGCGACGTACGCGGCGAACCTCGGGGTGGGCCCGCCCCGGTAGGAGAGGAAGTTCTGGGTGGCGGACTCGGTCAGCGGGCGGTCCGCGAGGGCGTCGAGGGCCGCGACGTAGGGCGCCGGGTCCACGCCCTCCTCGCGCATGAAGGCCGCCGCGCGGTCGCGGGCCGTCGCATCGTCGGGATGGCCGGGGACCATGGGCACGTAGAGCGTCGCGCCCGGCAGGTCCTTGCCGCCGCTGAAGGAGAAGCAGGTCACCGGGGGCTTCCGCCAGCCGGACGCGTCGCGGTGGCCGGTGACGCGCTCCAGGGCGCGGGCGAACGAGCCGGGCACGTGGTCGTACGCGACGGCCGACTTGGCGTCGATGTCCGCGGCGGAGACGCCCGAGTGCGCCATGTACAGCTTGACGCGGGCCTCGTCGCCGTCGGAGAGGTCCAGGGCCAGGGCGGCCGGCTCGTGGGCCACGTCGGCGGCCGTGCCCAGGTGCTCCACCAGGGCCCGCCAGGGGCGTTCCAGGCCGAGGCGGACCAGCGCCTCCTCGGTGCGGGCGAGGGAGTGTTCGCGGCCGGCGACCGCGGGGTTGAGGTAGACCTTGTACAGCGGATCGCCGCCCCGGCGCCAGGCGACGCCGTGGGAGAGGGCGAAGAAGCCCTGGGGGTCCTCGTCCGTGAAGAGGTCCTCGATCAGCAGATAGCGGTCGAGGGAGACGCCCGGCCGCCGGGCCAGCCGGCGGGTGAAGGCCCTGCCGTCCGCCATCCGGCCGCGCGGCGTGCCGGGATGGCTCGGGGACTCCAGCGACAGCCGCAGCTCGGCGCCGCCGTCGGCCCAGGCGAACGAGATCTCGAAGGGCATCCCGTCGATGGACACCCAGCAGGCGCGCTGCGGCGGGGTGCCGGCGGGGAGTTCGCCCCAGGCGCCGCACAGCTCCCGGACGAGGGAGAGCATCGGTTCGCGGTCCGGGCCGCCCACGCCGAGGCTCGCGGCGGCCCGGTCGACCTTGTCGCAGGCGATGTCCGCGTAGCTGTCGGTGGGGGCGTAGCGACGTGAGTCGAACCGTACGGCGCGCCCGACCATCTCGGCCACGACCCCGGTGCCCGGGTCGGCGAAGGCGGGATCCGGACGGCCGGTCACGGGGCTGGCGGCTTCCATCGTCACTCCCTGAACAGATCGCGGACAAAAACGATCGGGATCGTCTCACCAGGTCAGAGGTTGCGTCCGCCTTTCGCTCGACAACGCTCCCAAGTGTTCATCTCAGGGCGCGTGTTCACGCCAATTCGCCGCTTCGCCGGTACCGACGGGTGGCTGGCCGGGAAGCCCCGGCCGGTCCCTCCGCCGGGCTTCCGGGCCCGGTATCGCCGCTGATCAGCGGGGCCCATCAGGGCCTTACCCGGGGTCGCACCGGCTCCCGGGAGCCGGTGCGCCGAGAAAGGCCGGAAGGGTTCACCCCAGGGGTTTGCGATCCGACAGACCGAGACATGATCGCAAGGCGTCGCCCGGCGGCCGTTCCCGGCCCTCCCGGCGATCACTTGTGGCTGTCCGACCGCGGCCGAACGGACCGCCGGCACACCGCCGCAGTCCTGCGAAGTCCGCGCAGAGGAGATGTTGACGCGTGTCCGCACAGCACCGCTCCGCCGCACTCCGGCCCCTCACCGGCGGCCGGCGCACCGCCTCCCCCGTACCCGATGAGCTCGGCGACTTCGACGAACTCGACACCCTCACCGAAGCGTTCGCCCGGCAGGTCCGCAGGACGCCCGCCGCGACGGCGGTGGTGTCCGGGGAGACGTCCCTGACCTACCGGGAGCTGGACGCGCGGGCGGACCGGCTGGCCGGACGGCTGGCCGGGCAGGGGGTGGCGCCGCAGGACACCGTCGCCGTCCTGATGGACCGCTCCCCCGGCCTGGTCGTCGCGCTCCTCGCGATCGTGAAGGCCGGTGGCTGCTATGTGCCGCTGGACCCCCGGCATCCGGCCTCCCGGCTGGAGTGGATCCTCTCCCGCACCGGCGCCCGCGCCCTGCTCACCGACGCCGGGACGGCCCCGCCCGCCGGGCTCGGCGACGGCGTGCTCGTCCTGCGGGCCGACGACGCCGAGGAGCCGGCGGCCGGTCACGCCGCCCCCGAAGCCGTCGCCGCCCCCGAAGCCGTCGCCGATCCCGAAGCCGTCGCCGATCCCGCCCAGCTCGCGTACGTGATGTTCACCTCCGGCTCCACCGGCACCCCCAAGGGCGTCGCCGTCACCCACGGGAACATCACCGGCCTCGTCCGGGACCCGGCGTGGCACGGCGGCGCCCACGAGCGCGTCCTGCTCCACTCGCCGCACGCCTTCGACGCCTCCACCTACGAGCTGTGGGTGCCCCTGCTCACCGGCGGCACCGTCGTCGTCGCGCCTCCGGGCGAGCTGGACGCGCGCGGCGTCGCCGCCGTCACGGCCGCCGCCGGGGTCACCGGACTGTGGGTGACCGCCGGGCTGTTCGCGGTGCTGGCCGAGGAGGACCCCGCGTGCTTCCGGGGCGTGCGCGAGGTGTGGACCGGCGGCGACGCCGTCCCCGCCGCCGCCGTCCGCCGGGTGCTGGCGGCCTGTCCCGGCACGGCCGTCGTCAACGGCTATGGGCCCACCGAGACCACCACGTTCGCCACCTGCCACCGGGTCACCGAACCGGGCGGCCTGGACACGGTCGTGCCCATCGGCTCCGCCATGGACGGCATGCGGGCCGAGATCCTCGACGCCGCCTTGCGGCCCGTGCCGCCGGGCGAGGTCGGGGAGCTCTACCTCGGCGGCACGGGCCTGGCCCGGGGCTACTGGACGCGCCCGGGCCTGACGGCCGAACGGTTCGTCGCCGACCCCCTCGGCCGGCCCGGCGAGCGGCTGTTCCGCACCGGCGACCTCGTCCGCCGCGGCCCGGACGGGCTGCTGGAGTTCGTCGGCCGCGGCGACGACCAGGTGAAGATCCGCGGCTTCCGCGTCGAGCCCGGCGAGACCGAGGCCGTCCTCGCCGGACACCCCGGCGTCGCCCGGGCGGCCGTCGTCGTCCGCGAGGACCGCCCCGGCGACAGGCGGCTCGTCGGCTACGTCGTCCCCGCCGGTCTCCAGGCCGGCACCGACGAGGCCGAAGGCGAGGCGCCGCGGCAGCTCGGCGAATGGCGGGAGATCTACGACACCCTCTACAGCGACGTCGCCGACGCCCGCTTCGGCGAGGACTTCTCCGGCTGGAACAGCAGCTACGACGGATTACCCCTCCCCCTGGACCAGATGCGTCACTGGCGCGACGCCACCGTCGAGCGGATCCGCGAACTGCGGCCCCGCAGGGTGCTGGAGATCGGCGTCGGCACCGGCCTGTTGATGTCCCGGCTGGCCCCCGACTGCGAGGTCTACTGGGGCACGGACTTCTCCGGCCGGGTCATCGAGGGACTGCGGACGCTCGTGGGGCGGGACCCCGCCCTCGCCGACCTCGTGGAGCTGCGCGCCCTGCCCGCCGACCGGATCGACGAGCTGCCCGCCGGGTTCTTCGACACCGTCGTCGTCAACTCCGTCACCCAGTACTTCCCCGACGGCCGCTACCTGACCGACGTCCTCACCAAGGCCCTCGGCCTGCTCACGCCCGGCGGCGCCGTCTTCGCCGGCGACATCCGCGACCTGCGGCGGCTGCGCCGCTTCCACACCGACGTCCGGCTGCGCCGCCCGGAGCCACCCGCGGACCCCGCCGCGCTCCGCGCCGCCGTCGAGCACAGCGTGGTGCGCGAGAAGGAACTCCTCGTCGACCCGGCCTACTTCACCGAACTCGCGGCCGCCGTCCCCGGCGCCGACGGCGCCGAAGTGCGCGTCAAACGCGGCCGGTACGCCAACGAGCTCACCCGCTACCGCTACGACGCCGTCCTGCGCAAGGCCGGTACCGGGGGCCCCTCGGAGCGCCCGCCGGTCTCCCCGGCGCTCCGGTGGGGCCGGGACGTGACCTCCACGGCCGCGCTGGCCCCGCTCCTGGGCAGCACCCACCCCGGCGGGCTGCGGGTCACGGGCGTCCCCGACGGGCGGCTCGCGCCCGTCGCGGCGGCGGACCGGGCGCTGGAGGAACGCGGCGAGGTCACCGCCCTCGGCAGCGGCCGCGACGAGACGGGCGGCGAACTGCTGGAAGAATTCCACGACCTGGCGGAACGATTCGGCCTCCGGGTGATCGCCACCACCTCCCCCGCCGCCGACGCCGCCCTCGACATCGAGCTGACCGGCCGCGCCCCCGGCGCCCCGGGCGGCGGCGAACCCACCGGCGCCCCGCTCGCCTCGCTCGTCAACGCCCCCGCGACCGCCCGCGACACCGGCGCCCTGCTCGCCTCCGTCCGCGCCTATCTGCGCGAGCGGCTCCCCGAGTACCTGCTGCCCGCCGCGACCGTGGTCCTCGACGCCCTGCCGCTCACCCCCAACGGCAAGGTCGACCGGCGCCGCCTGCCCGAGCCCGACACCGGCTCGGCCGCGAACGGCCGACCCCCGCGCGACCCCTTGGAAGAGCTGCTGTGCGGGCTGTTCTCCGACATCCTCGGCGTCTCCCGGGTCACCGCCGACGACAGCTTCTTCGCCCTCGGCGGCCACTCCCTGTCCGCCACCCGGCTCACCGCCCGGCTGCGGTCCACGCTGGGCCTGGAACTCCCGGTGCGCGCCGTCTTCGAGACGCCGACGGTCGCCGGGCTCGCCGACGCCCTCCGGAAGGCGGCGGAGGGCGAACGGCCGCCGCTGCTCCCGGCGGAGCGCCCCGTGCGCGTACCGCTGTCCTTCGCCCAGCGGCGGCTGTGGTTCCTCGAACGCCTCCAGCAAGAAGGGGACACCGCCCGCGCCGCCTACAACGTGCCGCTGGTGCTGGCCCTGGACGGCGAGCCGGACCGGGCGGCGCTTCAGGCGGCGCTCGGCGACCTCGTCGAGCGGCACGAGAGCCTGCGCACCGTCCTGCCCGAGGAGGGCGGGGTGCCGTACCAGCTCGTCCTGGACCCGGCCGCCGCCCGGCCGCCGCTGACCGTCGCCGAGGTCGCCCCGGAGGTCCTGGAGGCCGCCGTCGACGCGGCCGTCCGCCGGCCCTTCGACCTCGCCGCCGAAATCCCCGTCCGCGCCGCACTGCTGACCACCGGGCCCGGCCGGCACGTCCTGGTGCTGGTGGTCCATCACATCGCCTGCGACGGCTGGTCGCTGGCCCCCCTCTGGCGCGACCTGTCCGCCGCGTACACCGCGCGCCGGGCGGGCCGCGCGCCCGGCCGGTCGCCGCTGCCGGTCCAGTACGCCGACTACACGCTGTGGCAGCGCGAGCTGCTGGGCGACGGGAACGACCCGGGCAGCGCGGCCGCGCGCCAGCTCGCCCACTGGAAGGGCGCCCTCGACGGGCTGCCCGAACGCACCGGACTTCCCCTGGACCGGCCGCGCCCGCAGGCGGCCGGCCATCGGGGCGACACCCTGCGCTTCACCCTGGACGCGGACCTCCACCGGCGGATCACCGAGCTGGCCCGCTCCTGCGGCGCGAGCCCCTTCATGGTCGTGCACGCGGCGCTGGCCGCCCTGCTGACCAAGCTGGGCGCGGGCACCGACATCGCGATCGGCAGCCCCGTCGCGGGCCGTACCGACCCGGCCCTCGACGGGCTCGTCGGGTTCTTCGTCAACACCCTGGTGCTGCGCGCCGACACCTCCGGCGACCCCTCCTTCCGGGACCTGCTGGCCCGGGTCCGGGAGACCGACCTGGCCGCCTACGCCCACCAGGACCTGCCCTTCGAGCGGCTGGTCGACGCCCTGGCACCCGCGCGCGGCCTCGCCCACCACCCGCTGTTCCAGGTGATGCTGGCCCTGCAGAACGCCCCGCAGGGCGCACCCGAGCTGCCGGGCCTCGGGGTCACCGAACTGCCGTGGGCGACCGGGGCCTGCCGCTTCGACCTGTCCGTCTCCCTCACCGAGCGGCACGGCCCGGACCGGCGGCCGCTGGGCGTCGACGGGGTGGCCGAGTACAGCACCGACCTGTTCGACCGGGAGGGCGTCGAGCGGATCGTCCGGCGCTTCGTCCGCCTCCTGGAAGCCGTCACCGCCGAACCCGGCCGCCGCCTGGGCGCCCTCGACGTCCTGCTGCCCGGGGAACGCGCCGAGCTGCTGGCCCGCGCCGGGGACCCCGGCGAGGACGTGCCGCCCGGCACGCTGCCGGAGCTGTTCGAGGAGCAGGCCCGGCGGACGCCCGAGGCCACCGCCGTGCTCTTCGACGACGGCGAGGGCACCGTACGGACGCTGACGTACCGCGAGCTCAACGCCCGTGCCAACCGGCTGGCCCGCCAGCTGCTCGAACGCGGCGCCGGGCCCGAGGACACCGTGGCCATCGCGCTGCCGCGCGAGCCCGACGCGGTCGTGGCCACCCTGGCCGTGCTCAAGGCGGGCGCCGCCTATCTGCCGCTGGACCCCGGCTACCCGGAGGCCCGGCTGCGCCTGATGCTCGACGACGCCGCGCCCCGCCTGCTGCTGACGGACCTCGCGACGTCCCTGGCCCTGCCGGGCGCCCCGGACCTGCCCCGGATCGTCCTCGACCACCAGGAGACCCGGCGCGCGGTCGGCGCCCACTGGGACGGCGACGTCACCGACGCCGAGCGGCCGCGCCCCCTGGACAGCGCGAGCCCCGCCTACGTCATCCACACATCCGGCTCGACCGGCCGCCCCAAAGGCGTGGTCGTCACCCACTCGGGTTTCACCGGCGTCGTGCGGGCGCAGATCCGGCGGTTCGGGGTGACCGCCGACAGCCGGGTGCTGCAGTTCGCCTCGCACAGCTTCGACGGCGTCGTGTGGGAGTTGTGCGGCGCGCTGCTGACGGGGGCGACGCTGGTGATGGCCCCGGCCGGGGTCACCGCCCCCGGCCCCGGCCTGACCGCGCTGGTCCGACGGCACCGCGTCACCCACGCGACGCTGCCGCCCGCCGCCCTCTCGGTGCTCGATCCCGCGGACGCGCCCTCGCTCACCTCGATGATCGTCTCGGGTGAGGCGGCAAGTGGGGAGACGGTCCGCCGCTGGTCCGCCGGGCGCCGGTTCCTCAACGGCTACGGGCCCACCGAGACCACCGTGTGCGCCACCCTGAGCGCCCCGCTGTCCGGCGGGGGCACGCCGCCCATCGGCCGGCCCACCGTGGGCGCCCGCGCCTACGTCCTCGGCCGCGACCTGCGCCTGGTGCCGCCGGGGATCCCCGGCGAGCTCCACATCGCCGGGGCGGGGCTGGCGCGGGGCTATCTGGGCCGGCCGGGGCTGACGGCCGAGCGGTTCGTGGCCGACCCGTTCGGGGAGCCGGGCGGGCGGATGTACCGCACGGGCGACCTGGCCCGCTGGAACCGGGACGGGCAGCTGGAGTTCATCGGCCGCGCCGACGGCCAGATCAAGCTGCGCGGCTTCCGGGTCGAGCCCGGCGAGGTCGAGGCCGCGCTCGGCACCCACCCGCGGGTGGCCCAGGCGGTCGTCGTCGCCCGCCGGGACGACCGGGCCGGGACGTACCTCACCGCCTACGTCGTGCCCGCCGGGGACGCCCCGGCCCCGGACGGGGCCGCGCTGCGCGCCCACGCGGCCGCGCTGCTGCCCGGCCACATGGTGCCCTCGGCCGTCCTGGTGCTGGACGCGCTGCCGGTCACGGCCACGGGCAAGGTCGACCGGGCGGCGCTCCCGGCACCGGACTTCGGGGCGCTCTCGGCGGGCCGCGAGCCGCGCGGCCCCCGCGAGCGGATCGTGTGCGAGCTGTTCGCCGAGGTCCTGGGCGTCCCCCGGGTCACCCTCGACGACAACTTCTTCGTCCTGGGCGGGCATTCGCTGCTCGCCACCCGGGTGATCAGCGGACTCCGCCGGCGGCTGGGCGTCGACCTGCCCGTCCGCGCGCTCTTCGAGCACCAGACGGTCGCGGCCCTGCTGGCGGCCGTCGACGGCACGGCCGCACCGGACCCGGCCGCGTCGCCGGAGCCGGACCTGGCCGCCGAGGCCGTCCTGGACGCGGAGTTCACCGTCGGCCGGCGGGCGGAGCGGGCTCCCGGGCCCGAGCGGGTGCTGCTCACCGGCGCGACCGGGTTCGTCGGCTCGTTCCTGCTGCGCGAGCTCCTCGACCGCACGGACGCCGAAGTCCACTGCCTGGTCCGGGCGGCGGACGCCGGGCGGGCCGAGCGGCGGATCCGGGCGGGCCTGGCCCGGTACGGGCTGGGGGACGAGGGCGTCGCCGCCCGGGTCGTGCCCGTCCCCGGCGACCTGGAGCAGCCGCTGCTCGGCCTGGACCCCGCCGCCTTCGCCGGGCTCGCCGGGCGGCTGGACGCGATCTACCACAACGGCGCCCGCGTCAGCGCCGTCGACCCCTACGACCGGCTGCGGGCGGCGAACGTGGGCGGGACGCGCGAGGTGCTGCGACTCGCTGCCGGAAGCGGCGTTCCGGTCCACTACATCTCCACCGCATCGGTCGCCGTGGGCACGGGAACGCTGCCGGACGTCATTCCGGAGAGCCATCGCGTCCCGGCACCGGACGTCGCCTCCGACGGATACACGGCGAGCAAGTGGGTGGCCGAAGAGCTCGTCCGGGCGGCCGCCGGGCGCGGCCTGCCGGTGACCGTCCACCGCCTGGGCCGGATCGGCGGCCACTCCACCGGCGGTGCCGGGCCGGAGGACGACGTCCTGTGGCAGCTCGTCCGGGCCATGCTCGTCCTCGGCGCCGCGCCCCGGCTCACCGGGCCGGACGGGCCGGCGGCCGTGGTCGACCTCGTGCCCGCCGACCACGCGGCGGCCGCCGTGGTCCGCCTCGCGCGCCGGGCGGAGAGCCGCGGCCTCACCCATCACCTGGTCTGCCCCCGGCCGCTGCCCCTGGACACCCTGCTGGACGACCTCCGGGCCCACGGCCACCCGCTGGCGGTCGTCGAGCGGGACGAGTGGGTGCGGGCGCTGCGCGAACGGGCCGAGGCGGACCCCGCCGCCGGGCTGGACGCGGCGGTGCTCCTGAGCGACGTCCTGCCCGCCCTCGTCCGGCTGGGCCGCGTCCGACTGGACGACGCCAACGCCCGCGCGGGACTGCCGGGCCCCGCCTTCCCCGCCCCCGACCGCCGTCTGATCCACGCCTACGCCCGTCACTTCGTCTCCACCGGGTTCTTCCCGCGCCCCGACGGGCCGCCCGCCGAACCCCGCACTCCCTGATCGCACGCAACGACAGAGAGGTACGAGCATCGTGAACAACCCCTGGGACGACAGCGAGGGGACCTTCCTGGTCCTCGTCAACGACGAGGGCCAGCACTCCCTGTGGCCGTCCTTCAGCGATGTCCCCGCCGGATGGGCGACGGCCCGCGGCCCGGGCACGCGCGCGGAGGCCCTCGCGTACGTCGAGGAGAACTGGACCGACATGCGGCCCAAGAGCCTCGTGGCGCGGTACGAGCGGGTGGCGGAGGTGCGGAGCGCGTGAGCGAGACCCGGAACACCGCGCAGACCCCGCCCGCCTACCCGTTCAACGAGGCCGTCGGGATCGAGGTCGACCCGATCTACGCGAAGCTGCGCAGGGACGAGCCCGTCGTCCGCGTCGGCTGCCCCTTCGGCGAGGACTCCTGGCTCGTCACCAACCACGCCGACATGAAGACGATCCTCGGCGACCCCCGCTTCAGCCGGGCGCTGGCCGCGCTGCACGACGAGTCACGGCTGACGCCGCTGCCCATCCACACCAGCATCCTGGGCATGGACTCCCCCGACCACACCCGGCTGCGCCGGCTGCTGTCGCGGGTGTTCACCATGCGCCGGGTCGAGCTGATGCGCCCCGGCATCGAGCGGGTCGCGAACGAGCTCCTCGACGGGCTGGTGGCGCGCGGCGCCCCCGGCGACCTGATGGAGGAGTTCGCCGTGCCGATGGCGGGCGCCGTCATCTGCGATCTGCTCGGCGTGCCCTTCGAGGACCGCGACGACTTCCGGCAGTGGCTGGACGCCTTCTCCGCCACGACCGTGATGACGGCCGAGGAGACCCAGGACGGCACCGACGCCCTCCACGCCTATATCGCCAAGCTGACGCGCGAGCGGCGCGCCGAGCCGCGCGAGGACCTGATCAGCGGCATGGTCAAGGCCAGCGACGAGGAGGAGCGGCTCTCCGAGAAGGAGATGGTCGAGCTGATCAGCGTGCTGCTGATCGCGGGCCACGAGACGGTCTCGTCCCAGCTCATCGACTCCCTCTACGTCCTGCTCACCCACCCCGACCAGCTGGCGGCCCTCGTCCGGCGGCCCGGGCTCGTCCCCCAGGCCGTCGAGGAACTGCTGCGCTACGTCCCGCTGATCTCGCACGTCACCTTCGCCCGCTACGCCACGGAGGACGTGGAGCTCAGCGGCACGCTGGTCCGCGCGGGCGAGTCGGTCCTGCCGGCGATCCCCTCGGCCAACCGCGACGAGACGGTCTTCGAGAACGCCGACCGCTTCGACATCGGCCGGGAGCACAACCCCCATCTGGCCTTCGGCTACGGCATCCACCGCTGTCTGGGCGCGCCGCTGGCGCGGCTCCAGCTCCAGGTGGCGCTGCGGGTGCTGCTGGAGCGCTTCCCGGGGATGCGCTGCGCGGTCCCGTTCGAGGAGCTGGAGTGGAAGGACGGCATGCAGGTGCGGAGCCTGCTGAGGCTGCCCGTCGTGTGGTAGCCGGATGAACGGACGGGAGGTCCCGGACCCGCGCGAGCGGGTCCGGGACCTCCTTCACGCTGTCAGGCCAGGCGCCAGTCGGGCGAGCCCGGGCTGCTCTTCGCGGTCTCGGCCGGGTCCGTGGTGGCCACCGGGGCGAGCGCGGCGTCGATCCGGGCGACGGTCTCCTCGTCCAGGGTGACGTCGGCGGCCTTCGCGTTGTCGGTGATCTGCCCGGGCCGGGAGGCGCCGATGACGGCCGTGACGACTCCGGGGCGGGCCAGCACCCAGGCGAGGGCGAGCTGGGCGAGGGTCAGCCCGAGCCCGTCGGCGACGGGCCGCAGCCCGGCGACCCTGCGCAGGACGTCGTCCTTGAGCCAGCCGCCCAGCAGCTCGGAGCCGTCGTTCTCGCTGGTGGCACGGGAGCCGTCCGGCCACCGGCCGCCGGGCTCGTACTTGCCGGTGAGCACGCCCTGGGCCAGCGGCGACCAGACGATCTGGCCGATGCCCAGCTCCTGGCAGGCGGGGATCACCTCGGCCTCGGGGACCCGCCACAGGGCGGAGTACTGCGGCTGGCTGGAGATCAGGGGGATCCGCAGCTCCCGGGCGAGCGCGGCGCCCCGGCGGATCTGGTCGGCGGTCCACTCGGAGACGCCGATGTAGTGGGCCTTGCCCGCGTGGACCACATCGGCGAACGCCTCCATGGTCTCCTCCAGCGGTGTGGAGGGGTCGAACCGGTGGGCCTGGTAGAGGTCCACGTGGTCGGTGCCGAGGCGGCGCAGGGAGTTGTCGATCGACTCGCGGATGTGTTTGCGGGAGAGCCCGAGGTCGTTGCGGCCCGGCCCCGTGGGGGCGAAGACCTTGGTGCATATCTCCAGCCCCTCGCGACGCACCCCTTTCAGGGCGCGGCCGAGGGATTCCTCGGCGCGGGTGTCCGCGTAGACGTCCGCGGTGTCGAAGGTCGTGATGCCGGCGTCGAGGGCGGCGCGTACGCAGGCGCGCTCAGTCTCCTCGCCGCGCGACGCGTCGTGGGTGAGCCAGTTTCCGTAGGCGATCCGGCTGACGATCAGTCCGCTGCGTCCCAGGTGACGGAAGTCCATGGCGGCACGCTACCAACGGGCCCGCGCGCGGCGGGGGTTAACAAGGATCATGGCGGACCCCCCGTGGGAAGTCCGCCATGACGTGGTGTTCTTCGGCCGTTTTCCGGTTCGGGCCGCCGCCTCAGCGGCGGTGCCACCCGTCGGAGGAGGGGTCGCCGCCCGCCCCGTGCCGTCCGCCCTCGGACGGGCCGCCGGTCCATTCGCCCGGGTGGCCGCCGTAGCCGTCGTGACCGCCATAGCCGGCGCCATGCCCGGCGTGGCCGTCGTACTGGCCGCCGTAGCCGCCGCCCTGGCCGGCGTGGCCACCGCCGTCGTACTGGCCGCCCTGCCCGGCGTGGCCGTTGTGCTGCCCGTACTGCCCGTACGCCCCGTATTGGTTGTTCTGGCCCTGCTGGCCGTGCTGGCCGTGCTGGCCGTACGCCCCGTACTGGCCGTTCTGCTCGGGCTGCTGCCCGTACGGGGCGTAGGCGCCCTGCTGCCCGTACTGCCCCTGGGCGGCCTGACCGTACTGGCCCTGGGCGGTGGGCTGCCCGTACTGGCCCTGCTGGCCGTACTGGTCCTGCCGGCCGTACGCGTCGTGCTGCCCGTACGGGTTGTGCTGGGGCTGCTGGGCGTGAGGGGCCTGCTGGGCCTGCTGCGCGTACCCGCCGTACTGGCCGTAGTGGCCCTGCTCCGGGTGGCCGTCGTGACCGTCGTGGTCGTCGTCGCCGCCATGGCCGTCGTCCTCGGCGGGCGCGAGCGCGGCCCGCTCCTCCGCCAGGCCGAAGCGCGCCAGCAGCGGCCCCACCAGCGGCAGCGTGTCGAGCCTCGGCAGCAGCCAGGCGTGCCACACGCCGGTGACGAAGAGGATGGCGGAGCCCGCGATCAGCACCGAGCCGAAGGTGTCGGTGGGGTAGTGGGCGCCGATGTACATCCGGGAGAAGGCGACGAGCAGGACCGCGAAGACTCCGCCGATCAGGACGGTACGGCGGTGCCGGGTCTCGCGGAGGAGGAAGTACGCGGCCACGACGGCGGCGACGGTGAAGGCGGTGTGGCCGCTGGGGAAGCTGTTGGAGCCGATCTCCGGGTCGAGCGAGAACTGCCGCGGCGGCCGCTCACGGGCCACGATGGCCTTCGCGATCTGGGTGCTGTTCCAGCCGACGGCGACCACGAGGAAGGTGGACACCGCGGCGGTCGGCCGGCGCCGTACGAACAACAGCCACCCGCTCCACGCCGCGAGGATCAGCACGCCGGCGACCGGCGAGGCGCAGTAGCTGACCAGCTCCATCGCGTGGTTGAGCCAGGAGGTGCGCAGATTGGTCTGGATCGTCCGGTCCAGCGACAGGTCGTGCGGCTGGATCAGCGTGGTGTGCGCGGCGACCAGCCCGAGCACGATCGCGGCCGCGAACAGCAGGATGGAGTTGCGCAACCAGTGGCGCACGTAGGGCATGGGTGGGGCGTCCTTCGTATCGGTACGGCGGTACCGGGGCGGCAGCACGGTAGGCGTACGTTCGGGTGACGGGTGACGCCGCGCAGATGTCATCGGCGCGGCTGCACAGCAAAAGCTACACGCGCGGCGTGACACCCTTCCGGCGCGGCCGTGGACGCACGGCCCTCCATGTGACGGGGGTCACCCGAAGGTCACGGCCACTCCACCAACAGTCGCTCGCCCCGTACGGTCACGGGCGTGCCGAAGGCGGCGCAGGCGCGGGAGAAGCGCTCGCGGACCCATTCCCAGTCCTCGCCGCGCGCCGGCTCGGTGCGGCAGTAGTCGAGGCGGAGGGGGACGGCCTCCAGCCGGACCGGCCGGTAGCGGCCCGGGTCCGGGTCGCCGGGCCGCGCGGTGTCGTCCAGGGTGACGAGGAAGAGCAGCCCGAGGTCGTTGCGGAGCACCGGGTCGACGGCGTAGTCGTCCACGAAGTCGCCCATGTCGTGGATCACGAACCCGGCCACGCCGTGGAAGACGTGCGCGGAGTGCCCGGCGACCAGGGTCGCCCCGGCCGCCAGCAGCTCCGCCGCGGCGACCCGTACGTGGTGGGGCGGCGTCGAGGTCATGTTGGGACCCCAGTGCGGGGTGACCAGCACGGCGTCGGCCTCGGCCGAGGCCCGCCGGACCAGCTCGGCGAGCCAGTCCGGCACTCCCCTGTGGAGATCCGCGAAGGCCACGCCGGGCCGGTCGGGGCCGGCGGCGAAGTCGTCCGGGTGGTCGGTGACGCCGATCACGGCCAGCCGTACCCCGCGCGCCTCCAGCACCGCGTACGCGCGGGCGGCGGCCGTGTCCGCCCCGGCGCCGACGACCCGGATCCCGGCCGCCGTGAGCAGCTCGCGGGTGTCGGCGAGGGCGTCGTGGCCGTAGTCGAGGGCGTGGTTGTTGGCGAGGGTCACGCAGTCGACGCCCAGCTCGGCGAGGACGGCGGCGGCCGGCGGGGGCGCCCGGAAGAAGAAGGGCTTGCCCGGGGCCGCCCAGGGCTCGCCCCGGCCGGAGACGCAGCACTCCAGGTTGAGGACGAACAGGTCCGCCCCGGCGACGACCTCCCGGATCTCCTCGCTGAGGATCGTCGCGGGCTCGGGGGCCTCCCCGAGCAGCTCGCCGACCCCGCGGCCCAGCATGGTGTCGCCCGCCATCGCCACCGTGATCGGCGCCATCCGCTCGCCTCCGTCCGGGCGGTGCCCTCGCGCACCCGTCCTCATCGCAGTAGTACCAAGCCGGGGGCCGGGGGTGCCCGTCACGCTCCGCCGAGCGGGTCGGGACCCCGGCCCGCCTTACCCGGCGTCGTGGGCCCGCTCGTCCCGGCGGCACGGCGGCCGGTCCGCCGTCGCCGTGCGGGACGCCCTGACCGGCGGGCGTGGAGCGGGTCGCGGGCCGGCGGGCTCAGCCGCTCGGCAGGACGGCGCGGAGCGCGGCGTCGAGTCGGCGGGCGATGTCCTCGTCGGGCGCGGCCCGGGCCGTGGCGGAGGTGTGGAGCGCGGCGAGTTCCGTGGTGAACGCGTGGGTGAACGCGCCGTAGAGCGGGGTGCGGGGGCGCAGGGCGGCGGCCTCCAGGGCGGGCAGGAGGGTGTCGCGGGCGTAGCGGGGGCGGCGGGCGGCGTCGCGCGGCACGTCGCCGCCGCTGCCCTCGGACGGCCCGGACGTGCCGGGCAGCGCGCGCCGGTCGTCGCAGGAGACGTTCGGGTCCGTGTAGGAGGAGGCGCGGGTGGCGGCGAAGCCGGCGTCCAGCAGGCAGCGCTCGCTGGTCCTGCCGGTGAGGAAGGCGACGAGTTCCCGGGCCTTGCGCACCCGCTCCTCGGGCATGGCCGCGCCGGCGGACACCGCGAGGTTCTGCCCGCCCAGCACGGCGGCGCCGGGCAGGGGTGCGACGCCGAGCTTGTCGTCGCCCAGGGCCGCGTGGAGCGTGCGGTACGCGTAGGGCCAGTGGCGCAGGAAGGCGGTGCGGCCCTCGGCGAAGTCCTTGAGGGTGCCGGCCTCGTCCGACGCGAAGGCGTCCTCGTAGGTGTGGGCGCTCGCGACGCGCCGCCGGAACTCGGTCACGCCCTTCTCCAGCGTCCGGGGCGAGGCGGTGTACGCGCCGTCCTCGTCGGTCAGCCGTACGCCGGCGGCCGTGAAGGCCTCGACGCCGTTGACGGTGAGGCCCTCGTAGGGGCTGAGCTGGCTCGTCCAGGCGCTGCGGTAGTTCTTCGACCTGTCGGACTTGTCGGCGCGGGCCCAGGCGTCCACCGCGTCCATCAGCGAGGCCAGGTCGTCCCAGGTCGTCCGCCCCCGCGCGAGCGCGTCGAGCTTCCCCTCGTCGACGCCCGCGCCGCCGGCCAGGTAGTCGCGGCGGTAGTAGAGGAGGCCGACGTCGCTGTTGTAGGGGGCGGCGTAGACCTTGCCCTTCCAGCGGGCGGTGGCGGACGCCTTCGCGAGGATGTCGCCGTCGTCGGCGAAGGACTCGGGCAGCTCCCGGACGAGACCGGCCGCGGCGAACTCGGGGACCCAGGTGACGTCGAGGTTGACGATGTCGTACGCGGCACTGCCCGACTGCAGTGCCGCGAGGAGCTGGCTGCGCTGCAGGTCCGCCGAGCCGGGCAGGATGACGGCGCGGGCGCGCCAGGGGGAGTCCTGCTTCTCCTGGAGGTCGTTCCACGCGTCGACCAGGCGTTTGCGGACGCCGTTCTTGCCGGTGACGTCCACGCCTGTGGCGATCACGAGCTGGGTGCCGGTGACCGGTCGCGCCGAGGCCGTCCCGGTGGGCGGGCCCGGCTCGCCGCCGCCGAAGCAGCCGGTCGCGCCCAGCAGCAGGGCGGCGCACCACACGAGGAACCGGACGGGACACCGGAGGGAAGACCGGACGATTCCCGCGCGTCTCCTGCCGCCGCTCATCTCCCCCGCCCCCCGTCGCGCTAGTCCCGGCCCTGCGCGACCTGGGCGATCTCGGTTCCGAGATCCCTGGCCAGGTCGCCCCGGGCGTCCAGGCACCTGCCGCCGCTCGCGTCCGCCACGCGCAGGTCGAACCGGTCCTTCAGACAGCCGCCGGAGTCGAACGAGACCATGACGACGGGCACCTTCCGTGCGGCGGCGGCCGCCACGAGCTCGTCCTGCCGCGCGGCGTTCATCCGGTCGTTGTCCTCGTCGTCGGTGAGGAGCACGACGAGCTGGGGGTGGCCGTCGTCCTCGGTCCCCTGCGGCATCCCCTCCAGCGCGGCCTTCAGCGCGCCGCCGATGTCGGCCTCCTTGGACAGGTCGGGCTCGGCGTCGTCCACCTTCTTCGCCGCCTCGGCGGCCTTGTCCTGCTCGTTCCGGGCGGCGGCCCTGGACCACGAGCCGTGGGTGCCGAAGGGGAGCAGGTCGCGGTAGGGGGGCTCGGATCCGGCGGAGGCGACGCTCCACACGCCGAACACGTCCTCGGCGCCGAAGCGGCCCATCGCCTGCTTGAGGATCTCGCGCGCCCCGTTGGGCCCGTCCCACCAGCGGCTCATGGACCCGGAGCTGTCCAGCAGGAAGCGGACCCGGCTCGCGGCGTTGGCCTGCCGGTGCTTCTC
The DNA here is from genome assembly GCF_054551825.1 of Streptomyces sp. L500. NCBI lineage: Bacteria > Bacillati > Actinomycetota > Actinomycetes > Kitasatosporales > Streptomycetaceae > Streptomyces > Streptomyces sp. L500. The sequence continues at coordinate 62,389 of NZ_JBTOLC010000011.1, forward strand.
CATGGTGTCGGCGGCCTCGTCCGCCGTCAGGGCGCGCGGCAGCGGGCCGGGGTCGCTCAGCAGGCCGGGCGGCGGCGAGGGCAGGGGCTCCCGAGGCGAGCCGCGGAAGGCCGCGTCCCGGAAGGTCTTCCGGCCGTCCTTCGTCGCCAGCCAGTCCCGGAACCGCTGGACGGCCCGGTCCCGCTCCGCCTCGTCCAGCCGGGCGTCGTTCCAGCGGACGTGGACGAAGACCGGGTCGAGGCCGGGGACGTCGGCCGGGTACTCGGCCACGCGCGTCACCCCGGTCGTCCCCGCGCAGTCGCGGTACCGGCCGAGGGTGGGCTCCGCCGCCAGGACGGCGGTGCGCCGGTCCACCGCCCGGTCCTCGGCCGAGCCGCCCCGGGCCAGCGCGCAGACGAGGTCCTTGCCCGTCGGCATGGACCGTCCCTGCCGCCGTTGCCCCAGCTCCACGGCGCGCGGGGCGTCCACCCGGTACTGCCCCCGGGCCGCCGCGAGCGCGGCGTCGGTGTACCGCGGGTCGGCGCGCCGGACCTGGGCCCGCTCGTCCTTCGCCCGCATCGCCGTCATCAGCTCGGCGAGGGTACGGCCCGTGCGCCCGCTCCCGGCCTCGGCGAGCCGGTCGGGCACCAGCAGCACGGGCGGCGCGTAGGCCAGCGGCTCGGCGTCGTCGAAGTCCAGGGAGAGCACCGACGGCTGGTTGCCGGTCTCGTCCCGGGCCCTGCGCGCGCTCGCCGAGGACGCCGGGATCCACACGTCCGGCTGCGGCCCGACCGTGCCCACCGGGTTGAACCCGGACCGGCCGGCGTGGGCCCACTCGCCGTACTGGGTGCGGAACGCCTCCACCGTCTCGGCGGACCCGGCGCTGTAGACGGTGACGCCGGAGCGCCGGCAGCCGTCGCCGTCCTCGTTGGCGGCGGAGGCGACGAAGCCGTTCGCCGCCTCGCGGACGGCCGGTTGCAGGTCCGGGTCGGCGAGGACCCGCAGTTCGAGCGGCGGGTGCCGGGCGCAGGAGGCCGAGGGGCCGTCGCCGCGCGAGTCGCCGGAGGCGAGCCACCAGACGCCGGCGGTGAGCGCGACGACCGCCGCCAGGCTCGCGCCGATCAGCCGCACCCGGCGGCGGGCGGGCGGCTTCGGGGACGGCTGAGGTTGCTCGGGTGGTCGGGCCGGCTGTGTCGGCCGGGGCGGTGTCGCCGGGGGCGGCGGGACGCCGGGCCGGACGCCGGCGGGCGGCCGGGCCAGGACGACGTGCTCGCCCGCGTCCTTCCGGCAGACCTGCGGGCTCCACGCCCTGCCCCCGGCCGTCCGGGCCTCCTTGAGGCCCGCCACCAGCCGCTCCTGGAGGCCGCCCAGGGTCAGGGGCCCGGCCGGCTCCCCCGCGAGGTACCGGACCAGCTCCGCCGTGTACGGCGTCGGCGTCGCGGCGTCCCCCGCGTCGATGCGCTGGTTCTTCTGGACGGCCAGCAGCAGCGAGATCCGTTCCTGGTCCCGTTCGTCGAGCTCCTCCCAGGCGCCGGCCGCGTTGCCGGCGTAGCAGCAGTCGAGGACCACCACGGTGTGGCGGCGGGCGCTCGCGCCCGAGCACAGCCGGCGCAGCGTGTCGTCCCAGCGGATCCAGCCGGGAAAGCTCGGCCCGTTCTCCACCGTGGCGTCCCGCAGGCCGAGGAACAGCCGGCCGTGGCCGCCGGTGCGCGTGTCGACGATGCCGTGCCCGGCGAAGTAGACCAGGAGCAGTCCGTCGGTGGCGTCGCGGACGTGCCCCAGGCGGTGCTCGAACTGCTCGACGCCGGGCGAGTGGAGCGACTCGATCCGGTCCTCGGCGAAGACGCCGCCCGCGCTCAGCGCGGCCCGCAGCTCCGTGAGGTTGCGCTCGACCGCCGCGATGTCGCCGAGCCCCTCCGCCACTTCGAGCGGCCGGTCGCTGGCGTACTGGGACACGCCGATGAGCAGGGCTCGGTCGGCTCGCTCCCGCCGTCCGGATCCGGCCATCGCGCTAGTCCCGCTCGTCGTCCGGCCGGTCGTTCCGCTGGTCGTCCGGTTCCGCGCGGAATCCGGGCGGGCTGTCGTCGCCGAGGGCCCGCCGGCTGCGCACCCACTCCTTGATCGACGCCGTCACCAGGCGCACGATCTCGGTCGTGGTCGCGGCCCCGATCCACTCGATCACGATGTCCAGCTGAGGGCCCATCAGGGCGCCGGTCTCGGCGGGCCGGGCGCCCCGCTTGACCTGCGCCAGGTCCTTCAGTTCGGGTTCGCCCCTGAGCCACGCCTCCAGGGAGCCGACGTCCCCTTCCGCGACGTGCCCGGGCGCGGAGACCCGCACGCTGTGCCGTAATTCGCCCTCTCCCCGCGTCATAACTGGACATGGTGACACGGAGCACGGCGTTCGAGGAGAGGCCGGGGAGCGGCATTTCGCCCGCCGGGAGCGGCATTTCGTCCGCCGGAGCGCTTGCCGGAAGCGAACCGTTGTACGACGCTGTCCCGGCCACCACCGGCCGGCCCGCCCCCGGCCGGCCCGGGCGCGATCCCCCACCCCCGACGCCATGCGCACTCGGCTCACCGCAAAGGGGCTCCGAATGGGCATCTACGGCCAGGACTGGGCCTCGTACCAGTCCTCGACCCCCGACACCAGCGGCCTCTCCTTCGCCTTCGTCAAGATCACCGAAGGGCTCGGCTACCTCAACCCCAAATGGGTCTCCCAGCGCGACCACGCCAAGGCGAACGGTCTCGTCTGGGGCGCCTACCACTACCCCCACATGGCCAACGACCCCCGGGCGGAGGCCGACTACTTCCTCCGCCAGGTCGCCTGGCGCCCCGGCGACATCATCGTCCTGGACTGGGAGGGCTACGACGACGCCAACGCGGGCGTCCCGAAATCCCGCCAGCTCGTCTACCGCGACGCCTGGCTGGCCTACGTGAAGGCGGAGATGCCGGACTACCCGGTCGGCATGTACTGCAACCTCGACTACTGGCTGAACGTCGACCGGACCTCCAATTGCGGCGACTTCCTGTGGATCGCCACGTCCGGCCGGACGGCCGGCCGGCCCGGCATCCAGGACCCGTGGCTCTTCCACCAGTACAGCGAGGCCGGCGGCGTCGATCGCGACTACTGCCCCCTGGGCTCCACGGCGGAACTCCGCGACTGGAGCCTGTCGTTCCAGCGCACTCCCCCCACCCCTCCCGCCCGTTATACGGAGGAAGACATGTACTCCTACTTCGACGTCCCGGCGAACGCGGACTTCGACCTGCCGGTCGAACCCGCCGGCACCCTCGCCGCGCCGGCGGGCGGAGCCCGCAACGGCCCCATCTGGCTGGTCCTCTCCGCGCAGGGCAGGGACGCGCAGGTCACCACCGCCTTCCACGTCGAGGGCGGCGCGTGGGGCCGCCCGGCCGGGCCCGTCCCGGTCACCCTCACCGGGGACAAGCTCGTCCTCCACCTGCCGACCGACCGGCTCGTGGACAAGGTCCGGATCCGCTCGACGGCTCCGCTGACGGGCTATCTCGTGGGGCGGCAGGTCGCGTAGTCGCCTAGCCGGGCTCGTCCGTGAAGGGGACGGTACGCCACGGGCTCTCCGGGTCGACGGTGAGGGCGCGATGGGCGTCGAGGACCTCCGTGTACCAGGAGCCGAACCGCTCCTCGTCGAAGTGGAGGCACCGGCCCAGCACATAGCCCGCGGAGAACTCCTCCCACGAGCCGTACGCGTCCCGCGCCGCCTTGGAGGCGCGCTCGAGGGCCGCGAGCGTCTCGGCCTCCGTGGCGTACCGGGCGCCGCGGCCCCAGCGGGCCATGTTGGAGCCGCGGCCGATGTCCCAGGCGGCGATCGTGCGCACGAACCCGTCGGGGGGCAGCAGCCCGTCGGCGCGGAACCGCGCCTCGTACCGCAGGACCTCGCCCACCAGCGTGCGGAGGTCCGCGATCATTTCGGCGAACTCCGGGTCGTCGGCGGGGACTCCGTTCTCCCGGGCGCGGGCCCGCAGCTCCGCCTCGACCAGGGCGCGCCACCGCTGCGGATCGACGTGGCCGCCCCTGCCTCCGGGGGCGAGCGCGACGCGGGCGCCGAGGACGAAGTCCCAGTGCCAGGGGCTCACTTCGAGGCCGAGCAGCCGCTCCTGTGTCGAGCGCCAGTCCTCGCGCCCGTGGACGCCCCAGCCCGCGGCGATCCGGCCGACCTCGCCCCGGTAGCCCGAGCCGTGCCAGTGCGGGGTGTTCCACGCGTCGCCGTTCTGGAAGCACAGATGGGCGCCGCAGGCCAGGCCGTGCAGCAGCGGGCCGGGCGGCGGGGCGCCCGTACGGCGGGTCACCACGCGCTCGCCCAGGCCGTCCGGTTCGAACAGCTCGTGGTGGAGGTCGAGCCAGGTCTCCCTTTCGTCGTCGTCGGTGGAGAAGTACTCCTCGCAGGGCGTGGCGGCGTTGACCGCCAGGATGTCCACGTCACCGGGGAGGATCCCCGCGAGCGCGCCGAGCGTCGCGTACTCGTAGACCAGGTGGGGGTGGGTGCGCGGCAGCAGGCCGGCCGTGTAGACCTGCGCCGCGACGCGCCCGTCGCCGAGCGGGACGGTCAGCATGGGGAACTCGTCCTCACCGGCCGCCCGCGCCTCGTCGAGCCGCACGGGGTAGTAGACGCCCTCGATGGCGAGGGTGCGCAGGTACGCGTAGGCGTTGCCGGTCCGGGTCAGCCGGTACAGCTGCTGTTCGACGTCGGTGGGCGCGGTCCAGCGGGTGCCGTCCTCGGGGGCGGGGACGAAGGGGAAGACCTCTTCGTGGTCCTCTTCATGGCCCGCTTCGAGGTCCCCTCGGGCTTCACGGTCCCCTTGGGCGTCATGGTCCTGACGCTCGTCCCCGGACGCCGTCCGCATGCGGTTTCCTCCCGTTCCATGGCCGTCGCCGCGATGACGACCGCAAGATCACGCGGGTACGTTACCGACGGTCCCCGCCCGGCCCGGGAGGGGCCCCCACGGCTACCGGGAGGAGCCGACGACCGCGCCCGCCGGGTCCAGGGCGTCGGCCCGGCGCCGGAAGTCGGCGGCCACGTCGTCCCAGACGGGCCCGTGCAGATAGAGGCTGTCGGCCGCCTCGCGCATCAGCACGGGATCGTCGGGACGCTGAAGGATCGCCAGCCGGTAGGCGAGGTTGCGGACCCAGACGGGGAGGCGCCCTTCGACGACGCGGGGAGAGAGGTCACGGAGCATGGCGACGATCGAGTCGGCGTCGGCGAAGGTGAGCTCCTCCACGAAGTACTGCTCGTGGTGGTCACCGCCGCACCCGGGCGCGTCCTGGTATTCGTCGTCGTAGAGGCATCGAGCGTGTTCTGTGAGGCTGGCGTGCATGATCAAGACTTTATGACCATGATCGTGTGCCCGGCGATCACGGATCCGGTCAGCCCTTCAGGGCATAGAAGTGGATCGGCGAGTTCGGCCTGAACCCGATGCGCGGATACACCGGGGCCCCGGCGGCGGTCGCGTGCAGAGTGGCGCGGGTCAGCCCCGTGGCCCGGGCCCCCTCGTACAGCGCCTTGCGCGTGACCGCCTCGCCGTAGCCCCTGCGCTGCCACCGCGGGTCCGTGGCGACGAGCACGACGAAGAGCCGGCCTTCCGCTTCGACCGCGCCGGCGCACGCCACGGGAACGTCCCCCCGCATGGCCAGGTAGGCGAACACCTCCTTCTTCCAGAGGGCGGACCCGACGAGTCCATCCCGGCCCTCGTCCAAGGCGAAGTCGTAGGCACGTGAGTTGAGGTCCGCGTAGGCTCGCACCTGTTCGTCGGTCGACACCCGCACGAACGTCAGGTCCGGGTGGACCGGCTCGGGGAGGGGAAGCAGATCTCCGGCCATGCCCGTGCCCGGAAAGGCGTACTGGAGTCCCGCCTCCTCCGCCGCCGTTCCCAGCGCCGAACGGGCCTCCTCGTCGAGGAGGTCCTCGAAGACCCAGAGGAAGCCCGGGTGCTTCTTCGCGCGCATGATGTCCGCCGCCCGGCGCAGCCGACGCCCGACGAGCTCGGCGCCCGCACCCACGTCCGTCAGAGTGAGGCAGTTCCAGAAGGGGAACCGGCAGTCCGCCCAGCGAACGGCGATGCCCGGAAGGTCGCGCACATCCGCACCCGCGTCGCGGTCGAGCACCATGGCCCGCCAGACCACGGCGAGCTGCTCCACCGACTCGATGGACTCCGCGAGATCATTCACCGTACCTCCAGGAATTATTGAGGGTTCAGCAACACATCACATAGGTAGTACGCGACTCCAGCACTCACTCTCAGCCACTCCCCACCTCCCTCTCACCGAATCCACCCCTCAACCGAGGAGCCCCGCATGAAAATGCTGATCAACGTGCCCGAAACCGTGGTCGCCGACGCGCTGCGCGGGATGGCCGCCGCGCATCCCGAGCTGACGGTCGACGTCGAGCGTCGGGTCGTCGTGCGGCGGGACGCGCCCGTGGCCGGGAAGGTGGGGCTGGTGTCCGGTGGGGGGTCCGGGCACGAGCCGTTGCACGCGGGGTTCGTGGGGGTGGGAATGCTGGACGCCGCGTGCCCCGGGGAGGTCTTCACCTCGCCCGTGCCCGACCAGATGGTGCGCGCCGCCGCGGCCGTGGACAGCGGCGAGGGCGTGCTGTTCATCGTGAAGAACTACACGGGCGACGTCCTCAACTTCACCATGGCCGCCGAGCTCGCCGAGGACGAGGGCGTCCAGGTGGCCAGCGTGCTGGTGAACGACGATGTCGCCGTGACGGACAGCCTGTACACCGCCGGGCGGCGCGGCACCGGCGCCACGCTGTTCGTGGAGAAGATCGCGGGCGCGGCGGCGGAGCAGGGCGCCCCGCTGGAGCGGGTGGAGGCGATCGCGCGCCGGGTGAACGAGTCGTCACGGAGCTTCGGGGTCGCCCTCACCGCCTGTGCCACCCCGGCCAAGGGCGGGCCGACCTTCGATCTGCCCGAGGGGGAGCTGGAGCTGGGCGTGGGCATCCACGGCGAGCCCGGGCGGGAGCGGCGGGCGATGATGACGTCCGGTGAGATCGCGGACTTCGCGGTGGACGCCGTGCTGGAGGACCTCCGGCCGGCCGGCCCGGTGCTGGTCCTGGTGAACGGCGCGGGCGGTACCCCGCTGCTGGAGCTCTACGGCTTCGCCGCCGAGGTGCACCGGGTGCTGCGCGAGCGCGGGGTGCCGGTGGCGCGGACGCTCGTCGGCGACTACGTGACGTCGCTGGACATGGCCGGCGCGTCGGTGACGCTCTGCCAGGTCGACGACGAGCTGCTGCGGCTCTACGACGCACCCGTACGGACGCCCGCGCTGCGCTGGGGCATGTGAGCGGCGCCCGTCCCCGTCACGCGCCGGGTTCGGCCCCGTACCAGACAGTCGTGACGTTGCAGAACTCGCGGATGCCGTGCCCCGACAGCTCCCGCCCGTAGCCCGAGCGCTTCACGCCGCCGAAGGGCAGGGCGGGGTGGGAGGCCGTCATGCCGTTGAAGAAGACGCCGCCCGCCTCCATGTCCCGGACGAACCGCCGCTGTTCCTCCTCGTCGCGCGTCCAGACGTTGGAACTCAGCCCGAAGGGCGAGTCGTTGGCCACGGTGATCGCCTCGTCGACGCCGTCCACGCGGTACAGCGTGGCCACCGGGCCGAAGGCCTCCTCGCGGTGGATGCGCATCTCGGGGGTGACACCGGCGAGGACGGTCGGTTCGTAGTACCAGCCGTGTTCCTGGCCTGCGGGCCTGCGCCCGCCGCACAGGGCCGTGGCGCCGCGCCGCAGCGCGTCGTCGACGAGCTCCTCGAGGTCGGCGCGGCCCCGCTCGGTGGCGAGGGGGCCGACGTCGGTCGACCCGTCCATGGGGTCGCCGACGGTCAGGCCCTCCATCAGGGCGGTGAAGCGCTCGGCGAAGGCGTCGTAGACGTCGGTGTGGACGATGAAGCGCTTGGCGGCGATGCAGGACTGGCCGTTGTTCTGGACGCGGGCGGTCACGGCCGTGCGCACGGCGCGGGCGAGGTCGGCGGACGGCAGGACGACGTACGGGTCGCTGCCGCCGAGCTCCAGGACGGTCTTCTTGACCTCGTCCCCGGCGACGGCGGCCACCGCGCGGCCGGCCGGTTCGCTGCCGGTGAGGGTCGCGGCGGCGACCCTCGGATCGCGCAGCACCGCCTCGACGGCGCCCGAGCCGATCAGCAGGGTCTGGAAGCACCCCTCGGGGAATCCGGCGCGCAGGAAGAGGTCCTCCAGGTAGAGGGCGGTCTGCGGCACGTTCGAGGCGTGCTTGAGCAGCCCGACGTTGCCCGCCATCAGGGCGGGGGCGGCGAACCGGACGACCTGCCAGAGCGGGAAGTTCCAGGGCATGACGGCGAGGATCACGCCCAGCGGACGGTAGTGGACGCGGGCGACGGACGCCCCGGCGTCGCGCGCCTCGGCCTCGGGCGGCGTCTCGTCGGCCAGCAGGGCCTCGGCGTTCCCGGCGTACCAGCGCATCGCCTTCGCGCACTTCGCGGCCTCCGCGCGGGCGGCGGCCAGCGGCTTGCCCATCTCGGTCGTCATGGTGCGGGCGATGTCGTCGCGGTCGTCGTCCAGGAGCTCGGCCGCGTGCCGCAGCAGCCGGGACCGTTCGGCGAAACCGGTCGTGCGGTAGGCGCGGAAGGCGGCGTCGGCGGTGGCCAGGCGGCGTTCGACGTCCTCGGGGCCCAGCTCGGCGAAGGTCTTAAGGGTCTCGCCGGTCGCGGGGTTCACCGTTGCGATGGGCATGCCTCGACTCTGCGGCGCTCCGCCCGGCCGCGCAAGGCGTACACGCGTCAGGCGGGGCCCCGCGCCCCGTTCGGAGGCGGGTGATACGGGTGACCGCGGGAGATACGGGTGACCACGGGCGACACACGTGACGGCGGTGTGGCGGAACGTTCCGCCACACCGCCGTCGTCCTCCCCTCCCCGCTATCTCGGCGGCTGGTCGGTGGCCTCGTCCGTGGCTCTGGACGGGCCCGGCAGCCGGGCCGGGTCGTGCTGCCGGAGGGCGTCGACGGCGTCGTTCGCCGGGCCCGTGGCCTCCCGGCCGGACGCCGGGGTACCGGCGGCCTGGGACCCGGGCGGGACCGCGGGAGCCACGGGGACCACGGGCGCCGCCGCACGTTTGACGACGGTCTTGCCCACGACCGGCCCCTCCACCACCGGCGCGCCGGACGGCACCGGCAGGCCCGGCAGCATGCCGCCGCGCTGGAGCAGGGCCACCGAGGCCGCCGAGGAGAGCCCGAAGGCGAGGCAGACCAGCCAGGGCACCCACCACAGGCCGGTGCGCCCCCCGAAGTCCATGGCCCGGCCGACCACGGCGTTGCCCGCGGTGGCCGCGAGGCCGGAGAAGACGTAGAAGAGCCCGAAGTACGTACCGGTCAGGCTCTCCCGCCCGAACATCGGCACCATCTCCAGCACGGTCGGGTGGGCGACCATGATGCCGAAGAAGAGCATGACCGAGCCGACCACCATGACGGTCATCCGCGCCACCGCCTCACTCGTGCCGGCCGGGCTCTCGCCACCGCAGACGAGCAGCGGCGGCAGGAAACTGAGGCCCATCACGACCAGGCCGGAGCTGACCCACCGGGTGCCGCCCCCGTTGCGCTGGAGCGCTCTGGTGATCCGCAGCTGGAACAGCATGTTGGCGAGGGCCCCGGCGGCCAGCAGCACCCCGGCCGAGCCCTTCCAGCCCGAGGCGCTGAGGGCTCCTTCGGGCAGGAGGAGGTAGAGCTGGTTCTCCATCGTGAACATGCCGATGGTGGAGAAGGAGAACAGCAGGAACCGGCGGTTGCAGAATGCCTCGCGCCAGTCGCCGAGGACGGTGGCGGAGGGGCCGCGCGGCGGCTCCCCCTTTGTGGGCAGGACCAGCGCCTGGGCGACCGTCAGCGCCCCGAAGATCGCCGCCGCCACCACGGCGCACAGCCGGAAGTCGGTCAGGAACAGCACGCTCCCCAGCAGCAGCCCCATCAGTGAGCCGATGGTGGCGTAGACGTTGAGGAGCGCGAACGACTCGGCCTTGCGTTCGCCCGACTCGAAGGCGACGTAGGTGCGTACGGCCGGGTAGAACAGCGCGGCCGCCAGCCCGGTGAGCACGGAGGCGCCGAGCAGCAGCGGCAGCGAGTTGCCGAAGGCGAAGAGGGCGAAGCCCACGGTGCGCAGGGCACAGCCGGTGATGATCACCACGCGTGGCCCCAGCCGGTCGGTGGCGGAGCCACCGAGGATGAACAGGCCCTGCTGGCTGAGATTCCGCGCCCCGAGCACCAGCCCGATGAGCGCGGCCGACATTCCCAGGCCCTGCTCCAGATATGCCGCGAGAAACGGCATCAGGAGGTAGAAGCCAATGTCGATCCCAAACTGATTGAGCAATAGCAATCGCAATGCGAGTGGAAACTCGCGCGTCGCCTGAATGTTTCTCATGCGCGTTCCTGAATCCAGCCCGGGCAGGCCGAGACACCCTGAACCACAGGTGCGCCAAGCTCCGGGGGTTTGACCGTGCGTCAAGCGGCAGGGACGGCGACCGAGGCTGCGTTTGGGACTTCTTCCTGATCAGAAGCCTGATCAAGGGTCAGCGCACCCCGGCGTCCAGATCATTGGCCCGCTTTTCCGTTCACAGGAACGGTCGCACTCGCTGACGGTGAGAGGGTGGTCGATCATATGCTTTTGAGTTGCATCCTCACTGACCCCCGACTGCTCTCGGAAGAATGAGCAGAGGACACTTTAGCAAAGCAACCTCTTTCCCAACAGTGCGCGCGTACGAGCCAGGACGGCTCCGGAGCCAAAGGATCCGCAGAGAATTGCTACCGGTTTTTTCTTCGAGCGCTGGAACGAGGGTGCTGGCGAACTGACCTACGATCACACCGGCCGGAAAACCCGGGGAATACGTCCGTCACGACCGGGCGCGCATCGGCGGGGCGTGCCTGACGGGACGTCAACAGATGGCTTGACGGGCTGTCAGCCCTCGCCCAACTCCTCGCCGCATCCCGCGAACCACGTCGGCGCGCCCTTCGCGGCCAGCTTGATCCGTGCGACCGCGAACGACTCCATCGGCGGCAGCGCGTCCACCGCGAACCAGCCGACCTCCAGCGACTCGTCGTCGTTGACGCGCGCTTCCCCGCCCACCGCGCGGGCCAGGAAACAAATGTCCATGAACTGGCATTCGTCGCCATTGGGGTAGACGACCCGCTCCAGGGCCTCGACCAGCAGCACCCGCTCCGGCACGCAGTGGACCGAGGTCTCCTCGAACACCTCGCGCACGATCGCGGCGGCCGGCTGCTCCCCCGGCTCGGGGATCCCCCCGATGATCGACCACTTCCCGGTGTCGGAGCGCAGCCCGAGCAGCACACGGCCCTCGTCGTCGAGGACGACCGCGCTCGTTCCGGGCATCCACAACAGCCGGTCGCCGATGAGGGACCGGAGCTCTCGGATGAAATCGGGGGTGGGCATGCGCCGAGCCTAGCCAACGGCCGCCCGGCCGCACCGCCCGGTCCCGGGGCGCACACCGCGAGCGTCCCGGAGGCGCGCACCGGAGGCGCACACGCCAGGGCGCTCGAAAGCGTACGCGCGCCCCGTCAGGCGTGCGCGGAGCGGCCGCCGAGCATCCGGAGCCGGTCGCGGATCACGCGCACGGCGGCCTCGGCGTCGTCCACGGTGACCGTGTACATACGGCCGTCCCCGAGCCGGACGACGAAGCCCTCGCCGCGCCGGACGACCACGCCCGTGCCCTTCTCCGGGCGCCAGCGGTAGCCCCAGCCGCCCCACTGGCGCGGGGTGACGCGCGGGTCGAAGTCCGCGCCGACCACATGGGTCAGCGGAATGCGGGTGCGCGGTACGCCGATGTGACCGCAGCGGATCTCCAGGGTGTCCTTGTCGACCCGCACGGCCACGTGCACGAAGGCGATGGTGCCGTACAGCATCAGCAGGCCCGCCGCCACGCAGCCGACGACGGCCATCACCAGGGGGGCGAGCCCGGACGTCCACGCGCTGTCGACGGCGAGCTCGACGCCGAGCGCCACGCACGCGGCGCCCACGGCGGCCAGCAGCCACTGGACGCGGTTGGTCGCGCGTCCCGTCCAGACAGCGGGCGCCTCCGGCCGCTCGTCGTCACCGGGGCGCGACGCGCTCCCCTGCTCCCGCGGGTCCTCGGAGTGGTCCCTCATACCGGGCAGCCTACTCACGTTCCGCCACCGCGGCAGGGGTGCGCGCGGACGCACCAGGAACGGGGCGTGAAGCGGGACGTAACGGACGGGTCAGGAGCGCGCGGCGCTCACGGCACCGAGCGAACGGCCCTCGGCGTAGCCGAGCGAAGCCGCCCCCAGCTCCCCCTCGCGACCGGTGAGCAGCACGGTCACCCGGCCCGTGGGCGCGGCGCCGGGGTCGGGCTCGGTACCGGCGCGGCGCAGCGCCTGGGTGGCGACGGCCGTGGCGGAGCCGTACAGCTCCACCGGCCGGGCGCCGGGCCCCTGGATCTCGGCGACGGCGGCGCGGATGCGCTCGGCGACCAGCTCGTAGTGGGTGCAGCCCAGGACCAGGCCGCGCACATCGGCCGGTGTGCGGGCGGCGGCGGCGCGCACCGCGGCGGCGATGGCGTCCGCGTCGGCGTGCTCCACGGCGTCGGCGAGGCCGGGGCAGGGCACCTCGGTGACCTCGACCCCGGCGGCGAAGTCGCGGATCAGCCCGCGCTGGTAGGGGCTGCCGGTGGTGGCGGGGGTGGCCCAGATGGCGACGGGTCCGCCGTCGGCCGCCGCCGGCTTGATCGCCGGGACGGTCCCGATGACGGGGAGGCCGGGCTCCAGCTCGGCGCGTATGGCCTCCAGCGCGTGGACCGAGGCCGTGTTGCAGGCCACGATCAGCGCGTCGGGCCGGTGCGCGGCGGCCGCGCGGGCGCAGGCCAGGGCGTGCTGGGTGAGGTCCTCGGGGGTGCGGGGGCCCCACGGCATGCTGGCCGGGTCGGAGGAGAGGACCAGATCGGCGTCGGGGCGCAGCCGGCGCACGGCGGCGGCCGCTGCCAGCAGGCCGTTTCCGGAGTCGATGAGCGCGATCTTCACCCGGTCACTTTAATCGATGTGCCCGTCGTGACGGCCCGGGCTGCGGCAGACTGCGACGGTGAGCGCGCTGACGTGGATCACTGCGGCCTCCCTGGCCGCATGGGGCTGGCTGCTGCTGGGGCAGGGGTTCTTCTGGCGTACGGACGTCGGGCTGCCGCCCCGGACCCCGCCCGAGGACTGGCCCGCGGTCGCCGTGGTCGTCCCCGCCCGCGACGAGGCGGAGGTGCTGCCCACGAGCCTGCCGTCGCTGCTCGCGCAGGACTATCCGGGGCCGCTGGAGATCTTCCTCGTCGACGACGGGAGCACCGACGGCACGGGCGAGCTGGCCCGGGCCCTGGCCGGGGAGCCCGGCGGGCCGCCGCTGACCGTGTCCTCGCCCGGGGAGCCCGCCCCCGGCTGGACGGGGAAGCTGTGGGCCGTGCGGCACGGCATGGCGCTCGCCCTGGACCGTACCGGCGCCGAGTACCTGCTGCTCACGGACGCGGACATCGCCCACGCCCCGGACAGCCTGCGGGAGCTGGTGGCGGCGGCCCGGACCGGGGAGCTGGACCTGGTGTCGCAGATGGCCCGGCTGCGGGTCGCCACGTTCTGGGAGCGGATGGTCGTCCCGGCCTTCGTGTACTTCTTCGCCCAGCTGTACCCCTTCCGGTGGGTCAACCGGCCCGGCGGGCGGACGGCCGCGGCGGCCGGCGGCTGTGTGCTGCTGCGCCGCGAGGCCGCACTGCGGGCCGGGGTGCCGGAGAGCATCCGGCAGGCGGTGATCGACGACGTGGCGCTGGCGCGGGCGGTGCGGCGCTCGGGCGGCCGGATCTGGCTGGGGCTGGCGGACCGGGTCGAGAGCGTGCGGCCGTATCCGGGCCTGGGGCCGCTGTGGCGGATGGTCTCGCGCAGCGCCTACGCCCAGCTGCTCCACAGCCCGGCGCTGCTGGCGGCCACGGTCGCCGGGCTGGCGGTGGTGTACCTCGCGCCGCCGGTGGCCGTCGTGGCGGGCGCGCTGACCGGTGCCGTCGTACCGCTGGTGTGCGGGGCGCTGGCGTGGGCGGTGATGGCGGGGACGTACGCGCCGATGCTGCGCCACTACCGGCAGCCGCTGTGGCTCGCCCCGCTGCTGCCGGTCACGGGGCTGCTGTACCTGCTGATGACCGTGGACTCGGCGGTGCGGCACCACCGGGGCCGGGGCGCGGCCTGGAAGGGGCGGACGTACGCCCGCCCGGAGGCCGCGCCCTGACCGGGCGGCGCCGTCGAGTCATTTGCGGCCCGGGGTCCAGTTCAGGCCCCAGTCGTAGGCGCGGTCCAGGGTGCGCTGGGGACTGACGCCCCGGTCGGGCACGAGGTAGCGGGCCTCACGCTGGACGACGAGCTCGCCGCCGCTGTTGGTGATCAGGGCGAGGGCGCAGACGTTGGAGGCGACGACGCACTCGTCGAGCGAGAAGTCGATCGGCGCCCCGTGCTGCGGCTGGAGGGTGACGGTGGCGTGGAGGCCGGCGAAGCTGGTGGCGCCCTCGTAGATCGTGACGAAGACGAGGACGCGCCGGAAGGCGGCCGTGTGGTCGAGGTTGACGGTGAGGTTCTCCCCGGATTCCACCGCCCCGGTCCGGTCGTCGCCGTCAAGGTGGATGTACGGGGGCCGGTGGAGCGAGCCGAAGGAGTTGCCGAGGGCCTGCACCACGCCCTTGGTGCCGTCGGTGAGCTCGAAGAGGGCGCCCAGGTCGAGGTCGATCCCGGGCTGGAGCGCCAGGCCCAGCCGCTGTCCCCAGCTCCTGGTCTGTTGCCGTATCGACCAGTTGAGGTTGACCCGCAGCACGCCGGACGTGCCGCCCTGCTTGGCGAGGGAGACCCTCGGGGCGTCCTTGGTGAGCGTGACCTTGGTCAGCCGCACGGTCCGGTCGGGCACCGGTGCGGGCATCGGCACAGGGGCGGGCGCGGGACCGGTGGAAGGGGCGGGCGCCGGAGTCGGGGCCGGAGGGATCGGGGCCGCCGGCCGGTCGACGGTGATGCCGTAGTCGGTCGCCAGGCCCTCCAGGCCGCTGCTGTAGCCCTGCCCCACCGCGCGGAACTTCCACTCGCCCTGCCGCCGGTAGAGCTCGCCCAGCACGAAGGCGGTCTCGACGGTCGCGTCCCGGCTCTCGAAGCGCGCCAGCTCCGTACCGGCCGCCGCGTCCAGGACGCGGATGCCGAGGCCCGGCACCCGTCCGAAGGGGCCGCCGTCGGCGGAGGCGGCGAGCACGACCGACTCGACGGCGGGTTCCAGGGCGGCGAGATCGACGGTGAGGGTGTCGGTCACCGTCCCGTCCGCCGCGCGCTTGCCGCCGTGGCGCACGGCGCCCGAGGGATGGACCGGCTGGTTGTAGAAGACGAGGTCCGCGTCCGAGCGGACCCGGCCCGCCGAGAGGAGCAGCGCCGACGCGTCGGCGTCGGGCACCCCCGGCCCCGTACGCCAGCGCAGCTCGATCCGTACCACCTGCGAAGGTATCCGGACATTGGCGCCTTTGAGCATTTCCATCCTCAACCCCTCCGAAATGACCCGGCTCTTTACACGATCCCAACGTACCTTGACGACCGATTTCCCCAGGTTCGATGGGATTGGTAAAGCGGCCCTGTTCCGGGCCCCGCAAACAACCCCCGTACCCGTCTCCCCAACCGGCACAGCATGGGCTTAACTTATGGGCTATGACCTCCCCCCGCAGCACCTACGGCGGTGGCTACTACGCCTCGTCGTCCTTCCCGGACACCCCCATCTACGACAGCCTCGTCGCCGAGCGGGGCACCCCGCAGATCGCGCCGATCCGGGTGTCCTCCCCGTACGACTTCGGTGGCGGCCCCGCCCCCGCCCCGGCCCAGAGCAACCTGCCCGCGCTGCCGGCCCTGCCCTCCGGCCCCTCCTCCCACCAGGCGCCCCCGGCGGGTTACGCCGCGCCGGCCCCGCAGTACGGCGGCCAGCCCGCCGGCATGGGCCAGCCGATGCAGGCCCCGGGCCCCGGCCTCCAGCAGACGCCCGCCCCGTACATCCCGCAGCAGGCCGCCACGCCGCGCGCCGGCTACGCGGGTCCGGCGCCGCTGCAGACGCAGCAGCGTCCGGGTGCCGCGTCCGCGAGCCCGGCCGGTTTCGACGCGATGCGCCCGGTGGCTCCCCGCCCGGCGCAGGCGCAGTACGAGGACCCGTACGGCGGCGGCCGCCCGTACCCGGAGCAGCGGGGCTACTGACCCGCGGCCCGGCGCGGGTACCGGGGGGCGGCCAACTGTCATATCCGGCTGGCAAAATGAGCGCATGCCCAGTTCCGTGCTGTCCTCGGTCCATTTCTACCCGGTGAAGTCGATGGCGGGGTGTGCTCCCGGCGAGGCGGCCGTGGAGCCTTGGGGGCTCGCCGGGGACCGCAGATGGATGGTGGTGGATCCGGAGCACCGGATGATCACCCAACGACAGGAGCCGCGGCTCGCGTTGGCCGCGGCCGAGCCGCTGCCGGGCGGCGGGGTGCGGCTGACCGCCCCCGGCGCCGAGCCCCTGGAGGTGGCCGTGCCCGCTCCGGCCGACGGGCCGGGCGGCACGGTCGTCGCGGAGATCTTCCGGGACAAGGTGGAGGCGGTGCCCGCGGGCGGGGCCGCCGCGGCCTGGCTGACGGCGTTCCTGGGCACCGGCGCCCGGCTCCTCCACATGGACGACCCGGCCCGCCGCCGCCCGGTCGACCCCGACTACGCGCGGCCCGGCGAGACGGTCAGCTTCGCCGACGGCTATCCGCTGCTGGTCACCACGACCGCGTCGCTGCGGGAGCTCAACTCCCTGATCGCCCGGGGCGACCGCGCCACCGAGGGGCCGCTTCCCATGGACCGCTTCCGGCCCAACATGGTCGTCGACGGCACGGCTCCCTGGGCGGAGGACGCGTGGCGGCGGGTGCGCGTCGGCGAGGTGACCTTCCGCGCGGTAAAACCCTGTGCCCGCTGTGTCGTGACCACCACCGACCAGCGCACGGCCGAGCGCGGCAAGGAACCCCTGCGCACCCTGGCCCGGCACCACCGGATCGACGGCAAGGCCGTGTTCGGCAGGAACCTGATACCCGAGCACACGGGGACCGTCCGGGTCGGCGATCCGGTCGAGATCCTCGCCTGAGCCCTTCTCGCCGCGCCCCGTCCGCCCTGCCCCGTCCGTCCTGTCCCGCTCGTCCGGCTCGTCCTTCGTCGTCCCGTCTTCCGTCAACGTGCCGCCGCGCACGGCAGCCGCGAGGGGTGATTTTCCGCCCTCCGTCGCCTTCCTCCGCATGCGGTGCCCGGTGTGAGGTATTTACGGACGCGTAAGGGGGTGAACACCATACGCGCGACGCTTTCCTTCTGGCTGTCCCTGTGGCGCCGGCGGCGCAGTCCGCTGCGGCGCCGGAGCGATGTCGTCGAGGCCTGGGCGGGGGTGGCCGCCGTGGTGCTGACGCTGCTCGTGGGTCCGGCCCTGGGCTGGACGGCGGGCTCCCTGGCCCACGAGGCGCTCCGGGAGACCGTCCGGGACCAGCACCTCCACCGCCATCTGGTGACCGCCACCGCCCTGGCCCCGGCCTCCGGGAGCACCGACGGCGACGGCCACGAGGCCGGTGCCGGGCGGGAGGCCGGTGCGGGGCGCGACGGTGGTGCCGGGCGCGACGGCTACCGGCGGGTCCTCGCCCGCTGGCGGGGTCCGGACGGCCTGGAGCGCACGGGCCTGGTGGCCGTCCGTCAGTACGCGCGGCCCGGCGAGCCGTTCCCGCTGTGGACCGACGACCGGGGCGCCGCCGTGAGCCGTCCCATGGACGGCGCGGCCGCCGCCGTCCACGCGGTGCTCGCGGGCCTGGGGGCGGCGGGCGCCGCCGCCGGCCTGGTCGAGGGGGCGCGCAGGCTGGTGGTCTGGCGGCTCGCGCGCCGCCGGTACGCCGAGTGGGACCAGGCATGGGAGCGCGCCGGGCACACCTGGGGACGGGCCGACGCGGGAAGCTGACGAGGGTCCCGGACAGCCAACTCCCGTGCTCCGCGCGCGCTACGGTGGTGCGGCCGGTACTCCTCCGTCCCGGATGCACACACACGCTTACGTGGGGGCACAGCAGCACCATGGCACAGGGTTCGAGCACGGGATCGGTCCAGGTGACGCACACGGGCACGTCGCGCTGGCGGCGGCGTACGGGCGAGTACGACTCCCTGGCCTCCGCCCTGGAGGCGGCGGCCGACGGCGACGTGCTGTCCGTCGCGCCCGGAACATACCGGGAGAATCTGATCGTCTCCCGGCCCGTCACGCTGCGGGGCGGCGAGGGCGGGCGGGGCACGGTGCGGATCGCCCCGACCGAGGGCGTCGCGGTGACCGTGCGCGCCTCGGCGACGCTGCGCGATCTGCTGATCGAGGGGCACGACGCGTCCGCGCCGGCGCTGCTCGTCGAGGACGGCGCGCCGGAACTCGCGGACCTGCGGGTGGTGACGCGCTCGGCGGCCGGCATCGAGGTGCGCGACGGGGCCCGGCCCACGGTGCGCCGCTGCTCCGTCGACAATCCGGGCGGCGTCGGCATCAGCGTGCTGGACGGCGCGACCGGGCTCTTCGAGGACTGCGAGGTGGTGGCGGCGGGCCAGTCGGGCGTCACGGTGCGCGGCGGCGCCGCGCCGCGCCTGGAGCGCTGCCGGGTGCACCACACCCGGGGGGCGGGCCTGTCGCTGACGGGCGAGGGCAGCACCCTGGAGGCCGTCGGCTGCGAGGTGTACGAGATCCAGGGGACGGGCGTCCAGCTGACCTCCCGGGCCACCGGGCTGCTGACGGACTGCCGGGTGCACCGCACGTCCGCCGACGGCGTGACCCTGGACACCGACGCCGTGCTGTCGCTGACCGACTGCGACATCCACGACGTCCCGGAGAACGCGATCGACCTGCGCTCCCGCTCGGTGCTGACGATGACGCGCTCGGCGGTGCGCCGCTTCGGCCGCAACGGCCTGTCCGTGTGGGATCCGGGCACGCGCGTGGAGGCCGGGCAGTGCGAGATCCACGACAGCACGGGCGACTACCCGGCGGTGTGGGTGAGCGACGGCGCGGGCGCCGAGCTGGTCTCCTGCCGGGTGCACGACGTGCCGGACGCGCTGTTCGTCCTGGACCGGGAGTCCAGCGCGGACGTCACCGACAGCGATCTGGCGCGGGTGCGCGGCACGGCGGTCTCCGTGAGCGGCGGGGCGACCGCGCGGCTGGCCGACTGCCGGATCCGGGAGGCGACCACGGGCGTCTGGTTCCGGGGCCACGGCAGCGGGGGCACCCTGAGCGGCTGCGCCGTCGACGCGACGTCGACCGGCGTCATCGTCACCAAGGGCGCGGACCCGCTCGTCGAGCGCTGCACGGTCACCTCCCCGAGGGAGGCCGGGTTCTACGTCTCCGCCGAGGGACGCGGCACCTTCGACGGCTGCCGGGTGACGGGCAGCGCTGGCTACGGCTTCCACGTCATCGACGGCTGCCGGTCGACGCTGACGGCGTGCCGCACCGAGCGGTGCGCGCGCGGCGGCTACGAGTTCGCCGAGGACGGCCCGGTCAGCCGGGGCTGCACCAGCGACGAGGACACCGTGCGGCACCGGGCCGCGGTGCCCGCCGTGGAGCGGGCGGCGCGGCCGCCCGACCGGGGGGCGCCGGGGGTGCCGGCCCAGCGCGCCCCCGCCGTCGCCGACCCGCCGCCCGCCGGGGCCTCGCGCACGGCTGCGGCGGCGCTGGCCGAACTGGACGCGCTGGTCGGCCTGGAGAGCGTCAAGCGCGAGGTGCGGGCCCTGACGGACATGCTCGAGGTCGGGCGGCGGCGCCGGCTGGCCGGGCTGAAGGCGGCCTCCCCCCGCCGGCATCTGGTCTTCACCGGCTCGCCGGGCACCGGGAAGACCACCGTGGCCCGCCTCTACGGGGAGATCCTCGCCTCCCTCGGGGTGCTGGAGCGCGGCCATCTGGTGGAGGTGGCCCGGGTGGATCTGGTGGGCGAGCACATCGGCTCCACCGCGCTGCGCACCCAGGAGGCCTTCGACCGGGCGCGCGGCGGGGTGCTGTTCATCGACGAGGCGTACGCGCTGTGCCCCGAGGACTCCGGGCGGGACTTCGGCCGGGAGGCGATCGACACGCTGGTGAAGCTGATGGAGGACCACCGCGACGAGGTCGTGGTCATCGTCGCCGGGTACACCGCCGAGATGCAGCGCTTCCTGACCGTCAACCCGGGTGTGGCGTCCCGGTTCTCACGCACCATCACCTTCGGCGACTACGCGCCGGAGGAGCTGTTGCGCATCGTGCGGCAGCAGGCCGACGAGCACGAGTACCGGATCAGCGACGAGGCCGCCGAGGCGCTGCTGCGGTACTTCACCGACATCCCCAAGGGGCCGGCCTTCGGCAACGGCCGCACCGCCCGCCGCACCTTCGAGGCGATGGTCGAGCGGCACGCGGGCCGGGTGGCGCAGCTGGCCGCGCCCAGCACGGACGACCTCACCCTGCTGTACGCGGGGGATCTGCCCGAATGAGGGCGAACCGGGTTGTGGGAAAAGGGGCGGGAGAAAGGGGGAGCCCGGAAGCGGCCTGAGCGAAACCGTTCGTTGTCGTTCGCGCGTGAAAGGATGTGTGCGCATCATGGGCGGCGGTCGGCCGGCAAGGAGGGACCGCGTGAGCGACCAGCAGAATCTCCTGGCGGAGCAGCGGCGCGCCCTGATCCTCGACGAGGTCAGGCGGCGCGGCGGGGTGCGGGTCAACGAGCTGACGCGGCGCCTGAACGTCTCGGACATGACGGTCCGCCGGGACCTGGACGCGCTGGCCCGGCAGGGCGTCGTGGAGAAGGTCCACGGCGGCGCGGTGCCGGTCGCGGAGGCGACCACGCACGAGCCCGGCTTCGAGGCGAAGTCGGTGCTGGAGCTCGGCGCCAAGGAGGACATCGCGCGGGCGGCGGCCCGCATGGCCGCGCGCGGCGCGGCCATCGCGGTGGCGGGCGGGACGACGGCCTTCGCCCTGGCCCAGCGGCTGGTGGACGTCCCCGATCTGACGGTGGTCACCAACTCGGTACGGGTGGCCGATGTGTTCCACACCGCCCAGCACTCGATGTCGGCGAACGGGCCGCAGGCCCGGCCGGGCGCGGCCACGGTCGTCCTGACGGGCGGGGTGCGCACGCCGTCGGACACGCTGGTGGGGCCGGTCGCGGACGCGGCGATCCGGTCGCTCCACTTCGACGTGCTGTTCATCGGGGTGCACGGGATATCCGTGGAGGCGGGGCTGTCGACGCCCAACCTCGCGGAGGCCGAGACCAACCGCCACTTCGTCCGCTCCGCCCGGCGCGTCGTGGTGCTGGCCGACCACACCAAGTGGGGCACGGTGGGGCTCAGTTCGTTCGCCACGCTGGACGACGTCCATGTGCTGGTGACCGACGGGGGCCTGCCGCCGCGCGCCCGCGCGGAGATCGCCGAGCGGCTGCCGGAGCTGGTGGTGGCCGAGGCCGGGGGCGGCAAGGGCGCGCGGGCCTGAGCCGAACCGTGGCCGGCCGCGCCTGTGATCAGTCGGGCCCGTGGTCAGTCGGGCCAGCGGCCGGTCGACAGGAAGGCGTCGATGGCCATGGCGTAGGGCTGGATGTCCAGGCCCTCCGCGGCGAGCCAGGCGTCGGAGTAGTACTTGTCGAGGTAGCGGTCGCCGGGGTCGCAGATGAGGGTGACGACGCTGCCCGCGCGCCCCTCGGCGACCATCTCCGCGACGATCTTCAGCGCGCTCCACAGGCCGGTGCCCGTGGAGCCGCCGGCCTTGCGGCCGAGAGCCGTCTCCAGGGCGCGCACGGCCGCGACGGTGGCGGCGTCCGGGACCTTCATCATCCGGTCGATCGCGGCGGCGAGGAAGCTGGGTTCCATGCGGGGCCGGCCGATGCCCTCGATGCGGGAGCCGCGGTCGCTGGTCGCGTCGGGGTCGTTGTCCCGCCAGCCCTCGAAGAAGCAGGAGTTCTCCGGGTCGGCGACGCACACCCGGGTGTCGTACTGCATGTAGCGCGTGTAGCGGGCGATGGTGGCCGAAGTGCCGCCGGTGCCCGCGGTGGCGACGATCCAGGCGGGCTCGGGGTGGCGTTCCCGCCGCAACTGGCTGTAGATCGCCTCGGCGATGTTGTTGTTGCCCCGCCAGTCCGTGGCCCGTTCGGCGTAGGTGAACTGGTCGATGTAGTGTCCGCCGGACCGCTCCGCGAGGGCCGCCGCCTCCGCGTACATCGTCCGGGGGTCGTCCACGAAATGGCACCGGCCGCCCTGGAACTCGATCAGCCGGCACTTCTCCCGGCTCGTCGTGCGCGGCATGACGGCGATGAAGGGGACGCCGATCAGCTGGGCGAAATAGGCCTCGGAGATGGCGGTGGAACCGCTGGACGCCTCGATCACCGAGACCTCGGGGCGGATCCAGCCGTTGCAGAGACCGTAGAGGAAGAGCGAGCGGGCGAGGCGGTGCTTGAGGCTGCCGGTGGGGTGGGTGCTCTCGTCCTTGAGGTAGAGGTCGACGCCCCACTCGGCGGGCAGCGGGAAGCGCAGCAGATGGGTGTCGGCGGAACGGTTGGCGTCCGCCTGGACCTTGCGGACCGCCTCCTTCAGCCAGGAGCGGTAGGCCGCGTCGCCGCGGTCGATGTCGATGGTGCGCACGGTGCCGGTCACACGCCGCTCCTCATGGCTGGCGGATGGGGCTCAGGCGGATCACTCGGGCGTTTCGATCATAAAGGGGCACTGGTGCGCGGGCCTGCTCACGGGCAGACTGCGCACGGGACAGCGATTTCGGCCGAGAGGCGGTGCACCGTGACGGAACCGGAGTTCAGCGCGACAGGAGTGCGGATAGAACGGGCGCACCGCAATCTGACCCGGGCCGGCCAGGTGAGGATCCAGGACGGCCGGCTACGGCTGCTGACCAGCTACGGCCGGGAGATCGACAGCGCGCCGGTGGACTCGGTGCGGGCCGGCAAGCCCTGGTTCGCCGCCCGGGACCGGGCCCGCGCCACCGTCAACGGCAATCGCTACGTCCTCACCCTGGGCGGCCCCGAGGGCGCCGGGGAGGTGGGCTCTACCACGGGCGAGGCGGAGGTCAACCGCTTCCTTGAGGTGGTGCGGTCGGCGCACGGAAGCACGGTGAAGCACTGACGGGTGCAGGAGTTGCGAACACGGCCGCGAGAGTCGACCCTTGACTCATATTGGCATCACCGAGGGTCCATCGGTGGTCACCGAAGCGGTCCGGGCCGCCGGGCGGGCCGGCCGAAGGCGCCGCGGGACCGTGTCGGGCGTGTGTCGCACCGTCCATCGGAATCAGGCTAGCCCTACTTCTTCCGGGAGTCGCAGCCGTGATCAGCCGACTGAACAAGCACTGCACCGTTGAGCTCCAGGCCCTCCCGCAGCGCATCGGGCAAGTGCGCAGAATCGTATCTGCGCAGTTGCGGTACTGGCATCTCGACGCCCTCATCGACCTTGCCGCGCTCGGCGTCACCGAGCTGCTGACCAATGTTCACCAGCATGCCGAACCGGACAAACGCTGCACGGTGGAGATCGACCTCGTGCCGTCCCGGCTGACCGTCTCGGTGCGGGACCACGATCCGCGGCTGCCCGCGATCGGCGATGCCGACACCGGCAGCACCCATGGCAGGGGGCTGGCGCTCGTCGCGGCGCTCAGCTCCAGTTGGGGGGTGCAGCAGCGGCAGGACGGCGGGAAGGTCGTCTGGTTCACCCTGGCCGTGCCGGCCGCCGCCCCGGCGGCGCCACCGCGCTCCGCGCGGAGCGCGGGCACCGTCACCCCCTTCGCCCGGCCCGTGCAGGTCCTCCGCGGTGGGCCCGCCCTGGAGGACCTGGACGAGCTGGAGGACCCCGCGTTCACGGGGACGGCGGCCGGACCGCGCCGCGCGGTGCCGCGCCTCCACGCCCCCGTCCGGTCCGCCGTCCCGGGCTGAAGCGGAGGACGGCGGACCGGACGATCCGTCAGCCGAGCAGGGCCAGCGGGTCGTCGAGGACGGGCTGCCAGGCCGCTTCGGCCGCGCCGATGAGGCTGTTGAAGTCCAGGGTGCAGGGGAGGATGGGGACGCCACCGCTGCGGCCCCACAGGCTGCGGTCGGCGACGACCGCGCGCAGCCGCTCGGGGTCGGCCTCCAGCAGCTCGCGGTGGAGGCCGCCGAGGAGGATGCGGTCGGGGTTGAGGATGTTCACCAGCCCGGCCAGGCCCAGGCCCAGCCGGTCGACGATCAGCTCGGCGGCGGCCCGGACGGACGGGTCGTCGTATTCCGAACGCAGCAGGTCACGGGCCTGCTGGAGCAGCGAGACGGCGGGGCCCGGAGCGCGCCCGGCGGCGGTGAGGAAGGCCAGCGGGTCGGTCTCGACGTCGAGGCAGCCGCGGCTGCCGCAGTGACAGGGCAGGCCCGCGGGGTTGACGGTGAGGTGTCCCACCTCCAGGGCCAGCCCGGAACTGCCGCTGTGCAGCCGCCCGTCGAGGACGAGCGCGCCGCCCACGCCCCGGTGGCCGGTGGCCACGCACAGCAGATGGCGGGCGCCCCGGCCCGCGCCGTGGCGGTGCTCGGCGAGGGCCGCGAGGTTGACGTCGTTGCCCGTGACGCCCGGGACGGGTGAGGAGTCCGGGCCCAGGACCCCGGACTTGGCGAGGGCCTCGCCGAACAGCTCGCGCACGGGGGCGCCGACGGGCCAGGACAGGTGCAGCGGATTGAGCGCCGTGCCCTCGGGCTCGGCGACGGCCGACGGCACGGCGAGCCCGGCGCCCAGACAGCGCCGTCCGGACTCCCGGAGCAGCGCGGCCCCGGCCTCGACGACGGCGTCGATGATGTGCGCGGGGTCGGCGGGCACGTCCATGCAGCCGGGGGCCGTGGCGACCATCCGGCCGCCCAGGCCGACCAGCGCGGCGCGATACCCGTCGGCGTGGATCTGCGCGGCGAGCACGACGGGCCCGCGCGGTGCGATGGACAGCCGGTGGGAGGGCCTGCCCTGGGAACCGGCGGCCACCGGGCGCGGGTCGACCTGGATCAGGCCGAGCGCCTCCAGCTCCGCCGCCACGGCACCGGCGGTCGCCCGGGTCACCCCGAGCTCGGTGGTGAGCACGGCGCGCGTGGGGGCGCGGCCGGTGTGTACGAGCTCAAGGGCGGGGCCGAGGGCGCCCCGTCCCCGCTCCAAACGTGTTGTCCGAGTCTGCGTCACGCCTCTATTCTGACTTTGTGCCGACGCTAAACAAAATACGGACGGCCATCCTCGGAGAACCACGAGTAACCTCCGGCGCCGACGCCCTCCGTCCCCTTCGTTCCGCCCTGACCCTTTTCTTCGCCCTCGACGGCTTCCTTTTCGCCGGCTGGGTGGTCCGCATTCCCGCGATCAAGCAGCAGACGGGCGCCTCCGACGGTGCTCTGGGGCTCGCTCTGCTCGGCGTGTCGGCCGGAGCGGTCGCCACGATGACGCTGACCGGACGGCTGTGCCGGCGCTGCGGCAGCCATCCGGTGACCGTCGTCGCCGCCCTCCTGATGTCCCTCGGCATCGCGCTGCCCCCGCTGACACGCTCGCCGCTCGCCCTCGGTCTGGTGCTGCTCGTCTTCGGCGCCGCCTACGGCGGCCTCAACGTCGCGATGAACAGCGCGGCCGTCGACCTCGTCGCGGCGCTGCGCAGACCCGTGATGCCGAGCTTCCACGCCGCGTTCAGCGTCGGGGGCATGCTCGGCGCGGGGCTCGGCGCCCTGCTCGCCGGCCGGTTGTCCGTCACCGCGCACCTGCTGCTCCTCACCGCGACCGGCCTGATCGCCGGCGCGGCGGCGGGCCGCGTCCTCCTGGCCCATACGCCGCCGCCCCGCAAGGGGCCCGAGGAATCGTGCCGGAACGCGGCTCGCCCCGAAAGGGATGAGGGGAACCACGCGGCCGGCCACCGACCGCCCGCGTCTGTCGTCACACGGACCGACTCCGAGGGACGCGGGAAACCGCGCGAACGGCGCCTCGTGACCGTCTTCGGCCTGATCGCCCTGTGCACCGCCTACGGCGAAGGCGCGCTCGCGGACTGGGGCGCGCTCCATCTGCGGCAGGACCTCGCCGCCCCGGCCGGGCTCGCCGCCCTCGGCTACTCCGTCTTCGCGCTCGCCATGACGCTCGGCCGGCTGAGCGGCACCGCCCTCCTGGAACGGCTGGGGCAGACGAGACTTCTGGTGGCCGGGGGTACGACGGCCGCGCTGGGCATGCTGCTGGGCTCGCTGGCCCCGTCGGTGTGGGCGGCCCTCGCCGGGTTCGCGATCACCGGGCTGGGGCTGGCCAACATCTTCCCGGTCGCGGTCGGCAGGGCCGGTGAGCTGGCCGGTCCGGGCGGTGTGGCCGCCACCTCCACCTTCGGCTACGGCGGCATGCTGCTGGGACCGCCCGCCATCGGCATCCTCGCCGAGCGCTTCTCGCTGCCCCTGGCGCTCACCACGGTCGCCGCGCTGGCGGCGGGGTCGGCGCTCGTCGCGTACGCCACCCGCCGGGCGGGCGCCGCTGTCAGTGCCGGCTGACACCATGGAGGAAACACGGCGACCGTGGGGGTGGGCACGATGAGCGACCGGAACGAGGGCTGGCTCTGCGCGGGCCCACGGTGGAGCGCCTCGGGCCCGGCGCTGGTCTGGCGCCACCCACGGCACGGGGAGCGCCTCTCCCCCCTGCCGCCGGACCGGCCGCTGGCCTTCGCCACGGGCGCCGCCCGGCGGTGCGTCGGAGTACGCAGGGCCGGGCGCCACACGCCGTGCCCGACCGCTGAGACGATCCCGCCGTCAGCGGTCTCGGCCCAATGCCCGGAGTGCGCCCGCCTGGACCGTTCGCACTCGGTCGCGGCGGACACGATCGCCGACGACCCCCGCCCGTACGACCTCTACCTCGCCTGGTTCGCCCCCGGCCTGATCAAGGTCGGCATCACGGCCGCCGAACGGAAGGGCACCCGCCTCCTCGAACAGGCCGCCCTGTCCTCGGCGCTCCTCGCCCGGGGCCCGCTGATGGCGGCCCGCCGGGCGGAGGCGGTGCTGGGCGCGGCGCTCGCGGTCCCGGACCGCTTCCCGTACGCGGCGAAGCGGGCGGCACGCCACCCCGTCCCCCCGCAGGAGCGGCGCACGACGGACCTGGCCCGGATACACGCCCAGGCCCTGGCCCTGGCCGCCCTGCCGGAATCGCTGACGCGACGCCCCTTCTCCCCGACGCACCACGACACGGCCTACCGCCTGGACCGGATACGCCCGGGCCAGGCCGTCGTCGAGCTCGCCCCCGACCGCACGGTCGCGGGCCGGGTGACGGCGGTAGCGGGCCCGGACGTCTACCTGGAGGCGGCGGACGGACGCCCCCTGCTGCTGGACGCCCGCAAGCTCGCGGGCTGGCCCCTCACCGCCGCGGATCCCTCCGCCCCGACGACGGCGACGGCCCGGCAGGGGACGGCGGGCCCGCAGGACGCCCTGTTCTGACGACGGCCTCCGGGCCGTAGGACGCCTCCGAAGCGGCAGCCTCCGCCGGAACCGGCTCAGCCCCGGTCGACGGAGCTCAGCACGCGCCGGGCCACCGGATGCGTCCGCACGATCTCGGCGAGCGTGGTCGAGCCGCGCGTGATCCTGGCGAAGGCCCGCCAGGCCGGACGAAAACCGGTGACGGCGGCATGGACGAGACCGGGCCGACGCTCGAAGAGGGCGAGCATCCGGCGCCCCACGCCCATCTCCACGCCCAGCCCCGCCTTGATGGCGAAGGCGTAGTTCAGGGCCTGACGGCGGGCGTCCACGGCGTCCTGCGCCTCGGCGATCCGCACGGCCCACTCCCCCGCCAGGCGCCCGGAGCGCAGGGCGAAGGAGATGCCCTCGCGCGTCCACGGCTCCAGCAGCCCGGCAGCGTCACCGCAGACGAGCACCCGGCCGCGGGAGAGCGGCGAGTCGTCGGCCCGGCAGCGCGTCAGGTGCCCGGACGAGACGCTGGGCTCGAAGCCGGCCAGCCCCAGCCGGGCGATGAAGTCCTCCAGATACCGCTTGGTGGCCGCGCCCTCACCCCGCGCCGAGATCACCCCGACCGTGAGGGTGTCGCCCTTGGGGAAGACCCACCCGTAACTGCCGGGAATCGGCCCCCAGTCGATCAGGACGCGCCCGGCCCAGTCCTCGGCGACGGTCGCGGGCACCGGGATCTCGGCCTCCAGACCGAGATCCACCTGGTCGAGCTTCACCCCCACGTGTGCCCCTATGCGGCCGGCGCTGCCGTCGGCCCCCACCACGGCGCGGGCCAGCACGGTGCTCCCGTCGCCGAGCACGAGGGCCACGGTGCGCCGGTCGGGCACGGCCGGGCCGTGCTGCTCCACGCGGGAGACGGTCACGCCCGTACGCACCTCGGCACCGGCGGCCTTGGCGCTCTCGACCAGGGCGGCGTCGAACTCCGGCCGGTTGATCAGCCCGAAGAGCATCTGCTTGGACCGTCGCGTCCGCGTCATCCTGCCGTTCAGCGAGAACGTCACGGCGTGCACGCGGTCGCGCAGCGGCAGCTCGAAGCCGGGCGGCAGCGCGTCGCGCGAGGGGCCGATGATGCCGCCCCCGCAGGTCTTGTAGCGCGGCAGTTCGGCCTTCTCCAGGAGCAGCACCCGGCGTCCTTCGGAGGCGGCGGCACGCGCGGCCGAGGCACCGGCGGGCCCGGCCCCGACCACCACGACGTCCCAGACGCTCTCCCCCGCGGCTTCCCGGGCTGCGTTGTCGCTGCTCACCTGTGCTTCTGCTCCCCTCGAACACCGGCTAAGGCTGTCGCCCGCATCCTAAGGCCAGGCACCTGACGGGCCAGCGGCCGGAGCCGGTGAAGGCCATGGGAGGATCGGGGGCGATATCGCCCGTACGTACGGACTCAACGCCGCGCCCCCAAGGAGCGTTCCATGGACACGTCCCCGACCCGCCAGCAGCCGGACCCGGCAGCGCTCGCGGCGACCGTCGCCGGCCTTCAGGCCCGCGCCCGCACCGAGCTCGCCGAGCTGGTCGCCTTCAAGTCGGTCGCGGACGAGGCGCAGTTCCCCAAGAGCGAGTGCGAGGCCGCCGCCCGCTGGGTGGCCGACGCGCTGACCGCCGAGGGCTTCCAGGACGTCGCCACCCTCGACACCCCCGACGGCACCCAGTCCGTCTACGGCTACCTCCCCGGCCCGGCCGGCGCCCCGACGGTGCTCCTCTACGCGCACTACGACGTGCAGCCGCCGCTGGACGAGGCCGCCTGGATCTCCCCGCCCTTCGAGCTCACCGAGCGCGACGGCCGCTGGTACGGGCGCGGCGCCGCCGACTGCAAGGGCGGCCTGATCATGCACCTCACCGCCCTGCGCGCCCTCAAGGAGCACGGCGGCGTCCCGGTCAACGTCAAGGTCATCGTCGAGGGCTCGGAGGAGCAGGGCACCGGCGGCCTGGAACGCTACGCCGAGGCCCACCCGGAGCTGCTGACCGCCGACACCATCGTCATCGGCGACGCGGGCAACTTCCGCCTCGGCCTGCCCACCGTCACGGCGACGCTGCGCGGCATGACGCTCGTCCAGGTCCAGGTCGACACCCTGGAGGGCAACCTCCACTCCGGAATGTTCGGCGGCGCCGCCCCGGACGCGCTCGCCGCGCTGATCCGCGTCCTGGACTCGCTGCGCGCGGAGGACGGCTCCACCACCGTCGCCGGCCTGGAGGCCCAGGGCACCTGGCAGGGCCTCCAGTACCCGGAGGAGGACTTCCGCCAGGACGCGAAGGTCCTCGACGGCGTCGGCCTCATCGGCGACGGCACGGTGGCCGACCGCCTCTGGGCCCGCCCGGCCGTCACCGTCCTCGGCATCGACTGCCCGCCGGTCGTCGGCGCCACCCCGTCCGTCCACGCGAGCGCCCGCGCGCTGATCAGCCTGCGCGTTCCGCCGGGCATGGACGCCGCCGCGGCGACGAAGCTGCTGCGGGCGCACCTGGAGCGGACCACGCCGTGGAACGCCCGCGTGACCACGGAACAGGTCGGCCAGGGCCAGCCGTTCCAGGCCGACACGGACAGCCCGGCGTACGCGTCGATGGCCGAGGCCATGCGCGTCGCCTACCCGGGCGAGGAGATGCAGACGGCCGGCATGGGCGGCTCGATCCCCCTGTGCAACACGCTCGCCACGCTCTACCCGGACGCGGAGATCCTCCTCATCGGCCTGAGCGAGCCGGAGGCGCAGATCCACGCGGTGAACGAGAGCGTTTCCCCCGAGGAGCTCGAGCGCCTGTCCCTCGCGGAGGCGGTCTTCCTCACGAAGTACGCGGCGAGCAAGGCCTGAAACCGCCGGCCGGGTCCGGCAGGTCGTCCACGACCTGCCGGACCCGGCCGGGGTTCAGTGCAGGATCTTCTCCTTGGCCCGCTGGAATTCCGCGTCCGAGATGTCGCCCCTGGCCTTGATCTCGGAGAGCTTGGCCAGTTCGTCGGCAGCGCTCCTGCTCCCCGGGCCGGCGGCCTCACGGACGTACTCGTCGAACGCCCGGCGCTGGGCCTGGGCGTGCCGTATCTCGCGGTTCCCCATCTCCCGGCCCCGGGCGAGGACGTAGACGAAGACGCCGAGGAACGGCAGGAAGACCGTGAAGATCAGCCATGCCGCCTTGCCCCATCCGCCGAGCTGGTCGTCGCGGAAGATGTCCCCGATGACGCGGAAGAGCAGCATGACCCACAGGACCCATAGGAAGATCCACAGGATGGTCCAGAACGCGCCCAGGACGGGGTAGTCGTAGGCGAGGTTCACATAAGCGCTCATGTCGTTCTCCTCATCTGATCGCCCGTAGGCGGTGGTCCGGAGGCCGCCGCGAGGATGCCGAGCAGCGCGAGGACGACGACCACGATGCCGAGGACCAGGGCGACGCAGGCCGCCGTGGGGTAGTTCCACAGGACCAGGGCCACGGCCCCGCCGGTGATGACGACGCCGGTCGTCCAGGCACGGTGGGCCCCCAGCCAGCGGCCCGTGGCACCCGTGCGCAGGCCGGACCGGGCGAGGGCCCTGCCGGTGGCCCCGGTGCCCCGGGCGGTCACCGACCGTACGAAGCGCGCCCCCCGCCCGGGTCCGTAGAGATAGCCGGCCACGGCGGTGATCACAGCCGTGACGAGCACGGTGCGGGTACTGGCCCGCAGGAACCGTACGAACGTGTCGTAGATGGTGCTCGCCGCGTCGGCGGGGAGCACGTCCGTGGGGACGGAACCCAGGTAGACCCTCCGCATGACGGCGAGCCCGATGAGCAGCACGACCATCATGACGCCGATGCCGATGGCGGCGGCCATCAGGCCGACCCGGTGCGAGGGCGCGGTCCAGACGGCGATCGCCGCGAGGGCGAGGGTGGTGACGGGCAGCCAGGTGCCGACCACGTCGAGCAGGCGCATCAGGCCCTGCGCCTTGTCCAGCTTGTCCGTCGTGAGCAGGGGAACCGTCTTGTCGACGTCCGGGATCGCGGCGGCCTTCTGGTACCCCTCGTCGACCAGTCGCTTCTTGACGTTGTCGACGAGTGTGCCGATGTCCAGGACGATGGTGTCGCCCCGGGCCTGAACGGCGCTGTTGCCCTCGCCGGTGAGGGTCTTCACCACCGCCGCGTGGGCGCGCCGGTTGGCGATGTCCCATGCCTCGGTGAACTGGTCACTGGTGACGACCTTGTTCACGACCGTGTGAACGGCCGTGGTCATGGCGTTCTTGAGCGGGCCCGTCAGGAGTGCGGTGTTGTCCACGACGGCGGACGGCGCTTCGGTCTTGGCCAGGGCGCGCCCCAGCGCGTCGGTGAGGGCGCGGAAGTCGACCTTGTCGACCACGTGGGCGGTCAGCCGGTCGGTCAGGGCGTTCCGCACGGACGGCGCGGTCGCGAGGGGGGCGACCGTCTGCACATAGCGGTCGGAGTCGGAGATCTGACTGTTCACCCACGCGGCCACGACGGCCAGGGGGGAGAGAAGGAAGGTGAGGACCAGCAGCACGGACGCCGTGACCGTACGCGCTCGCCGGTGACGCATGGTCGCCAGCCGGCGCAGTCGCTCGTACTCGTGGCGCTCCGCCGTACTCAGGGGTTCGGGGGCGGGTGGGTGTACGCCGGACGGGTCCATGGCTGCCTCCCTCCGCGCGGGACTTCGTCGCTCCCCACAAGGGCGGGAGCCGGTTCGGGGCGGGTGTGCCCTGGTGCGGCTCTCGTTCCATCGTGGTCCTCACGGGGCACGCCCGCCACGCGAGCGGAAGCGGTCCGGCCGGGTGACCCGCGGCGCCGGGAACGTCCACCACGCCTTCGGTCCGCCACCGCCGACCTATGGTGATCGTCGTGCCCGTGCGCGAGCGCGCCGGCCGTGGCAGCAGGGAGGAGGCTCATGCCGTGAAACGCTGGCGGGCCCTGGCCGTCCTCGGCACGGCCCAGTTCCTGATGGTCCTGGACACCTCGGTCATGAACGTGTCGATCAGCCGGCTGGTCGAGGACTTCCACACCGATGTCACGTCGATCCAGGCCGTGATCACCCTCTACACCCTCGTCATGGCCGCGTTCATGATCACAGGCGGGAAGCTCGGGGACATGGCCGGGCGGCGGCGCGCCTTCGCCGTCGGCCTCGCCGTGTACGGCGTCGGGTCCGCCCTCACCGCCCTGGCCCCCGCCCTGTGGGTGCTCACCCTGGGCTGGTCGGTGATCGAGGGACTGGGCGCCACCCTGGTCCTGCCGGCCCTGGCGGCGCTCGTCGCCGGCGCCTACCGGGGCCGGGAACGGGCGATCGCCTACGGGGTGATCGGGGGCCTCGCCGGTGCGGGCATCGCGGTGGGACCGCTGATCGGCGGGTGGGTGACGACGTACCTGACGTGGCGTCTGGTGTTCGCTGCCGAGGTCGTGGTGGTCGCCGCCATGCTGGCGTGCGTCCGCTGGATTCCCGACTCACCGCCGAGCTCCCGGCCCCGGCTGGACGTGGTGGGTGTGCTGCTGTCCGCCGCCGGGCTCGCCCTCGTGGTGCTGGGGGTCCTGCAGAGCGGTGCGTGGGGCTGGCTGCGGCCGCGCAACGTCCCCTTCACCGTCCTGGGCTACTCCCCCACCTTCTTCGTCATCGCCGCGGGCGGCGTGCTCCTGTGGCTCTTCCACGCCTGGGAACAGCGGCGTGAGGCACGGGGGCGGGATCCACTGGTGCGCTTCTCGCTCTTCACCATCCCTCCCCTGCGCGCCGGCCTGAGCATGCTGCTGGCCCAGAACCTCATCCTGCTCGGCCTGTTCTTCACCGTCCCCCTCTACCTGCAGATCGTCCAGGGGTTCAACGCCTTCCAGACCGGACTGCGCCTGCTGCCCACGTCGGTGACGATGCTGGTGTCCGCCCTGTCCGGCCCGGCACTGGGCAGGATCGCCGGACCGCGCACCATCGTCCGGTCGGGCCTCGTGGTCCTGCTGATCGCGACGCTGTGGCTGATCAGCGCCATCCGGCCCGACATCGACAATCTGTCCTTCGGGTCGGCCATGGCCGTCCTGGGCCTGGGCATGGGGCTGCTCGCCTCCCAGCTCGGCAATGTCACCCAGTCCAGCGTGGGGGAGGACGAGCGCGGCGAGGCGGGAGGGCTGCAGTACACGGCGCAGAACCTCGGCTCGTCCCTGGGCACCGCGCTCATCGGCTCCCTGCTGATCGGCGCGCTCGTGAGCGTCTTCACGACGCGGATCGAGGGCGACCCCAGGATCTCGGACGCGGTCCGCCAGGAGACCGGCGTCGCCGTCGAAGGGGGCGTCAGCTTCGTCAGCACGACGCAGGTCAAGCACGCGGCCGAACGGTCCGGGCTGTCGCCACAGGAGACGGACGCCGTCGTGGACGCCTACACGAGCGCCCAGATCGAGAGCCTCAAAGCGGCCGTCCTGGCCACCTCGGCCATCACGCTCGTCGGTTTCGCCTTCACCCGCCGCCTTCCGACGGCCCGGCTGACGGCCACCCCCGGCCAGGGGGCGGCCCCGTGACGGACCGCCCGCCGGTAGGGGCGATCGTGCGCCCCCTGGCCACCGCGACGGCCATGGTGCTCGCCTACTACCTGCTGCCCATGGACAAGAGGTTCACGGGCGGGGCGGCGGTGACGCTCGTCCTGGGGCTCGCCGCGCTCCTGCTGCTCTTCCTGCGGCAATTGCGCTCGATCTCCTCCTCGTCCCGGCCCCGCCTGCGCGCGGTCGAGACGCTCGCGACGACCGTGCCCCTGTTCCTGCTGATCTTCGCCACCACGTACTACCTGCTGGAGCGGAGCCTTCCGGGAAGTTTCAGCGCGCCCCTCGACCGCACGGGAGCCCTCTACTTCACCCTCACCGTCTTCAGCACGGTCGGCTTCGGCGACATCGTCGCGACCTCGGCGGCGGCCAGGGTCATCACGATGGCCCAGATGACCGCCGACGTCCTGCTGGTCGGGGTCGCGGCCCGGGTGGTGGTCGGCGCGGTCGAGACGGGCCTGCGCCGCCGCGATGCTCCGCGGGAGGACGCGTGAGACCGTCCTCCGCCCGGCCCGTCCAGCCGGTGGCGGTCGAAGCACAGGCACTGCTGCCGATGATCTGGGGCGACCCCGAGCACATGCCCGAACAGCTCGCCCTCTTCGCCGTCCGCCGCTTCGGACCCCGAGCGGCCGCGGCGGTCGAACGCCGGCGGGAGCGTGCGCCCGGCGCGGGACCCGACGAGCTCAACGCCGGCATCATCAGCCGCGGCACGCGCGCGACGATCGCCGAGGGCGCGGTGGTGGGCGGCCCGTTCGTCGTCTTCGTCCCGTTGGGCTTCGTGGCGGCACTGCTCGCGCGGGCCCAGATGGTGCTGGAGCTCGCAGCGGTGGCGGGCCACGCCCCGGAGAGCGAGCGACGGGTCGCCGAACTCCTGCTCCTGCAGGACGTCTACGCCTCGCTGGACGAGGCGAACAAGGCACTGGCGCGCACGGAGCGACACCCTCCAGGAGGGGCGGGGCGGGTACCACGACGGACGCGCTGGCGGTTGATCCTGAAAATGGCGGCGCTGCTGGGACTCATCGGCGGCGGAAAACGGAGCAGGGCCCGCCAGGCCCTGTCCGTCGTGTCCTTTTCCGCCCTCTTCCTCATCGGGCTGGCCCTGCCGTGGATCTGGATGCCGGTACTGGCCCTGTTCTACCAACAAGCGACATCGCAGCTGGGGACGAAAGCGGCAACGTTCTACGCACAGGGTCAGGCCACCGCCCGCAGACACCGGCGGTGGACCCGCCGCGGCCTGAAGGCCCCGGGCATCGCCTCCGTGCTGCGGTTCGTGGCCCTGGCACTCCTGCCGGTGGCGACGGCGGGCGCGGCGATCCTGGCCGAGGCCCGCATCGCCGGCGGCCCGTGGGGCACCGCCCTGATCGTCCTGTGCGCGGTCTCACTGGTGACGGCCGCCATCTGGTACGGACGCCGATGGGCCGGCGCGAGGCCGAGGTCCCGGCACAAGCCGCCCCGAAGGGGGTGACGTGAGGGGGCGGGGGTGGAGGTCCCGGCAGAAGCCACCCCGAAGGGGGTGACGGAAGGGGGCGGGGTGGGGTGGACGGGCCCTGGTAGGGGCGTAAAGAGCTCTTCGCCGCTGGAGCACAATACGGGGCACCCGATACCAAAGTGGCAGGCACCGCGAAGAGCTCAGCCCCGTAAGGGCCCGTCCACCCCACCCCGCCCCCGACCCACGACGGTGCCGCACCACAACGCACCCCGCACATCACCCCACCGGCACCCCAGCCTCCAGATTCATCACCCGCCCCCCTTCCCGCGCCCGCAACGCCCACCGCAACCGCCTCAACCGCACAGGCGGCAGCATCGTCGACGCCTCGTCCTCCGTAACGAACCGCCACCCCCGCAACTCCGCCCCCGGCAGCAACACCTTCCGCGCTTCCCCCGAACTCAACCGCCCCCCGTCGAACAGAAACCGCAACCCCCCGAAACCCGGCGGCTTCGGCGGCTCCCAGTCGACGACCAACAACCGCGGCACAGCGGTGAGCTCGATCCCGATCTCCTCCGCGACCTCCCGCATCCCGGCCCGTGCGGGCGCCTCCCCCTGCTCGACGACACCGCCGGGAAACTCCCACCCCGGCTTGTACGTGGGGTCGACCAGCAGCACACGGTCGTCCTCGTCGAACAGCAGCACCCCGGCCGCGAGCGTCGCCGCCTTCGGCTCGGGAGTCTGGACGATCGGGCAGTACCCGGCGGTCCCGTCGCGCACGGCCTCGGCGATGCGCTCGGCCGTCTCGAACGGGGTCAGCCGCCCGTTGTCGACGACGAGCCCGTCCCCCGACAACCAGGACCGCGCCTCCCGATAAGCGGCGACATGGTCCCGCGCCCACTGCCGCACGGCCTCACTCCGAACGGCGTCGTCCGGAAACTCGACGCGTCCCTCGATCCGCCTCCGAAGGATCGTTTCCTCGGACGTCAGCACCACATGCCGCACCCGGATCGCCCGCGCGGCCAGCGCCCCGAAGATCTCGTCCCGGTACTCCTGCCGCAACAGCGTCATGGGCACGATGAGCACCCCGCCCACCTCGGCCAGCAGCGCGGAGGCGGTGTCCACGACCATCCGCCGCCAGATCGGCAGGTCCTGGTAGTCGCAGACCTCGCTCAGTCTCTTCGGCGGCAGCAGATACCGCAGCGCCCCGCCGGTCACCTCGGGGTCGTAAAGAGTGCTGCCCGGGATGAGCCGGGTCAGTTCCCTCGCCGTGCTGGTCTTGCCCCCACCGAACGCGCCGTTCAGCCAGACGATCACGGTTCCCCCTCCTCCGTAGCCCCCGGTGACGGCCCCGGCTCCGTAGCCCCCTGTGACGGGCTCGGGAACACAGTGCCCGCACCACCTTGCCACGGAAACGTGTACGAGCGGCATGGGGCGCGCTCCCGGCCACGGCCCGCCGAGGAAGCACCGGCGGGGCACCGCGGACCGCCGTCCACCCCGCCCGAAGCCACCGGCCAGCGGCCTGATCAGCCGTCACATGCCGCTGGCGGTTCCACTGACGGTTGCCTCCCCCGTCCCGCTCCCCAGCCCCCACAGCCCCGCCTCCGCGGCGGCCGCCGCGGCCGCGCCCACCACGCCCGCGTCGGAACCGAGCCGGGCCGGGAGCACCTCGACGCCGGAGGCGAAGGACAACGCCGCGTAGTCGCGCAGGTGTTCACGGAGCGGCCCGAAAAGGACGTCGCCGGCTTCCGCGACACCGCCGCCTATGACCGCCACCTCGATCTCCACGAGCGTCGCGGTGGCGGCGATGCCCGCCGCGAGGGCGCGCGCCGCCCGGGCGAAGGAGGCGAGCGCGACCGGGTCGCCCGCGCGGGCGGCCGCCGCGACGCCGGCCGCGCTCCGATCGCCGTCGGGCCCCGGCCGCCAGCCCGCCTCCAGGGCGCGCCGGGCGATATGGGGCCCGCTGGCGATGCGCTCCACGCACCCCCGGGATCCGCAGGCGCAAGGATCCCCATCCAAATCAACACTGATATGACCGATATGACCCGCATTACCTGTGGGCCCCGACCGCAGCCGGCCGCCCAGGACCAGCCCCCCGCCGACCCCCGTGGACACGACCATGCAGAGCGCGTCGGCCCGTCCCCGGGCGGCGCCCTGCCAGTGCTCGGCGGCGGTCATCGCGACCCCGTCGCCCACGAGCGTCACCGGCAGCCCGCCCACCCGCCGGGTGACCTCGGCCACCAGCGGAAACCCGCGCCACCCGGGCACGTTGACGGGGCTGACGGTTCCGGCGGAGGCGTCGACCGGGCCCGCGCTGCCGATGCCCACCGCCCGGACCAGCGGCCACTCGGCGGAGCGGGCCAGCTCGTCGAGGACGGCGGCCACGGCGGCCATGACCGTCGCGCCGTCCTCCCGGGCCGGGGTGGGCCGGCGGGCGCGGACGCGCGGCCGTCCCGCACCGTCCACCAGCGCTCCGGCGATCTTGGTGCCGCCGATGTCGAGAGCGGCGACGAGGTCGCCGGAGTCGGTGTGCACGGTGCCGGTCTCTCTCCTGTTCCAGGGGAAGTTGCACGGGAAGTCCCACGGGAGGGCCCACCGCAAGGCTGCCGCAATCGCGACCGGGCCGCCGCGACCGCCACAAGCTCACCGCAAGGCCGCCGCAGGGTTTTCGGGACGTCAGTCTCTCCGGGCTTGACAACGTTGTCCAGGCCCTATGCTCGACGTCACTCCGGACATCGGAACCCGCACCCGGAACTCCGCACACCGGAACCGCACTCGGAACCCCGCACTCGGAACTCCGGACACCGGACGCACGCCTCAGCCGCCCCTCCCCGCGCAAAGGACCAGCGATTGTGAACGACGCCGCCACCGGCCGGCTCCCCCGCTACGGCAACCGGCCCACCATGAAGGACGTCGCGGCCCGCGCCGGGGTGGGCCTCAAGACCGTCTCCCGCGTGGTGAACGGCGAGCCCGGCGTCACCCAGGACACCGAGCGGCGCGTCCAGGAGGCGATCACCGCCCTCGGCTTCCGGCGCAACGACAGCGCCCGCGTCCTGCGCAAGGGCCGCACCTCGTCGGTGGGCCTCGTCCTCGAGGACCTCGCCGACCCCTTCTACGCGCCGCTGAACCGCGCCGTCGAGGAGGTCGCCCGCGCCCACGGCGCCCTGCTCATCAACGGCTCCAGCGCCGAGGACCCCGAGCGGGAGCGGGAGCTCGCCCTGGCGTTCTGCGCCCGCCGCGTCGACGGACTGATCGTCATCCCGGCGGGCCACGACCACCGCTACCTCGAACCCGAGATCGCCGCCGGCGTCGCCACCGTCTTCGTCGACCGCCCGGCCGGGGAGATAGCCGCCGACGCGGTGCTCTCCGACAGCCACGGCGGCGCCCGGGCCGGCGTCGCCCACCTGATCGCCCACGGCCACCGCCGCATCGGCTTCATCGGCGACCGGCCGCGCATCCACACCGCCGGGGAGCGGCTGCGGGGTTACCGCACCGCGATGGCGGACGCCGGGCTGCC
Source organism: Streptomyces sp. L500 (assembly GCF_054551825.1). NCBI lineage: Bacteria > Bacillati > Actinomycetota > Actinomycetes > Kitasatosporales > Streptomycetaceae > Streptomyces > Streptomyces sp. L500. Next base: position 101,222 of record NZ_JBTOLC010000011.1, read on the forward strand.
GGTCTCCGACGGCTGGGTCTCGCTCGGCCCGACCACCCCGGAGCGCGTACGGGCCGAAGCGGAACGCATGCTGACGGGCGAACACCCGGTGACAGCGTTCTTCACAGGAAACAACCGGGTGACGGTCACGATCCTGCGTGTCATCGCGCGGTCGCCCCACCCGGTGGCGCTCGTGGGCTTCGACGACCTCGAACTGGCCGACCTGCTCTCCCCCGGCGTCACGGTCGTCGCGCAGGACGCGGCCCGCCTCGGCCGCACGGCGGCGGAGCTGCTGTTCCACCGGCTGGACGGCGCGGAGGACGCGCCCCGCCGCGTCGAGCTGCCGACCCGTCTGATCGTCCGGGGCTCGGGCGAACTCCCACCGGCGGAACGCTGAACGACGGCTGGACGACCGCGCGCCGTCGGTGGCCGGTCGCGCAATTCCCGCGCCCCTGACGGGGGGGGCACCACACCCGCCCGGTCAGACCCCCCGCACCGGCGGCCGCACCTCCGGCCGTCCCGCCAACCGCTCCAGCCCGCCCCGGTCGAGCCCGGTGAGGCCGGTCACCTCCGCCGTGTCGACGGCCCCGCAGTCCAGCCCGCGCAGCAGGTGGCCGCTGAGCGCCCGGGCGGTGGCGGGCTCGTCGAGCACGTCGCCCCCGGCCCGCTCCGTGTACGCCACGAGGCGGGCGGCCGCCCGTTCGAGCCCCTCGCGGTAGTAGGCGTACACGGCGGCGTAACGGGTCGGCAGGTGTCCCGGGTGCATGTCCCAGCCCTGGTAGTACGCGCGGGCCAGCGACCGGCGGACGAGCCCGTGGTGCAGCCGCCACGCCTCGTGGACGCGCGCGGTCGTGCCGACGGGCAGCACGTTCGTCGAGCCGTCCGAGAGGCGGACGCCCGTGCCGGCGGCCGCGACCTGCATGACGGCCTTGGCGTGGTCGGCCACCGGGTGGTCCGGCGCCTGGTGGGCGGCGCCGACGCCGCAGGCGGCGCTGTAGTCGAAGGTGCCGTAGTGCAGCGCGGTGACGCGTCCGGCGCCGGCGTCGATCAGCCGGGCGACGGTGGCCCGGCCGTCGGCCCCGAGGATCGCCTGGGTGGTCTCGATCTGTATCTCGAAGCGGATCCGGCCCTCCGCCAGCCCGTGCGCCGTCTCGAACTCCCCGGCCAGCCGCGCCATCGCGACGACCTGTTCGGGATAGGTGACCTTGGGGAGGGTGAGCATCAGCCCGTCGGGGAGTCCGCCGGCCTCCATCAGGCCGGTGAGGAAGACGTCGAGGGTGCGGATGCCCCGGTCGCGGACGGCCGCCTCCATGCACTTGACGCGCACGCCCATGTAAGGGGCGGCCGTACCGTCGGCGTACGCCTTCGACACCAGCCGGGCGGCGAGGGCGGCGGCCGCGTCCTCCTCGGCGTCCGGGCGCGGCCCGTACCCGTCCTCGAAGTCGATCCGCAGGTCCTCGACGGGCTCGCGCTCCAGCTTGGCCCGCACCCGCTCGTACACGGGCCCGGCGAGTTCACCGGGCAGCCCGAGGACGGCGGCGAACGCCTCCGCGTCGGGGGCGTGCTCGTCGAGGGCGGCGAGCGCCCGGTCGCCCCACTCGCGTACGGTGCCGGCGGTGAAGGCGTCGGCCGGGACGTAGACGGTGTGCACGGGCTGACGGGCGCCGGCGTCGCCCGGATAGCGCCGGGCGAGCTCGGCGTCGACCGCCGCGAGGGAGCTGCCGACGCTCTCCCGCACCGCGCTGCTGAAGGTCGTCGCTATAACCGACTGCTGCCCCATGAATGCCCTCCCACCCCACCGCGACTTCCACTTCGCGGAATCGACCATCCACACCGACCATCCGTGCCGCGAAGTTAGTCAGCGGAGCGCCGAGGGGTCAACACCCCCTCCGCGGGGGCTCAGAAGTAGTCCCGGACCACGTGCTCGGCCGCCCGGTTCTCCGCCGTGGGCGGGTCCAGTTCGCTCAGCGACAGCAGGTCGGTGTCGTCGCGCAGATACTTCTCCCATTCCTCGGCCATCTTCTCCTGCTGCTCGCGCGGCAGTTGTTCGACGTCGTCTCGGCTCGCGGGGCTCAGAGCATGGAGGAACCGCGTCACGGTGTCAGTCTGCATGCCGTATCTCTTCCAACGCCCGGTCACGACGGACACCCCGGCCCCCGCCCACATCACCCGGACGGCGGCGGCCCCGACGGCTCCCCTTCGGCGGCGTCGTCCGGGAGCGGACCGGGCCGACCGAGAGCGGACTGGACCGTTCGGGTGGTCTTTCGACTGAACGGGTGATCCCGGGGGGATCGGCTCAGCAGAGGCCGCGCACTGCGCGCCCGCACGGATCGGAACGGAGAGCCCGATCATGTCCCCTCGCGAAGAGCCGCACTTCCCCGACTTCTCCGCCTTCATCGACGGCGTGCGTGCCATGGACCATGCGCGATTCAGCGCCGCCCGCCCCGCCACGCCCGTGGCGGCGGAGGATTTCGACGCGATGAAGGCGCACGTCCAATCCCTCTACGCCGGCATCGTGGACGTCCCCCACAGCTTCGTGGACGACAACGGCCAGATCTTCGACTGCGTCCCCGTCGGGAGCCAGCCGGCCCTGCGCGGCGTCGCCGAGGCCCCGGCCGCTCCGGTCGACGCCCCGGCCGCCCCCGGCCCCGCCGTCGCCCCGCAGAGCCTGCCGCTGCTCCAGCAGCTGCGGTCGGACCGCATCGACAGGTTCGGGCACGCGATGGCGTGTCCGCCGGGCACGATCGCGCTGCGCCGGATCACCCTGGACGAGCTGGCCCGCAGGGGCACCCTCCGGGACTTCTTCCGCAAGAGCCCCCTGGGCACCGGCCGCCACCCCCGGCTCAGCCCGCCCGCCGTACAGGCGGGGCTCCACAAGTACGCCCACGCCTACCAGGTGGCCGGCAATCTCGGTGGTCACAGCTTCATCAATGTCTGGGACCCCGCCGTCGGCTCGCAGATCTTCTCACTCTCCCAGCAGTGGTACGCGGCGGGCTCGCCGGTGCAGACGGTGGAGTGCGGCTGGCAGGTCTACCCGGGGAAGTACGGCACCACCCAGCCGTGCCTCTTCATCTACTGGACCGCCGACGGCTATCAGCGCACCGGCTGCTACAACCACGACTGCTCCGCCTTCGTCCAGACGAACCCCAACTGGGCCTTCGGCGGCACGCTGGGCCCGGTGAGCGTGCTGGGCGGCGCGCAGTACGAGCTGGAGGTCACCTGGTACTTCAACGGCGGCAACTGGTGGCTCTACCTCGGGGGCACCACCGTCGGCAACGCCGTGGGCTACTACCCCGGCTCGCTGTTCGGCAGCGGCCCGCTCGCCTCCGGCGCGGCGTCGGACGTCGACTACGGCGGCGAGGTCGTGGACAACACGGCCTGGCCCCCGATGGGCAGCGGCCTGTTCGCCTCGGCGGGCTGGCAGTTCGCCGCCTACCACCGCGACGTCGTCTACTACCCCACGGCGGGCGGCGCGGCGCAGGCATCCCTGACGGCGTCCCAGCCCTCCGCGAACTGCTTCACCTGCGACGTGCGGCACGCCGCTCCCCCATGGAACGAGTACTTCTTCCACGGCGGCCCGGGCGGCACGGCCTGCACCTGACGACGGTGCCGCGCGAACGCCGCAGGGCCCCCACCCCGGCGCGCGGCCGGGGCGAGGGCCCTGTCAGGAGCGGGCGGGATCAGCCCTTGCGGGTCTTGATCTCCTCGGTCAGCTGCGGGACGACCTCGAAGAGGTCGCCCACGACGCCGTAGTCGACGAGCTCGAAGATCGGGGCCTCGGCGTCCTTGTTGATGGCGACGATCGTCTTCGAGGTCTGCATGCCGGCGCGGTGCTGGATGGCACCGGAGATGCCCGCCGCGATGTAGAGCTGCGGCGAGACGGACTTGCCGGTCTGGCCGACCTGGTTGGTGTGCGGGTACCAGCCGGCGTCGACCGCGGCGCGGGAGGCGCCGACCGCCGCGCCGAGGGAGTCGGCGAGGGCCTCGACGATGGTGAAGTTCTCGGCGCCGTTGACACCGCGGCCGCCGGAGACCACGATCGCGGCCTCGGTCAGCTCGGGGCGGCCGGTGGACTCGCGCGGGGTGCGGGAGACGACCTTGGTGCCGGTGGCCTGCTCGCCGAAGGAGACGGCCAGCTGCTCGACCGTACCGGCGGCCGGGGCGGCCTCCGGGGCGGCGGAGTTGGGCTTGACGGTGATGACCGGGGTGCCCTTGGTGACGCGGGACTTGGTGGAGTACGAGGCCGCGAAGACGGACTGCGTGGCCACCGGGCCCTCGGCGCCGGCCTCCAGGTCGACGGCGTCGGTGATGATGCCGGAGCCGATGCGGACGGCCAGGCGGGCCGCGATCTCCTTGCCCTCGGCGGAGGACGGGACGAGCACGGCGGCCGGGGAGACGGCCCGGTACGCGGCCTCGAGCGCGTCCACCTTCGGTACGACGAGGTAGTCGGCGAACTCGGGGGCGTCGGCGGTGAGGACCTTGACCGCGCCGTACTCGGCGAGCGTCGCGGCGGCGGTGTCCGCGCCGGCGCCCAGGTGCACGGCGACGGGCTCGCCGATGCGGCGGGCGAGGGTCAGCAGCTCGAGGGTGGGCTTGCGGACGGCGCCGTCCACGTGGTCGACGTAGACGAGAACTTCAGCCATGGTGTTGCTCTCCTGCAAGTACGAAGGGAGGGGTGGGCGTTCGGGCTCAGACGCTGTGCCGACCCGGGGGACGAACCCCGGGCCCCAGCCGTCAGACGAACTTCTGGCCCGCGAGGAACTCGGCGAGCTGCTTGCCGCCCTCGCCCTCGTCCTTGACGATCGTGCCGGCCGTGCGGGCCGGGCGCTCCGTGGCCTCGTCGACCTTGGTCCAGGCGCCCTCCAGGCCGACCTCGTCGGCCTCGAGGCCCAGGTCGGAGAGGTCCAGGGACTCCACCGGCTTCTTCTTGGCGGCCATGATGCCCTTGAAGGACGGGTAGCGGGCCTCGCCGGACTGGTCCGTGACGGACACGACGGCCGGGAGGGACGCCTCCAGTCGCTCGCTCGCGGCGTCGCCGTCGCGGCGGCCGGTCACCTTGCCGCCCTCGACGGCCACCTCGGAGAGCAGGGTCACCTGCGGCACGCCCAGGCGCTCGGCGAGCATCGCCGGGACGACGCCCATGCCGCCGTCGGTGGAGGCCATGCCGGAGACCACCAGGTCGTAGCCGACGTGCTCCAGGGCCTTGGCCAGCACCAGCGAGGTGCCCAGCGCGTCGGTGCCGTGGAGGTCGTCGTCCTCGACGTGGACGGCCTTGTCCGCGCCCATGGACAGCGCCTTGCGGAGGGCGTCCTTGGCGTCCTCCGGGCCGACGGTCAGGACGGTGATCTCCGCGTCGTCGTCGGCCGCTTCCTTGATCTGCAGCGCCTGCTCGACCGCGTACTCGTCGAGCTCCGAGAGCAGACCGTCCACGTCGTCGCGGTCGACGGTCAGGTCTTCGGCGAAGTGCCGGTCGCCGGTGGCGTCGGGCACGTACTTCACAGTGACAACGATCCTCAAGCTCACGCCGGCTCTCCTACTGCATCGTCTCTATCAAAGCTGCCTTGGCAGGCAGCATAGGCGCCTGGTGGGGCGGACCCCGGTCGGTACGGCACCCGCCCTCGACCGGAATGTTACTCGTCAGTACATCGAGGCTGTTCACCGAACGCAAGGCCGGTCGACTGTGATCTGCCCAACGCGCGGAGAAGGGACTCCTCAGTCGCGCAGAGCGTTGAAACTTCCCTGGTGGTAGAGAAGGGGCCGGCCCGTACCCGTGGGGTCGCCGGCGACCGCCTCGGCGAGCACCAGACGGTGGTCCCCGGCGGGCACCCGGGCCACGACGCGGCAGACCATCCAGGCCAGGACGTCCTCCAGCAGCGGCACCCCGTGCGGGCCGGGCCGCCAGCCCGTGGCCGCGCCGAACCGTTCCGCGCCGCTGCGCGCGAAGGTGGCGGCCAGCTCCCGCTGGTGCTCGCCGAGTATGTGGACGCCGACGTGCTCGGCCTCCGCCAGCACGGGCCAGCTGGAGGAGCCCGTGCCCACGCCGAAGGAGACGAGCGGGGGCGTCGCCGCCACCGAGGTCAGGGAGGTGGCGGTGAAGCCGACCGGGCGGGCGCCCTGGGCGGTGATCACCGCCACGCCGGCCGCGTGCCGGCGGAACACCGAGCGCAGCAGCTCGGGACCGGCCGGATCGGCGGCGTCGAGTCCGGGGGAGGCCGTCATGGGGTTGCCCTTCTGCCGAAGTGGACGAAGTGGGGCACGGCGAAACGGTGCACGGCGAGGCGGTACACGGCGAGGCGGTGCACGGCGCGTCAGACCGCCGCGCCCAGTGCCGCGATGACATCGGCCCGTCTCGGCTGCCCGGTGGCGCGCCGCACGACGCGCCCCGCGCCGTCCAGGACGAGCGTGGTGGGGGTGGCGGTGACGCCCAGCGCGCGGACGAGCGCCAGCCGTGCCTCCGCGTCGACCTCGACGTAGGCGACGCCGTCGACCATGGCCGCGACGTCCGCGAGGACGCGCCGGGTCGCGCGACACGGCTGACAGAAGGCACTGGAGAACTGGACGAGCGTGGCCCGCTCCCCCAGCTCCGCCACTCCGATCCCGGCGGCGCTCAGCCGCTCCGGTACGCCTTCCCGCTCGTCCCCTACGGGCACGCTCACCCTCCCTCGTCCGTAACCGGTGTCGACCTCCGGTCGCTGCTTGCAGCATCATCGCCCACGCGGAAATTTCCCGACGTGACGAGGATCTCGTGTGCCCCGGGGCCGCCCGGCTGGCTCCTGGGCGGGCATTCGGGCACGATCTGGCAGATAGTCGGCGACGGGCCACGTCCCTACGTTCGCGTAACTTAGGGGCTTCAGCACATCAGCGTTTCAGCCGGGAGCACCCTCCCCAGGCCGGAAGGATCTTCCCGATATGGCAGAGCTCGTCTACCCCCCGGTGATCGGTATCGCCCGCACCATGTTCAAGGCGCTCGACCTGCGCTTCGACATCCAGGGCAGCGAGCACGTCCCGGCCCGGGGCGGGGCGGTCCTGGTGAGCAACCACATCGGCTACCTCGACTTCGTCTTCGCCGGGCTGGCCGCCCGGCCCGCCAAGCGGCTGGTGCGCTTCATGGCCAAGGAGTCCGTCTTCCGGCACAAGGTCTCCGGGCCGCTGATGCGGGCGATGAAGCACATACCCGTCGACCGTGCGGCGGGCATGGACGCCTACAAGCACGCGCTCTCCGCCCTGCGGTCGGGCGAGGTCATCGGCGTCTTCCCCGAGGCCACGATCTCCACCTCCTTCACCCTGAAGAACTTCAAGTCCGGCGCGGCCCGGCTGGCGCAGGAGGCCGGGGTGCCGCTGGTGCCGATGGCACTGTGGGGCACCCAGCGGCTGTGGACCAAGGGCCACAAGCGCGATCTGGGCCGCAACCACATCCCGGTGACCATCCGGGTGGGCGAGCCCGTGGCCGCCGATCCGGCGGAGCCCGCCGAGCAGGTCACCGAGCGCGTCCGCGCCCGGGTCCAGGACCTCCTGGAGGCCGCCCAGCGCGCCTATCCGGTCCGTGCGGAGGGCCCCGGGGACAGCTGGTGGATCCCCGCCCACCTCGGCGGCACGGCCCCCGCCCCGGCGATCGCCCGGAGCTGATCAGAACAGCGCCTACCGGAACAGCCGGTCCGGCTACGTCAAAGGAAAGCGGGGTACGTACGTCACCGTACGTACCCCGCACCCTTGGGTACCGGTAGGGCCGACCGCTACCGCTTGGCCATTTCCTCCGCGATCGCGGCGGTGAAGGCGTCGATGTCGGCCTCGGTGGTGTCGAAGGAGCACATCCAGCGGACGTCCCCGGCGGCCTCGTTCCAGAAGTAGAAGCGGTAGCGCTTCTGGAGGCGCTCGCTCACGTCGTGCGGCAGCCGGGCGAAGACGGCGTTGGACTGCACCGGGTGGAGCACCTCGACGCCCTCGATGCCCCGGACGCCCTCGGCCAGCCGCGCCGCCATGGCGTTGGCGTGCCCGGCGCTGCGCAGCCACAGGTCGCCGGAGAGCAGCGCCTCGAACTGTACGGAGACGAAGCGCATCTTCGACGCGAGCTGCATCGACATCTTGCGCAGGTGCTTCATCGCCCGCACCGCGTCCGGGTTGAGGACGACGACGCACTCGCCGAAGACCATGCCGTTCTTGGTGCCGCCGAAGGAGAGCAGGTCGACCCCGGCGTCCGTGGTGAACGCGCGCAGGGGCAGGCCCAGGGAGGCCGCCGCGTTGGCGATCCGGGAGCCGTCCAGGTGGACCTTCATGCCCCGCTCGTGGGCGTGGTCGCAGATCTCCCGGATCTCCTCGGGGGTGTAGCAGGTCCCGAGCTCGGTGGTCTGGGTGATCGAGACGATCTGCGGCTGGGCCCGGTGCTCGTCCTCCCAGCCGAACGCCTCACGGTCGATCAGCTCGGGGGTGAGCTTGCCGTGCTCGGTGGGCACGTGGAGCAGCTTCAGCCCGCCGACGCGCTCGGGCGCCCCGCACTCGTCGACGTTGATGTGCGCGGAGGAGGCGCAGACGACCGCGCCCCATCGCTCGGTCGCGGCCTGGAGGGCGACGACGTTGGCACCGGTGCCGTTGAAGACGGGGAACGCCTGGGCGGTGGGGCCGAAGTGGGCCCGCATCACGTCCTGGAGGTGGGCGGTGTAGTCGTCCTCGCCGTAGGCGACCTGGTGGCCGCCGTTGGCGAGGGCGAGCGCCGCGAGGATCTCGGGGTGCGCGCCCGCGTAGTTGTCGCTGGCGAAGCCGCGCACCTCGGGGTCGTGCCGGCGTATCGCGTCGGTCGCGGGCGGGGTCACGGTTGCGGGGTCAGCCACTGACGGGTTCCGTTCACTTCCTGGGCGGGCGTGTCCCAGACGCCGGCGATGGCCTGGGCCAGGTCCTTGACGTCGGTGAAGCCCGCGAATTTCGCGTTGGGTCGTTCGGCGCGCATCGCGTCGTGCACCAGCGCCTTGACCACCAGGACGGTGGCGGCGGCCGGCGGGGCGCCCTCGCCGCCCGCCTTGCGGAAGGAGTCGGCGAGGGCCAGGGTCCAGGCCTCGGCGGCGGCCTTGGCGGCGGAGTAGGCGGCGTTCCCGGCGGTGGGCTTGCTGGCGCCGGCGGCGCTGATCAGCACGTACCGGCCGTTGCCGCTGCGGGCCAGGGGGGCCTCGAAGGCCAGGGAGGTGTGCTGGACGGTCTTGATGAGGAGCTTCTCCAGCAGCTCCCAGTCGGCGAGGTCGGTCTCGGCGAAGGTCGCCGAGCCGCGCCAGCCGCCGACCAGGTGGACCAGGCCGTCGACCCGCCCGAACTCCTTCTCGGTGCGGTCGGCCCAGGCCCGGGCGGCGTCGAGGTCGAGCAGGTCCACGGTGTCGCCGGTGACGGTGGCGCCGCCGTGGGCGTAGCGGGCGGCGTCCACGGCCTCGGCGAGGCGCGCGGCGTCCGCGTCGGCGGCGACGACGGTCGCTCCGGCCTCGGCGAGCCGCAGCAGGGTCGCCCGGCCCGCCGGGCCGGCCGCTCCGGCCACCGCCACGACGGCACCGTCCAGCGGGCCGCCGTTCCCGTTCGTCGGAATGCTCATACCCGTCACCTCCTTCTCGCGCTCGCTCACGCGGCCACCTGCTCGGCGTCGGCCGCGGTGATCCCCTTGGTCGAGGCGATCACGCCGCGCAGCTTCTTGGCAAGGGCCTCGAAGAACATGCTGAGCGGGAATTCGTCCGCGAGCACCTCGTCCACCAGCTTGCGCGGGGGGAGGGTGAGGTCGAGGGCGTCGGGGCCCTTGGCCCACACGGAGCCGGGGTGCGGCGCGAGGTAGGTCGAGACGAGCTCGTAGGCGGCGAACCAGTGGACGAGCTTGGGCCGGTCGATGCCGTCGCGGTAGAGCTTCTCGATCTCGCCGCACAGCTGGTTGGTGACCTGCGGGGCACGGTCCCAGTCGATGTGCAGGGTGTTGTCCGTCCAGCGTACGACGTCGTGCTTGTGGAGGTACGCGAAGAGCAGCTGGCCGCCGAGGCCGTCGTAGTTGCGGACGCGGTCGCCGGTGAGCGGGAAGCGGAACATCCGGTCGAAGAGCACGGCGTACTGCACGTCACGGCCCTGGGTGTAGCCGTCGGCCTCCAGCTTCACGGCCTCCTTGAAGGCGGTGAGGTCGCAGCGCAGCTCCTCCAGGCCGTACATCCAGAACGGCTGCCGCTGCTTGATCATGAAGGGGTCGAAGGGCAGGTCGCCGTGGCTGTGGGTGCGGTCGTGGACCATGTCCCACAGGACGAATGCCTCCTGGCAGCGCTGCTGGTCGTGGAGCATGGCGGCGATGTCCTCGGGGAGCTCCAGCTTGAGGGTCTCCACGGCGGCCTCGGTGACCCGGCGGAAGCGGGCGGCCTCGCGGTCGCAGAAGATGCCGCCCCAGGTGAAGCGCTCGGGGGCCTCGCGCACGGCGATGGTCTCCGGGAAGAGGACGGCGGAGTTGGTGTCGTAGCCCGAGGTGAAGTCCTCGAAGGTGATGCCGAGGAACAGCGGGTTGTCGTAGCGGGTGCGCTCGAGCTCGGCGAGCCACTCCGGCCAGACCACGCGCAGCACGACCGCCTCGAGATTGCGGTCGGGGTTGCCGTTCTGGGTGTACATGGGGAAGACGACGAGGTGCTGGAGGCCGTCGGCGCGCTGGGCGGCGGGCTGGAAGGCCAGCAGGGCCTCCAGGAAGTCCGGCACGCCGAAGCCGCCGTCGGCCCAGCGGCGCAGGTCGGCGACGAGCGCGGTGTGGTACTCCACGTCGTGCGGCAGGAGCGGCGAGAGCTGCTCCACCGCGGCTATGACCACCTCGACCTCGGCGCGGACGGCCTCGCCCGGTGGCGCGCCCTCGGCGGCCAGGTCGATGGAGCCGTCGGCGGACTGCCAGGGCCTGATTGTCTCCACGGCGCTCTTGAGGGCAGCCCAGGCGGGATGCTCGACAACACGATCCACAGACAAAATGTCGGTTTGCGTTGCCGTCGACGCAAGGATTTCCGTCACGACTAACCCTCCTCTGAAGAACCTGGCGTTAAGACACCGTATCCATGCGAGGTTCTCCGGCTCAAGAGGTGCAGCCATAAATTATCCTGCCGACCCCCCGGTGACGCCGCTGTTTTTCCTGTCGGCCTCCCCCGTCCGGGGCATCAGCTCCGATCATCCGCCTCACCGGCCCCTGCCGCCACCGGGACCGTTCTAGGCGCGTTCCGGCCATCCTCGGGTGGTCGGCCCGCCTGCTCCTCGGGGGGCAGCCCGCCGGCGCCTGGGGTGGTCAGCCCGCCAGCTCCTTGACCAGGAGCTCGAACTCCAGGTCGTCGCGCTGCGGCACACCGAAGCGCTCGTCGCCGTAGGGGAAGGGACTCATCTGACCGGTGCGCCGGTAGCCGCGGCGCTCGTACCAGGCGATCAGCTCGTCGCGCTGCTTGATCACGGTCATGTGCATGGCGTGGGCGCCCCACTCGGCGCGCGCGACGCGCTCGGCCTCCGCCATGACGAGCTTGCCCAGGCCGCCGCCCTGGGCGGTGGGCCGGACCGCGAACATGCCGAAGTAGACGTGGTCGCCACGGTGCTCGAGGTGGCAGCAGGCGAGCAGCTCGCCGTCGCGCTCCGCGATCATCAGCCGGCTGTTCTCGTCGGCGATGACGGCGAGCACGCCCTCGGGGTCGGTCCGCTGGCCGTCGAGCAGATCGGCCTCCGTCGTCCAGCCGGCCTTGCTCTCCTCGCCCCGGTAGGCCGACTCGACCAGCCGGACGAGCGCCGGCACGTCGTCGGCGGTCGCGATCCGGAAGTCCGGCGCGGTGATGGGGCGGCTGGCGGTCTCCATGGGCTCCCTGGTCCTCTCCTGCGGCTTTTCGGGCGTATGAACGACCCTAACGGAGGAGGTGTGCGTACAGTCGCGGGCATGGTGCATGTACTGAGCAGCAGGTTGTTACTGAGACCGACCGATCCCGAGCGCTCGCGGCGGTTCTACGGCGAGACCCTGGGGCTCGCGGTCTACCGGGAGTTCGGCACGGGCCCGGAGCGCGGTGTCGTCTACTTCCTGGGCGGCGGCTTCCTGGAGGTGTCGGGCAGGTCGCGGACCCCTCCCGCGCCCGGGCTCGAGCTCTGGTTCCAGGTGGCGGACGCGGCGGCGGCGTACGCGGAGTTCCTGGAGCGGGGCGTGGTGGTGCTGGAGCCGCCGGAGAAGAAGCCGTGGGGGCTGATCGAGATGTGGATCGCGGACCCGGACGGCGTGCGCATCGCGGTGGTGGAGGTGCCGGAGGGGCATCCGATCCGCTACCGGCCGACGGTCTGAACGCCTCCCCCGCCTGCTCGCCCGCCTGCTCCCCCGGACGCGCCTGCTCCCTCGGACGCGCCCCCCGGCCCGGCGCACCACCGTCGCGCACCGGCGCTGCGCGGGCGCACGCGGGGGCCCACGCGTGCTACTGCCGTGCGCCTGTGCGCTCCCGTGTGCGGCCCCCGGCCCGGGCATCCTCCGGAGGTAGGCCCGCGTCGGGAGGTATGCCGTGCACGGACCGCCGCTTCTCGGCTGGTCGCTGGTCGCGCTGTGCGCCGCCGCGGGTCTGTACTGCCTTCTGCGGGCGCGGCCCGGCGCGGCGGGGGAGCGCCGGGCCGCGGTCGCGGGGGGCGACGCCGTCATGGCCCTCGGCATGGCGGCCATGGCCGTGCCCGCGGCCGTCCTGGACACCCCGCCATGGGGTCATGTGCTCTTCGCGGCCCTGTTCGGGGTGCTGGGGCTGCACGCCCTGACGTCCGCCGGAGCGCCCCCCGGCCTGCGTCGTCTGCACCACGCGGTGGGCGCCTTCGCGATGGCCTATATGTCCCTCGCCATGGCCGCCGCCCCGGCCGGCGCCCACGCGGGCCACACCGGCGCGGACCGCGCGCCGGCCGGAGCGCCGCTGCTCACGGGGCTGTTGCTGGTGTACTTCGCGGTGTACGTCGTCCGCACGGTGGCGGGCGTCGTGCCCGTGCCGGCGGGGCCGTCGGTGGCGGGGAACGGCCCGGTGCGCCCGGGGCCGGACACGGGGGCAGGGCTGATCACGGCGTGCCGGCTGTCGATGGCCATAGGAATGGTGGTCATGCTCCTGACGATGTGACAGGCGGTCCGGATGACGGGCGGTCCGGGTGGCAGGCGGTCCGGGTGGCAGGCGGTCCGGCCGCCGTTCCCCGGGTCACGTGTCCTGTGTCACTTCGGCACGGTGCCCGTATCCGGGCACGGCGCGGCCCTCATAGGCTGGCACCCATGATGGTCCCGCTCGCGCTGCTGGTCCTCGGCGGCCTGGCCGCGGCGCTGGCGCCGCGCGTGCTGGCACGTGCCGACTGGCCCACTCGGGAACCCGTGCTCGCTCTGCTGGTGTGGCAATGCGTCGTGGCCGCCGTGCTGTTGTGCTGCGCGCTGGCCATGGCGCTGAGCGCCGCCGCCGCGTGGGAGGCGGTGCGCGGCCATGTGTTCGCGCCCGCGCCGCGCGGGGTGATGGAGGCGTACGCCCTGACCGGGTGCGGCGCCTGGGCCGCTCCCCTGGCCGTCGCCCTCGCCTCCGGGGCGGTCTGGACGGCGGCGATGCTCACCCGCGAGATCCGCACCGCCCGGGCCCGGCGCCGGCGCCGCCGCGCGGACCTGCTCGTCCGGGCGCCCCTGCTGCCCGGGGAGGAGCGCGGCGCCGAGCGGCTCGTCGTACTGGAGGGCGAGCGCGCCGAGGCGTGGCTGCTGCGGGGCGGCGCCGCGCCCCGGCTGGTCATCACGACGGCGGCGCTGCGCCGGCTGAAGGGCTCCCAGCTGGACGCGGTCCTCGCCCACGAACAGGGGCACGCCCGGGCCCGCCACGACTGGCTGCTGCACGTCTCCTCGGCGCTGGCCCGGGGCTTTCCGCAGGTGCCGGTGTTCGCGGCCTTCCGCGACCAGATGCACCACCTCGTCGAGCTGGCCGCCGACGACTCCGCCTCCCGGCGCTTCGGCCGCCTGACGACCGCGCTCGCGCTGGTCGAACTCAACGAGGACCGGGGCGTGTTCGGCCCCTGCCCGGCCGGCGTCTCGGGACTCCCCGACCGGGTCGACCGCCTCCTGGCCCCCGCGCCCCGGCTGACGGCCCTCCAGCGGCTCCGCCTGACGGCGACGGCGGCACTGGTGCCGGTCGTCCCCGTGCTGGTGACGTTCGTACCGGGGCTGAGCGCGCTGGGCAGGTGAGCCGGGGACGTCCGGGCCTTCGCCGACGACGCGTCAACTGTCTCGCGCGGCCGCGGCGCGGTGGGCGGAGTCGGTGAGGGTGGTGAGACCGGCGGGGCGGGCGAAGCCGGTTCGCCCGGCTCAGCGTGTCCTTCCTCGCGGTTTGAGCGCTACCGGAGGCAGTTCGGGAGCGGGCAGTCGGGCTCCTTCATAGCCGTGCACCTCGCCGAAGCGGGAGCCGGTCATCCACTCCGACCGGGCCCGCGCCACGTCCTCGTGGGAACGACCGACGAAGTTCCACCACATGACGATCTTCTCCTCGAAGGGTTCGCCTCCCAGCAGCATCAGCCCGGCATCCGACTCGGCGCGCACCGGCAGTCCGGTGCGCCCGCACCCGAGGTAGAGCATGGAACCGGGCAGGACGCGGACGCCGTCCACCTCCGCCTCACCGGACATGACGAGCACCGCGTACTCGAAGTCGGGCTCCACCGGCAGGCTCGTCCGCGTGCCGGCGGCAAGGGCGATGTCGGCACCGACGAGAGGGCTGTAGATGGTGCCGGGTGAGGCGGCGCCGTCGAGCTCGCCCAGGATCACCGTCGCGGTCACCCCCGGCGCGCTGACGGTCGGCAGGTCGGGATGGTGCTCGAAGTGCGGTTCCACGTGCCGGTGGGCGTCGGGCAGGGCGACCCAAAGCTGCGCGCCGTGGAGGTAGCGGGGATGCGGCCGAGGGCTCTCCTCGGAGTGCGCGATGCCCCGGCCGGACGTCATCAGGCCCAGCTCCCGGGGACGAACGGCCTGAAGGCTGCCGACGCTGTCCCGGTGGAGCACCTCTCCCTCGTGCAGCCAGCTGACGGTCTGCAGACCCATGTGCGGATGCGGCGGAACCTGCATCCCCGGCTCGTCGGCGATGTCGTCCGGTCCGTAGTGGTCGACGAAGGCCCACCCGCCGACCATGCGGCGGCCCAGGTTCGGGAGCAGCCGGCGGACGTAGGTGGATTCGCCGAGCGGCACTCGTTTGGGTTCGAGCAGCTCGCGCACGGGTCCGCCGGGAGTATCGGCGCGTCCACCACAGAGGGAGGGGGCGGGATGCAGATCCAGATTGCTCATGCCGACAACGTAGCCCGCGCGGCGTTCCTTCACCCGTTCGGCCCACAGCCCGGTGCGCCCCGCCGACCGCCGTGGTCCCCTGTGAGCGTGGGGAACGACCGCCCCGGCAGGGGCGAGAAAGCGGCTCCGCACCTCGCGGCGGAGGAGCTCGGCGCGCGGTACGCGGTGGCCAAGGAGGCCGTGGAGTGCCTCGACTTCGGCATGTCCGTCAAGGAGGCCGTCCAGCAGGCCCGTACCGCCGAGCCAGGAGGGCGGCAGGTCACGCCGCAGCAAGTGGTCCAAGGGGCGCACGACATCATCAGCGCCGGTCCCGACGAGGACATGGACGTGAACGGGGAACCCGGCACGGGCGGCGACGGCCATGGACCCACGACACGGTGACCTGCCCGCCGGTCCCGCACCCGGCGTCGTGGAGGCCGCCATCGACCGCTTCCACGAACTCCTCGGCCACGACCGCGCGGCCCAGGTCACCCAGCACCGGCTGCTGGAGCACCAGCGCGACGCGCGCATGACGTCCGACGGCCGGCCGCTGACGCGCATGCTGCGGCCGCGCTTCATGAGCGAGGCGGAACACGCCCAGGGGTGCGCGGACGGCGCGCTGCTCGCGCGGGCGATCCACCGGCTGGCCGCGTACGCCCTGCGGCCGGGAGAGGCGGGCGAGCTCGTGCGGCGCCAACTGGCGCTGTCCGACGAGGAGAGGACGCTCGTCGCGATGGCCCCGCCGGCCGGCGACTGCGGCTCGCACTCCCGGCTCGACGGGTTCCGGGCCGTCGGGCGGACGCTCTTCGTCGAGTACAACTCCCACAGCCCCGGCGGCGTCATCTCGCAGGACCTGCTGGCCGACGCCTACCTGGACACCCCGGTCATGGAGGCGTTCACCCGCGAGTACACCGCGCGGCCCGTGCCGGGGCTCCCACGCATGGCCGACACTCTGGTGGGCGCCTGGGCCGCCGGCGGCTCCCCGGGCGGCGCGCCCCACGCGGCCATCGTCGACTGGCAGTCCAAACTCCCCTGGGAGTTCGGCGCGCTCCAGGCGCGGCTGCGGCGGCGCGGCGTGCCGACGGTGGTGTGCACGCCGGACGATCTGCACTACGACACCGGGCGGGGCCTGTTCACGCGGGACGCCGACGGGCGGGCGCGGCCGGTCACCGTGGTCCACCGGCGGGCCGTCCTCGCCGATCTGCTCTCCCGCTACGGGCCCGCCTTCGCCGAGCATCCGATGACGCGCGCCTGGGCGAGCGGGGCGTGCGTCATGGTCAACCCGTACACCAGCAACCTGGCGAACAAGAAGTCGGCCCTGGGCCTGCTCACCGACCCGCGCACCCGTTGCCTCCTGCCGGCGCCGGAGGCGGCCGCCGCCGGGGCCCTCGTCCCGTGGACGAGGCTGGTGCGCCCGGGGTCCACGGCCTGTCCCGACGGGCGCACGGTGGACCTCTTGGACTTCGCCCGCTCCCGGCGCGAGCGTCTGGTGCTCAAACCCAACGACGACTACGGCGGCAACGGCGTCGTGTGCGGCTGGCGCACCACGGACGCGGACTGGCGGACCGCCCTCGGCCGGGCCCTCGCGACCCCGCACGTCGTTCAGGAACGCGTTCCCGTTCCGGTCGTCCCCTACCCCGTCCTCGCAGACGGCCGTCTGCGGGTCGAGCGGTCGGGCGAGAGCACCGACCCGTTCCTCTTCGGCGCCGACGCCCCGGGGTGCGTCTCGCGGGTGTCCACCGGCTCCCTGATCAACGTCAGCGCCGGCGCCTGCCCCGTCCCCGTCTTCCGCGTCGCGCCTCGGTGACCCGCGCGACACCCGCGCTGTCCTGCGCGCCTACGCGCCCGCCCACTCCCGCAGTGCCGCGCGGGTGTCGAAGCGGGCGACGTCGCGGTCCAGGCCGCCGGCCCAGCTGTGCTGGTGGAAGGTCCACTGGTGCTGGACCGCCGGGCGGCCGGCGGCGTGGTCGGGGTCGGCTATCCACAGGCCGTCGCCGGCGTTGTCGGTGGTGTCGCGGTTGAACCAGTATTCACGGTTGCAGTAGAGGACGACGCGGTGGCCGGGGGCCGCGTCCTTGACGTCCTCCAGCCAGCGGTCCTTGTCCAGGCACCAGACGTCGGGGTGTTCCCAGTCGAGGGCGAGCACGTCGCCCGCGCGTAAGGCGATCTTGTCGAGGAAGTAACCGGCCTGGGCGGACATCGAGCCGGGTGTGACGTAGTGGTAGTAGCCGACGACGAGCCCGGCGTTCCGGGCCCGGTTGCGCTGGGTCACCCACTTGGGGTTGGTGTACGAGGTGCCCTCGGTCACCTTGACGAACACGAAGTCCAGCCCCTGGACCGCGTAGTTCGTGCTGTTGTGGCTGCTGACATCGATGCCGTGAAGCATGGCGCTCTCCTCCGGGTACCGCGGACGACGGAGCGTCCGCAGTATCGGCCCGGACCGTCACGACAGCGAGGGCCGTGGACCGGAAACTTCGAAGAGAGTTCCGGATGCGCGCCGCTACGGGCCGCCGCGCGCCTACGGCACCGCCGGAACGCGCGGCCGGCGGCTGCCCGCGGCGGTGCGCAGCGCCAGCGCGGCCAGGGCCTCGGGGGCTCCGCGCTGGCCCCGGATGCCGGGGAAGGCGTTGATGTCGACGATCACCGGTGTTCCCCCGGCGTCGAGCAGGTCCACGCCGTAGACGTCCAGGGCGAAGACCTCGCCCACCCGCCGGGCAAGCTCCGCCCATCCGGCGGGCAGCTCGCCGGGCGCGAGGGCGCGGGTGCGGCTCCCGGGGACGGCGTCGGCCAGCTCGGAGCGGCGCAGCGCGGCGAAGACCTGGTCGGCGACGACCCAGAGTTTGTGGTCCCAGCCGTCGTTGGGGGTGAAGGGCTGGACGACCACGGGTTCGTCCGGCCAGCGGGCGGCGAGCTCCCGCAGCCGCGCGGCGTCGTCGACGCGGGCGACGAGGTCGTGGCGGCGGCTGTGGCGGCTCTTGACGACGACGGGCGCCGCCGGTTCGCCGGCCGCCACCAGGGGGGCGAGCGAGGGCTCGGTGCGGGTGGCCACGAACGGCAGTCCGGCGCGGCGGGCGACGTCGGCCATGGCGGTGCGGTCCTGGCAGAGCCCGGTGGCCGCGGCGGAGTTCAGCACGGGCGCGCCGTGCTCCTCCAGGTGGCGGGCGAGGGCCAGGGCGCGGGGGGTGCGGGTCTTGAGGAGGTAGACGTCGGACAGGTCCGAAGGGTCGGGAAAGTCCTCAAGGTCGGTCGGGTCCAGCCATGTCACCTCGTGGCGGGGTGTCAGCAGGGCGGTGGTCGCGGCGAGCAGCGGGTGGTGCGGGTCGGGCGTGAGCAGGCAGATCCTCATGCGTTGCCGCCGATCGCGCGCGCGGGCGCGGTCAGCGCCGGGCGGGGCATCGGTACGACGTGCGCGGTGCCGCCCGCCTCGGCGAGCCGGAGGACGGCCCGGGCCACGCGGGCGACGGCGTCGGGCACCTGGCGGAAGCTGGGGAAGTCGTTGACGTCGACGACGACGGGGCCGTCGGGGCCGAAGACGATGTCCACGCCGTAGAGGTCGAGGCCGAAGAGGGCGCCGACCTCGCCGGCGATGGCCTCGACCTCGGGGGTGAGGGGGACCTGGCGCTCCGTGGGCGGCCGGTCGGGGTGGAGGGGGCTGCGGCGTTCGGTGGCGTAGAGCTCACCGTCGAGGCAGTACACCTTGAGGTCGACGCCCGAGTTGGGGACGTACGGCTGGGCGATGAGCAGGCCGTCCCCGGTGGGTTCGGCGCCGGGGTCGGTGAGCCGTCCGGCGTCCGGGACGAGCCGCACCGCCCGCCCGGAGCTGCCGTCGGCGGGCTTGACCACGAGCGGGAAGGCGTCGGCGGGCAGCTCCGCGAAGTCCTCGGCGCGGGCGGCGGCGTAGGTGACGGGGACCGGCAGCCCGTGGGCCTCGGCGAGCACGGCGGCGAGCGCCTTGTCCCGTACGCCCCGGATCGCCCGGGCGTCGTTGACCGTGGTGAGCCCCACGGCGGCGGCGCCCTCCAGCAGGGTGAGCCCGGGGCCGCCGGAGACGGTCTTGAGCACCCAGGCGTCGTGGCGCCCGGCGCGCACCGTCTCGGAGAGCCGGATCAGCGAGCCGCCCGGCCGCAGCACGTCCACCCGGTGTCCCCAGGCGGTCAGTTGGCGGATCACGTCCACCGGCATGCCGTCGTACCGGTACTGCTCCTCCACCAGGAAGCAGAGTCTCATGTGCTGCATCATCCTCGAAATCCCCGACGTCCGCCGTGCCCGCCCCGGCGGGGCGTGACGGCTCAGGATGTCATGGGCGCGAGGGCGCTCCGCACGGGGCGGCGCCCCGAAGGGGCGTGGGGAACTGCGCGGCCGGCCACGGCGGCACCGCGGCCGGCCGACGCCCCGTCGCGGCACTGTGGACTCCCGGCTCAGCCCGGCGGACGGAACGCTTCCAGTAGTCGCTCGGCGGCCAGGGCCGCCGTCAGGGCGCCCTCGCGCACCTGTCGTTCCAGGCCGGGGGCCAGCGCGCGGACGTCGGGGTGGTCGCGCAGTTCGGCGAGGAGCCGGTCGCGGACCATGGTCCAGACCCAGTCGACCTGCTGCTCGCGGCGGCGGGCGGCCAGGCCGCCGGTGGCCTCCAGGACGCCCCGGTGGGCCTCGACGCGCTCCCACAGGGTGTCCAGGCCGGTGCTCTCGCGGGCGCTGCAGGTGAGGACGGGCGGGTTCCAGGCGGCGTCGTGGGAGTGCATCAGGCGCAGCGCCCCGGACAGTTCGCGGGCGGCGGCCTTGGCGTCGCGTTCGTGCGGTCCGTCCGCTTTGTTCACGGCGATGACGTCGGCGAGTTCCAGGACGCCCTTCTTGATGCCCTGGAGCTGATCGCCGGTGCGGGCCAGGGTGAGCAGCAGGAACGTGTCGACCATGTCGGCGACGGCGGTCTCCGACTGGCCGACGCCGACGGTCTCCACCAGGACGACGTCGTAGCCGGCGGCCTCCATCACCACCATGGTCTCGCGGGTGGCCTTGGCGACCCCGCCGAGCGTGCCGGCGGTCGGCGAGGGGCGGACGAAGGCCGCCGGGTCGACGGCGAGGCGCTCCATCCGGGTCTTGTCGCCGAGGATGCTGCCGCCGGTGCGGCTGGAGGAGGGGTCGACGGCGAGCACCGCGACCCGGTGGCCGAGCCCGGTGAGCATGGTGCCGAAGGCGTCGATGAAGGTGGACTTGCCGACGCCGGGCACCCCGGTGACGCCGATCCGGCGCGCCCCGCCCGCGTGCGGCAGCAGTTCGGTCAGCATCCGCTGGGCGAGTTCGCGGTGGTCGGCGCGCCGGGATTCCACGAGCGTGATGGCGCGGGCGACGGCCGCCCGCTCGCCGTCCAGCACGCCCTTGACGTAGGCGTCCAGGTCTATCGCGCGGGCCATGGGCTCACAGCTCGTGGCCGAGGACCCCGGCGAGGGTCTTCAGCAGGTCGTGGGCGGCGTCGGGGATGACCGTGCCGGGCGGGAAGACCGCGGCGGCGCCCATCTCCAGGAGGGTGGGGACGTCCTGCGGCGGGATGACCCCGCCCACGACGACCATGATGTCCTCGCGGCCCTGTGCCGCGAGCTCCTCGCGGAGCGCCGGGACGAGCGTGAGGTGACCGGCCGCCAGCGAGGAGACGCCGACGATGTGGACGTCCGCCTCGACCGCCTGCCGGGCGACCTCGGCGGGCGTCTGGAAGAGCGGGCCGACGTCCACGTCGAAGCCGAGGTCGGCGAAGGCGGTGGCGATGACCTTCTGGCCGCGGTCGTGGCCGTCCTGGCCCATCTTGGCGACCAGGATGCGCGGGCGGCGCCCGTCCTCCCGCTCGAACGCCTCGACCAGCGCGCGGGTGCGCTCCACGCCGGACGACATGCCGGCCTCCTCCCGGTAGACACCGGAGATCGTACGGATCTGCCCGGCGTGCCGCCCGTAGACCTTCTCCAGGGCGTCGGAGATCTCGCCGACGGTGGCCTTGGCGCGGGCGGCGTCCACGGCGAGGGCCAGGAGGTTGCCGTCAAGGCCCGGGCCGGGGCCGGCCTCGGCGGCGCGGGTGAGGGCGTGGAGGGCGTCCTGGCAGGCGCTCTCGTCGCGTTCGGCGCGCAGCCGGCGGAGCTTGTCGATCTGCCGGCCGCGCACCGAGGAGTTGTCGACCTTGAGGACCTCGATCTGCTCGTCGCTGTCGACCCGGTACTTGTTGACGCCGATGACGGGCTGCCGGCCGGAGTCGATGCGGGCCTGGGTGCGGGCCGCGGCCTCCTCGACGCGGAGCTTGGGGATGCCGGCGTCGATGGCCTGCGCCATGCCGCCGGCCGCCTCGACCTCCTGGATGTGCTGCCAGGCGCGGCGGGCGAGGTCGTGGGTGAGCCGCTCGACGTAGGCGCTGCCGCCCCAGGGGTCGATGACCCGGCAGGTCCCGGACTCCTGCTGGATGAGCAGCTGGGTGTTGCGGGCGATGCGGGCGGAGAAGTCGGTGGGCAGGGCCAGCGCCTCGTCGAGGGCGTTGGTGTGGAGGGACTGGGTGTGGCCCTGGGTGGCGGCCATGGCCTCGACGCAGGTGCGCGCCACGTTGTTGAAGACGTCCTGGGCGGTGAGCGACCAGCCGGAGGTCTGCGAATGGGTGCGCAGCGACAGGGACTTGCTGTTCTTGGGGTCGAACTGCTTGACGAGCCTGGCCCACAGCAGCCGGGCGGCCCGGAGCTTGGCGATCTCCATGAAGAAGTTCATGCCGATCGCCCAGAAGAAGGAAAGGCGGGGCGCGAAGGCGTCCACGTCGAGGCCGGCGCCCTGGCCGGCGCGGAGGTACTCGACGCCGTCGGCGAGGGTGTAGGCGAGCTCCAGGTCGGCCGTGGCCCCGGCTTCCTGGATGTGGTAGCCGGAGATGGAGATGGAGTTGTAGCGCGGCATCTTCTGCGAGGTGTACGCGAAGATGTCGGAGATGATCCGCATCGAGGGCCGGGGCGGATAGATGTAGGTGTTGCGGACCATGAACTCCTTGAGGATGTCGTTCTGGATGGTCCCGGCCAGCTTCTCGGGCGGTACGCCCTGTTCCTCGGCGGCGACGATGTAGAGGGCGAGGACGGGCAGCACCGCGCCGTTCATGGTCATGGAGACGGTCATTTTGTCGAGCGGGATGCCGTCGAAGAGCTGCCGCATGTCGTAGATGGAGTCGATGGCGACGCCCGCCATGCCGACGTCGCCGGTGACGCGCGGGTGGTCGCTGTCGTAGCCGCGGTGGGTCGGCAGGTCGAAGGCGACGGACAGGCCCTTCTGGCCGGCCGCCAGGTTGCGGCGGTAGAAGGCGTTGGACTCCTCGGCCGTGGAGAAGCCGGCGTACTGCCGGATGGTCCAGGGCTGGTTGACGTACATCGTCGGGTACGGGCCGCGCAGGTAGGGCGCGATGCCGGGGTAGGTGGCGAGGAAGTCCAGTCCTTCGAGGTCCTCGGCGGTGTAGAGGGGTTTGACGCCGATGCCCTCGGGGGTCTCCCACAGGAGGTCCTCGGCGCTCTTGCCGGTGCTCTCCTTCAGCGCGGCGCGCCAGGCCCCGGGGTCGGCGGGGCCGGTGGCGGCGGGGTCGAGGTCGATGCCGGAGAAGTCGGGGATCCGCATCACGCCACTCCCATGCGGTCGAGGACGGAGGAGAGGACGGCGACGGCGTCGCCGCCGGCGAAGACGAACGCGTCGACTCCCGCCCGCAGACAGTCTTCCCGCAGCTCGCCCTTGGGCTTTCCGGCGAGGAAGACGACGGTGGCGCCCCCTGCCTTGAGCGCCTCGGCCACGGCCGGGGCCTGCTCGGCGTAGAGGGTGTCGCCGGAGCACAGGCAGGCGATCGTGGCGCCCTCGGCGGTGAGGGCGTCGGCGGCGTCCTCGGCCGTGACCTGGCGGGTGACGGGCTCGATGCCGCCCGCCTGGAAGAGGTTGGCGGCGAAGGTCGCCCGGCCGGTGTGGGCGGCGGCGGGGCCGAGGGCCGCGAGGAGGACGCGGGGCCGGGCGCCGGTGGCGGCGAGGTGGGCGTCCGAGCGGGCACGCAGCGCCTCGTACGCCTCGTCGCGGCGGACCTTCGGCAGTCCGCCGGTGGGCGCGGGCGGGGCGGGTTCGCGGTGGACGGGCGCCTCGCCGAGGTGGGGGAACTCGCTGACGCCGGTGATGGGTTCGCGGCGGGTGGCCAGGTCGGCGGAGCGGGTCCGCCAGGTGTCGGCGAGGCGTTCGGCGAGGAATCCGGAGCGCAGGGCGGCGGCCTGGCCCCCGGCGCGTTCGAGGTCCTGGAAGAAGGCCCAGGCGGCGTGGGCGAGTTCGTCGGTGAGCCGCTCCACGTACCAGGAGCCGCCGGCCGGGTCGACGACCCGGGCCAGGTGGGACTCCTCCAGCAGGATCGAGGAGGTGTTGCGGGCGATCCGGCGGGCGAAGGCGTCGGGCAGGCCGAGGGCCGTGTCGAAGGGCAGGACGGTGACGGCGTCCGCGCCGCCGACGCCGGCGCCGAGGCAGGCGATGGTGGTGCGCAGCATGTTCACCCAGGGGTCGCGCCGGGTCATCATCACCGAGGAGGTGACGGCGTGCTGGCGCTGGGCGCGGGCGGCGGGCGTGGCGCCGCTGACCTCGGCGACGCGGGCCCACAGCCGGCGGGCGGCGCGGAGTTTGGCGATGGTGAGGAACTGGTCGGCGGTGGCGGAGTAGCGGAACTCCAGCTGGGCGCATGCCTCGTCGACGGTGAGCCCGGCGGCGGTGAGGGTGCGGAGGTAGGCGACGCCGGTGGCCAGGGAGGCGCCCAGTTCCTGGGCGGGCGAGCCGCCGGCCTCGTGGTGGGGCAGCGCGTCGACGGTCAGGGCGCGCAGGCGCGGGTGGTCGCGGACGCACAGGGCGGCGAGGCGGGCGGCGGCGTCCAGGGCCTCGGAGGGGTCGGCGTCGGTGCCGGTGCGGGCGAGGGTGCCCAGGGGGTCGGCGCCGAGGTTGCCGGCGGCCGCGTCGCGCGGCAGGCCGCGCTCGGCGTACAGGCCGAGCAGCTTCCGCGCGGCGGGCTCGGACTCCTCGCCCGCGTCGAGGACGACGGGGGCGAGGTCGAGGTAGACGCCGTCAAGGGCGGCGGGCAGCGCCTCGACGGGCAGTCCGGCGCCGCCGACGGCGATCCACAGGGAGGTGACGCCGTTCTCGAGATCGGCGAGGACGGCCTCGTTGACCCGCCGGGGGTCGGGGCCGCCGTGGTGCTGGCGTACGTCCCAGCCGGTGAGCGCGGTGCCCTCCGGCCGCCCGCCGCGGACGAACGGGGGAAAGCCGGGCGGGCCGGGCACCGCGCCGCCGTCGTCGGCGGTGTAGAGGGGACGGGTGGCGAGCCCGTCCTGGAGCGCGGTGGCCAGTGCGTCCTCGGCCGCCGGTCCCTCGGCCGCGGTGCCCGTTTTGCTCAGCACGCCTGTGACAAGGCGCTGCCACTGCTCACGGGTCGCGTCCGGGAACTCGGCAGCCAGGTGGAAGCCGTCGTCGGGCAGGACCGTCATGGGGGGAAGGCTAGTGAGCGGCCGCCTCCCGCAGCAGGGGCAAGGGTTGTGACCTTGGCCTCTTCCCGGTGGAACGCGGGATTCAGCTCTTGGGCGCGCAGTCGCGGGCCGGGGTGTCGTGGGTGAGGGCGCAACCGATGGTCTCCGCGCGGTCCTTGCCGTATCTGGCGGTCAGGGCGGCGCGGAAGTCGGCCCACTGGCGGCGGGTGTCCGTGACGGCCCCGTGGACGGCGCGGTCGAAGTTCCCGGCGACCTTGCCACGGGGGCTGGTGGGGCCGCTGGTGTTCCCGGTGGCCGGGTCGATGACGCCGGTGTCCTTGTTGAGGCCCGCGTGCTGGACGTGGCGGGCGCAGCCGAGCGGGAGGAGGGAGAAGCAGCCGGTGGTCAGGTCGGCGGGGACGGACGGGGCGGCGGGCGGGCGGCCGGTGCCCAGGGCGAGGAGGGGGGAGGGCGCGGGGCGGTCGAGGCCGGGCGGGTTGTCCTTGCCGAGGGGGCCGTCGGCGGCCTCGTCGGTCCAGTTGCTGTGCGAGTAGAAGTCCTGGACGCCGTGGAGGGCGCGGCCCAGGCCCTCGATGGCCTCGCACTTGTCGCGTCCCCGGATGCCGAGGGTGAAGGTGCAGTCCTTGGCGAGGTCGTTCTCGCCCGGGACGACCTCGCCGTCCGCCGCGACGGTGCCGCCGGCGGCGGTGACCCCCTCGGTGAAGCGGGTCTGGAGTCTGGCTATGCAGGCCAGCAGCTGCCGGGTGGCGTCGGCGCGGTCGCGCGGGTAGCCGGGGGTGGTGAGGAAGTCGGCGTTGTCGCAGTGGGCGGCGGGGACGACGATCTCGTCGGTGTCGGGCGCGCCGACCGCGCCGAAGGTGCGCTTGTGGCCGGCGAGCTGGTCGAGGGAGCGGGGTTCGAAGCAGGTGCCGTCGGACCGGGTGCCGGGGGCGCATGCCAGGGCGGCGCGGGTGATCGCCTCGTGTTCGGCGTGCTGCCCGAACGCGCTGACCGTGCCGAAGGCCCGGGCGGGCCCGGCCTGGGCGGTGAGCAGCACGGCGGGGGCGAGGGCGGCGGCGCCCAGGAGCCGGCCGGCTCTGCGGCGGAGGGGGTGGTGGTGGCGGGGGGTGCCCATGGTTTTCGGCCTTGTCGACGGTCCGTCAGGGGGGATTGCGTCAACAGTTGATCCAAGAAGACCGGAATTTGCAATTCCTTTGCAAGAGAGGGTGTATAGGGCATGCACTCCCGGACAACCGGTTCAGTCGTCTTCGTCCGGCACCGGGTGCCGCTCGGGCACCACGAACTCGCACCAGACGCACTTGCCGTTCCCGCGCGGCTCCACGCCCCAGACGTCAGCCAGCCGGTCCACCAGCAGCAGCCCGCGCCCGGACACCCCCGACTCGCCGGGCTCGCGGCGGCGCGGCAGGACGCTGGACTTGTCCTCCACCTCCACCCGCACCCGCCGTTCGTGCCCGGTCAGCATCCGGATCGTCACGACGGCCGCGCCGTCGGTGTGCAGGAGGGCGTTGGTCACCAACTCGTCGGCGACCAGCTCGATCTCGTCCGAGCGCTCCCGCGCGCCCCACGCCCTTACCGCCGCGCGGATCATGTGCCGGCCGGCCGAGAGGGCCTCGGGGTCCGCGGGGGCGATGTGCTGCTGGAGGCGGCCGCCACCACGGGCGGCCGGGCCCTGGCGGCGCAGCAGCAGGACGGCCAGGTCGTCCTCGCCCATCCGCTCCCCGACCACGCCGCACAGCAGGTCGGCCAGCTTGTGGAGGTCGTAGGGGCCCTCGCGGACCAGGGCGCCGAGCCGCCGCATGCCCTCGTCGAGGTCGGAGCCGGGCTGCTCGACGAGGCCGTCGGTGAACATCAGCAGGGTCTCCCCCGGGGCCAGTTCGACGGTCGTCACGGGGTAGTCCAGCCGCCCGAACTCGGCGGACAGGCCGAGCGGCAGCCCGCCCGAGACGGGCAGCCGGCGGCAGGTGCCGTCGGCGTGCCGCAGCATGGGGTCCACATGGCCGGCGCGGACCAGCTGGACGACCCCGGTGGTGAGGTCGGCCTCCGCGTAGGTGCAGGTGGCGAAGCGGTCGGTGTCCAGCTCGTGGAGGAAGGACGAGGCACGGGCCATGACCGTGGCGGGCGAGTGCCCCTCGGTGGCGTACGCGCGCAGGACGATCCGCAGCTGGCCCATCACGGCGGCGGCGTGGGTGTCGTGGCCCTGGACGTCGCCGATGACCGCCCCGACCCGGCCGCCGGGCAGCGGGATGGCGTCGTACCAGTCGCCGCCGATGTCCCGGCCCATCCGGGCCGACCGGTAGCGCACCGCGATCTGCGCGCCGGGCACGTCGGGGATGCGGCGCGGCAGCATGGACTGCTGGAGGCCCTCGGCGAGGTCGTGCTCCTGGTCGAAGAGCATCGCCCGGGCTATGGCCTGCGCCAGGCTGCTGCTGAGCGCGATGAAGAGGTTGCGCTCCTGCCGGGTGAAGCCGCGCGCCTCGCGGTAGAGCAGGCCCAGCGCGCCGATGGGCCGGGCCTGGGCGACCAGCGGCAGATAGGCGGCGGAGCAGATGCCGATGTCCTTGATGCGCTCCCACAGCCAGGGGTAGTGGGTGGAGAACTCCTCGGGCGACTCGATGAACCGGGGCGAGAGGGTGCGGATGACCTCGCTCATCGGGAAGTTGTCGTCGACGCGCGTGTAGCGGGTGCCGGGGATGAAGTGCTCCGAGGGCCCCTCCGCGACGAGGTGGATGCGGCCGGACTCCAGCAGGCCGAGGACGAGCAGGTCGGAGCCCAGGTGCTCGAGGGCCCGGGCGTCGCGGAAGAAGTCGATGACGTCCTGGACGGTCCGGGCGTGCGCGAGGGCGGCCGTCGTGGTCTCCACGACCGTGGTCTGATGGCGGCGCTCCTCGTCGGTCTCCCGGGGACCGGTCCGGCCCAGCTCCTCGGTGGCGTCCCGGACGACGCCGATGATCCGGCAGGGCCGCCCGTCGGCGTCGCGCCGGATGCGCCCCTGGGTGTAGGTCCAGCGCTGGGAGCCGTCCGCGCAGCGGACCAGGTAGTAGCCGCCGTAGCTCTCGCTGCCGTCCTTCAGCGCCCGGGCCACCATGGTGTCGAGCCGGGCGGCGTCCGGGCGCGAGACGCGGTACGTCAGATCGGTGATCCGGCCGTGGAACCGCTCCGGCGGCACCTCCAGGAGCTCCAGCGCCTGCGGGTCCAGGTGCAGCCGTCCGCTGATCAGGTCCCAGTCGAAGCCGCCCATGCGATTGAGGGCGAGCACCGCCTCCGGGCGGGCGGGCCAGTCGTCCGGCGGCGGGACGGCGGCAGGCGTCGCTCCCCGATCAACCATAGAGTCACTCTGCCATCTTTTGTTCGTTTCTTCGATGCGACCGGTTTCGATGCGACCGGTGCGGAGGGCGCCATGGAGTGGTTCACGGCATCCGGGTACTGGCTCAGCCGGCTGCTCCTGACGCGGGCGCTCGCGGCGATCTACCTGGTCGGCTTCGTCTCGGCGGCCCTGCAGTTCCGCGCGCTCATCGGGGAGCGCGGCATGCTGCCGGTCCCCCAGTACGTGGCGTACGCGCCGCCGCGCCGGGCGCCCAGCGTCTTCCAGTTCCACTACTCCGACCGTTTCTTCGCCGCCTGGGCCTGGACGGGAGCGCTGCTGTCGGCCGCGATGGTGGCGGGCGCGGCCGACGCCGTGCCGCTGGGCGCGGCCATGGCGATGTGGGCCGCGCTGTGGGCGCTCTACCTGTCGATCGTCAACGTGGGCCAGACCTGGTACAGCTTCGGCTGGGAGTCCCTGCTGCTGGAGACCGGCTTCCTGGCCGTCTTCCTGGGCAACGCCCGGACCGACCCGCCCGTGCTCACGCTGTGGCTGATGCGCTGGCTGCTCTTCCGCGTCGAATTCGGCGCCGGGCTTATCAAACTGCGCGGCGACCCCTGCTGGCGCGACCTGACCTGCCTGTACTACCACCACGAGACCCAGCCGATGCCGGGCCCGCTGAGCTGGTTCTTCCACCGGCTGCCCAAGCCCCTCCACCGGGTGGAGACGGCCGCCAACCACGTCGCCCAGTTGGTCGTACCGATCGGGCTGTTCGCCCCGCAGCCGGTGGCGAGCGTCGCCGCCGCCGTGATCATCTGCACCCAGCTCTGGCTCGTCGCCTCCGGCAACTTCTCCTGGCTCAACTGGCTGACGATCGTCCTCGCCCTCTCCGCCGTCGACGGCGCGGCCCTCGCGGAGCTACTGAGCCTCCCCCGGCACGCCCCGGCCGGCGCCGCCCCGCTCTGGTTCGAGGTGCTGGTGCTCGCCGCCACCGCGCTGGTGGTCACGCTGAGCTGGTGGCCGGTGCGCAATCTGCTGTCCGCGCGGCAGCGCATGAACATGTCCTTCAACGCCTTCCACCTGGTGAACACCTACGGCGCTTTCGGCAGCGTCAATCGCAGCCGCTACGAGGTCGTCGTCGAGGGAACGTCCGACGAACGGCTCACCGAGGACACGGAGTGGAAGGAGTACGGCTTCCGGGGCAAGCCCGGCGACCCCCGCCGGCTCCCCCGCCAGTTCGCGCCGTACCACCTGCGGCTCGACTGGCTGATGTGGTTCGCCGGGATCTCCCCCGGCTACGCCCGGGAATGGTTCGGCCCCTTCGTCGAACGCCTGCTGACGGGCGACCCGGCGACCCTGCGCCTCCTGCGCCACAACCCCTTCCCCGCCACCCCGCCCACCCACGTCCGCGCCCGCCTCTACCTCTACCGCTTCACGACCTGGCGCGAGCTCCGCGAGACGGGCTGCTGGTGGCACCGCACGCTGGTGCGCGAGTACCTGCCGCCGGCACGGCTGGCAACACAGCCGTGAGGGGGTCCGGGGGCTTGCCCCCGGGAAACGAGAAGGGGCGGGTCAAGGGGCCTGCCTCCCGCCGCGACGGCGACCGGCCACGACGGCGCGGCCCGGCGGTACCGACCTGCCTGCTGACAGCGGGGACGGGCGCCGGGCCGCCGGCCGGGCGTCAGGCCGGCGCCAGGCCCGCCCGGGCCAGTTCGGCCGCCGTGATCGGCGGCTCCGGGGGCGGCAGCCGCCGGGGCCCGCGAGCCACCCGCGCCACCACGGCGGGCGTGAACAGCGCCGACATGGGCGCGGCCAGCGTCATCACGTCCACCATGGCCCGGGTCAGGGCCGGGTCCACCGTCGCGGTCAGTATCATCCGCTGGACATAGCCCCGCAGCAGCCGCGCCGCCGCCGGCGGCCGCTCCCCGATCGCGCCCGGGTAGTGGATGTCCTCGCCCACGGCCATCGCCCAGGGCCCGTCCACCGTCCGGGCCACCGCGCGCTGCGCCCGCCGGGCCGACCGGGGGTCGCCGAGGACCTCCCCCGCCAGGACCTCCCGCAGGGCGACCGCGCCCGCCGCGGCGGCCGACATCCCGTGCCCGTAGACGGGGTTGTACGCCGCCACCGCGTCCCCCGTGACGACGAGACCGCCCGGCCAGGAGGCCATCCGCTCGAAGTACCGGCGGCGGTTGACCGTGGAGCGACCCCGCCGCACCCCGGTGAGCGGCTCCGCGCGGGCGATGAGATCGGCCACCAGCGGATGCCGCAGCCGGCGCGCGAACGGCTCGAACTCCGCGTCCTCCCGTGAGGGTTCGCCGCCCCTCGTACCGGACAGGGTCACCAGCCAGCGCCCGCCCTCCACCGGGTGCATCGTCACGCCCTGGCCCGGCAGCAGCGCGTCGGGGCGCGGCGCGACGCTCACGACGGGGAAGTCCTCCGCTCCCGGGGGCGCCCGGAACAGCCGCGTCGCGTAGACCAGGCCCGAGTCGACGGTCTCCTCCCGGACGGCGGGCAGCCCCAGCTCCGTCAGCCACCGCGCGGCCTGCGACTCCCGCCCGGTGGCGTCGACGACGAGCGCTGCCGGGAGCGGCCGCACCCCGCCCGCGCCCACCTCGCCGATCCGCACGCCCGTCACCCGCCGGGCGTCGCCCAGGAGCCCGTGGACCTCGACGCCGTCCCGGAGCGTGATCCGCGAGTGGGCCAGCACCCGCTCCCGTACCACCGCGTCCAGCAGGTCCCGGCTGCACGAGATCAGGAACTGCGCCTCCGGCGCACGGGGGATCCAGCCCTGCGACGACAGCGACACCAGCGCCGTCGGCAGCGCCACCCGCCGGGCGCCCTCGGCCAGCCACCGGTCGGTGATCCCCGGCAGCAGCGACTCCACCGCCCGCGCCCCTCCCGCGAGCATCAGATGCGCGTGCCGCGCCTGGGGCAGCCCCTTGCGGGGCAGGGCCCCGGACGGCAGCCGGTCCCGCTCGACGACGACCACCTCGTCGGCGTGGTCCGCCAGGGCCGAGGCGGCCAGCATCCCCGCCATCCCGCCGCCCAGCACCACGGCCCGGCGCCCGGGAACGACACCGCCGTCACTGTGCGCGTCGCTCATGCCCGCTCCTCCTCCGTCGCGGTGGAACTCCGCACGGTCCGCCCATACGGGATGGTCTGCCCATACCGCGCCCGCCCGGAACACATGCGCGCCGCTCCGCCGTACCGCACGGTGGTGGTGTGGAGGTGGTGCCATGGGTGGCATGGAGCCCGTGGAGGCGCTGGAACGCGTCGCGTTCCTGCTGGAGCGCTCACAGGCGCCGACGTACCGCGTGAAGGCGTTCCGGACGGCCGCCGCCGTGATCCGCGACCTGCCGGACGAGGAGCTGCGGCGCCGCGCGGCCGACGGCTCCCTGACGGCGCTGGGCGGCATCGGCCCCAGCACCGCGGGCGTGGTCACCGAGGCCCTCACCGGCCGGGCGCCCGGCTATCTGGCGAAGCTGGAGGAGACGGCGGGCGCCCCCCTCGTCCAGGGCGGGCTGGCCCTGCGCGAGGCCCTGCGCGGCGACTGCCACCTCCACTCCGACTGGTCGGACGGCGGCAGCGGCATCGAGGAGATGGCCCGCGCCGCCCGCGCGATCGGCCACGAGTGGGCCGTGCTCACCGATCACTCCCCCCGGCTCACGATCGCCCGCGGCCTGTCCCCGGAGCGGCTGCGACAGCAGCTCGATGTGGTCGCCGAGGTGAACGCGGAGCTGGGCGACGGCTTCCGGCTGCTGACCGGCATCGAGTGCGACATCCTCGCCGACGGCGCGCTCGACCAGGAGGAGGAACTGCTGGAGCGGCTGGACGTGGTGGTCGCCTCCGTCCACTCCAAGCTGCGGATGGACGCCCCGGCCATGACCCGGCGACTGGTGGCCGCCGTCGCCAGCCCCCTCGTGGACGTCCTGGGCCACTGCACCGGACGGCTGAACGGCGGGCGGACCCGGCCGGAGTCGGAGTTCGACGCGGACATGGTCTTCGCCGCCTGCGCCCGCTTCGGCACCGCCGTGGAGATCAACTCCCGCCCCGAGCGGCTCGACCCGCCGCGCCGGCTGCTGCGCCGGGCCCTGGACGCGGGCGTGCTGTTCGCCATCGACAGCGACGCCCACGCCCCCGGCCAGCTCGACTGGCAGATCTACGGCTGCGCCCGCGCCGAGGAGTGCGGGGTGCCCGCCGACCGGGTCGTCACCACCTGGCCGGCGGACCGCCTGCTGGACTGGGCCGGTTCGAAGTGAACGCCCCGCTGGACGCCCCGCTGCCCGAGCGCACCTCGATCCGGCCGATGCTGGCCACCCCCGGGCCGCTGCCCGCCGAGGGCGAGGACGCCCACTGGGCCTTCGAGGTCAAATGGGACGGGGTGCGCTGCGTCGCCGACACACCCGGCGACGGGACCCTGCGCCTGGTCACCCGCACGGGCAACGACGCCACCCGGACCTACCCCGAACTGCAGGCCCTCGGCGAGCAGCTGCACGGCAGGCTCGTGGTGCTCGACGGCGAGATCGTGGTCCTGGACGCGGAGGGACGCCCCGACTTCGGGCTGCTCCAGCGCCGGATGAACATCGCCAACCCGCGCCGCGCGGCGCACCTGGCGATGGAGTACCCGGTGCACCTGATGGTCTTCGACATCATGTACCTCGACGGCGTCGTCCTCACCGACCTCGGCTACCGCGAGCGCCGGGCCGTGCTCTCGGGCCTGGGCATCGGCGGCCCCAACTGGTCGGTCCCCGCGTACCTGGAGGGCCAGGGGAGACGCGCCTGGGACGCCACGCTCAGCAGCGGCTTCGAGGGCGTGATCGCGAAACGGCTGACCTCGCGGTACGCGCCGGGCCTCCGGTCACCCGACTGGCGCAAGATCAAGCATGTGATCACCATCGACGTCCTCATCGGCGGCTGGACCGAGGGCCAGGGCCGGCTGACGGGCCTGCCCGGCGCGGTGCTGGCCGGGCTGCGCGAGCCCGAGGGCCTGCGCTACGTGGGCTCCGTGGGCTCGGGGCTCGCCGAGCGGGAACGCGCCGACCTGGCGCGCTATCTGACGGTCGTCCAGCGCCCCGACTCCCCGTTCACGGGCCCGGTCGACGTACCGGCCGCGCACTGGGCCGAGCCCCGGCTCGTCGCGGAGGTCGTCTTCAGCGGCTGGACGGCGTCCGGTCGCCTCCGCCACCCCACGTGGCACCGGCTCCGGCCGGACCTGACGGACCTGACGTGAACGCCGCCCCCGCCTGACGGCCGGGGCCCGGACCGGGCCGGGGCCTCGGCCGCACTCTCACGGCAGTGGGGCCCTCCCCCGTGCTCCTCCCAGGCCCACCAGCGGGTCGCCGTGGCCGGCGACGCGGTCGAGGACCTCCTCCGGGCCGAAGGCCAGGTCGGCCGCATCCTGGCAGCCGGCGACCTCGTCCCAGGTCACCGGGGCCGCGACACCCGGACGGTCGGGCGTGAGACGCACGGAGTACGGCGCCACCGTCGTCTTCGCGCTCGCGTTCTGCGACCAGTCGATGAGGACCTTGCCCCGGCGCTCGGCGCGCGCCATGGAGACCACCACCAGCCCGGGGTGCTCGCCCATCATCCGCCCGGCCAGCTCCTTGGCGTACCGGGAGGCGGCCCGACCCGTAGCGGGCCGGATGGGCGCGTAGAGATGGAGCCCCTTGGACCCGGAGACCACCGGGTACGCGGCGAGCCCGTCGGCGTCGAGGAGCTGGCGCAGCCGCTGGGCCACCCGGCAGCAGACGACGAGGTCGGTGCCGGGACCGGGATCCAGGTCCAGGACGAGGCGGTCGTGCCCGTCCGGGCCCGCCTCGGCCGTCCACTGGGGCACGTGCACCTCGTACGCCCCCAGGTTCACCATGGCGATCAGCGCGGCCGTGGAGTCCAGCACGATCTGTTCGGTGAGCCCCTCCCGGTGTTCCACCGGCACCCGGGGCACCCAATGGGGGGAACCGGCCGGCGGATTCTTGGCGACCCAGCTCTGCCCGGCCGGCCCCTCGGGCGCGCGGACGAACGAGGTGGGACGGCCACGGGCGTACGGCAGCAGCGCCGGGGCGATCCGGGCGTAGTACCGCAGCACCTGCGCCTTGGTGTGCCCCGACCCGGGGAAGAGCACCCGGTCCAGATGGGAGAGGGCCAGTCGGTGGCCCTCGACCTCCACCACCTGCCGGTCCGACGAGGCGGGCATAAAGTAGGAATTCCCCGCGGAGGGACGGATCTATGCGGACGATGTGGAAGGGCGCCATCGGTTTCGGCCTCGTCTCCGTGCCGGTACGGCTCTACGCCGCCGTCCAGGAGCACGGGCTCAGGCTCCACCAGGTCCATGACGAGGACGGCGGCCGCATCCACCTCAAGCGCGTCTGCGACGCGTGCGGCAAGGAGATCGACTACGAGCACGTCGCCAAGGGCTTCGAGGACGACGAGGGCAACACGGCCGTCGTCACCAAGAACGAGCTGGCGGGCCTGCCGCTGCCGAGCAAGAAGCTCATCGACGTCCTGGCCTTCGTCGACGCCGACCGCATCGACGCCCTGCGGCTCTCCGGCGCCTACTACCTCGCCCCGGAGAGCGCGGCCGCCGACAAGCCATACGTCCTGCTGCGGGAGACGCTGAAGCAGACCGAACGCGTCGCCGTCACCAAGATCGCGCTGCGGACGCGGGAGTCGCTGGCCCTGCTGAGAGTCCACGAGGACCTGCTGGTCCTCCACACCATGTACTGGCCGGACGAGATCCGCGACAGCAAGGGCCTCGCCCCCTCCTCCTCGGTCACCGTGCGACCGCAGGAGCTGAAGATGGCCACGAGCCTGATGGACACGCTGTCGGAGGACTTCGACCTCGACACACTGGAGGACGAGTACGAGATCGCCCTCGGCGAGCTCATCAGCGCCCATCTCGACCACCGGCCGACGCCCCGGAAGAAGACCACGGCCGCGCCCGACAATGTCATCGACCTGATGGCGGCCCTGCAGGCCTCCATCGATTCGGCGAGCGGGAAAGGCGCCCCCACGAAGACGGCGGCGAAAACCACGTCGTCCGGGCGCGCGAAAAAGACCGAAGATTCGACCAAAGGTACGAGCAAAAAGGCCGTGGCCAAAAAGACCACGGCCTCCAGGACCACCGCGAAGACCGGGTCTTCGAAGACCGGCTCTTCGAAGACCCGTGCCACGAAGACCAGCGCTTCCGCGACGACGAAGAAGACCGCGGCCAAAAAGACGGGCCGCCGGGCCTCCTGAGCCTGTCGCCCCGGGCCGGCGGCCCCTCTTCACACCACGCGACGACGTCGCACCCGCACGTTAACCCACGGCGTCAACACGGGAACTCAGTCCGTGGGCTCGCCCTCCTTCTCGACGCCCAGCTCCACGAGCTCCGCCCGCGCGGTACGGACGAGCCCGTCCGCGCCGCAGCGCTCCGAGAGCTCCAGGCCCTCCCGCAGCCGCTCCACCGCCTCGGCCTTGTGGCCGCACTCGCGCAGCGCGACCCCATGGTCGACCAGCGCCGCCGCGAGCTCGTAGCGGCAGGGCGACATCCGCAGATGGGCGACGGCCTTGCTCAGCCTCTCCGGCCGCTCCCGCGGCGCGTCCACCCTCGCCGCCAGGCGCAGCGCCTCGCCGATGGCCGTGTCGGTGCCGAACCGCATGGCGTGCTGGATCGCCTGGCCGACCAGGGTCCGGGCGCGCTCCGGCTCCTCGTCCTTGATGGCGAAGGCCAGGTCGAACGCCCAGGGTGCCCAGAGGGTGTTGTGCCGACCGCGCTCCTCCAGCCTCCGCCCGGCCGCCTCCAGCTCCTCGACGGCCTCCTTCGTCTTGCCCCTGGCGAGCAGCAACCTGCCCGCCAGGCAGGCGGCGTCGGGAAGGGCGATCCCCGGTGAGTACGGCGGGAGGAAGGAGTTGGCCTCCGCCACCTCCTGGGCCTCGTCGACCTTGCCCCGGGCCAGGAGGGTGTCGATCAGCAAGCACATACCGTCCCATTGGATGGGCAGCCCGGGACCGAGACGGTGGGCCAGGTGCAGCCCCTTGCGCAGGGCCCGCTCGGCCTCCGCGAGATCGCCGCGACGCCGGAAGACCAGCCCCCGGAGATCATGGGCGAACGCGAGATGGGCACCGCTCCAGCCGGCGACCTCGAAGGCGCGCACGGCCTGGTAGGAGAGCTCATCGGCCTCGTCGAGCCGGTCGGTGTAGGAACAGACGATCCCGATCTGGCTGGGGATCTCGAAACCCCACTCCGCGTTGGTCCAGCCCAGACCGTCGGGGAGCTTGCCGTCCACCAGGACCCGGTCGATGAACTCGCCGATCTCCAGGGAGTTCTCGCTGCGGAGCATCCCGTCGAAGGCGCGC
Organism: Streptomyces sp. L500; assembly: GCF_054551825.1. Lineage (NCBI taxonomy): Bacteria > Bacillati > Actinomycetota > Actinomycetes > Kitasatosporales > Streptomycetaceae > Streptomyces > Streptomyces sp. L500. The sequence goes on from NZ_JBTOLC010000011.1 coordinate 137,571, forward strand.
AGCACCAGCAAGGTGCGCTCGGCGTTGTCCTGACCCTTCAGGTCACGGGCCAGCTCGGCGATGCGACGGGAGCAGTCGATCGCGTCGTCCCCGTCGACCTGCACGCCCTTCCACATGTAGTGGGCCGCCTGAAGGCGCATCCGGCCCGGACCGGGCGGCATGCGCTGCGCCTGGTCGGCGACCACCTCGGCGGCCTTGTCGAGCTGACTGTTGTGCGCGTAGGCCTGGGACAGCCGGAAGGTGGCGTCGACGCGCAGCTCTTCGCTGAGGTCCGGCAGGGCCAGGGCGGCACGGAGGTGGTTGACCGTGGTCTGCGGCGAGATCAGCAGCGCGGCACAGCCCAGCTCGTAGAGCAGCATGGCCCGGTCCTCCTCCGGCGGAGGTTCCAGCAGCGCCCGCTCCAGACAGCGGCGGGCCGCGTCGGGGGCGCCCACGGCGAGGTGCTCCCTGGCCGCCGCGCGCAGCTGACCGACCACGTCCGCGTCGGCGTCCGGGTGCACTTCCAGCAGGTGCCGGGCCGAGACGGCGACGCCCTTGCCCGCGTCGGCCGAGAGCCAGGCGGCCTGCCCGTGCATGGCGGTGCGGGTACCCGCCGGGATCGCCCGGTAGACGGCGGTGGCGATGAGCGGGTGGACGAACTCCAGCGTGGTGTCACCCGTGAGGATCCGGGCCTCCCGGAGCTGGTCGGCGCGCTGCTTGGCCTCGGTGGGGCCCATGCCGGCCAGGTTGGCGGCGAGCGAGAGCTCGATCTCCGTCCCCAGGACGGCCGACGCGTAGGCGAACCGGGTCACGGCGGACCCCAGCTGCTCGAGGCGGGCGACCAGACCCTTGCCCCGGGCGGCGGCACCGAGTTCGCGCAGCAGCGCGGCGGACTCCTCGACCGGATCCATGTCGCGGTCCCGTGCCTTGGCTATCAGCTCGACGGCCTCATAGGCGTTTCCGCCGGTGACCGCCCAGACCTCGCGGCAGAACGGATCGTCCGCGCCGGGGCCGAGGGCCTCGCGCACCAGCCCGGCCACCGCTTCGGGGGTCAGGGCGTGCAGCTCGACGGGCCGAGCCACCCGCCCGGCGACCAGCTCCTTGAAGCCCGGTGTGTGGTCGGGCAGTTCCTCCGGCCGGTAGGCCAGCACGATGAGGAGCGGCATCTCCCGCAGCCGTACGGCGAAGGAGGTGATCCACGCCAGGGACTCGGGGTCGGCCCAGTGGGCGTCGTCGACGATGACGACCAAGGGCTTGCCGTTGAAGGCGAGCTGGGTGATCACCCAGTCGAGTCCGTCGCGCACGCCCTGGGGGTCGGCCAGCGGGCCGACGGGCGGGGTGATGCCGAGCGCGGGGCCGGCGATGTCGTGCCAGTCGCCGAGCAGCTCCCGCCGGGCCTCCTGGGGCATCGCGGCGAGCTCGGGCTGGAGGAGCTGCCGGACGACGGCGAAGGGGACTCTCTCGGCGGACTTGCTGCCGCGCCCGAAGAGCACGGTGCAGTCGTCGCGCTCACCGGCGACGCGGCGCACATGGGTGAGCAACGCCGTTTTGCCCAGGCCCGCTTCGCCGCTGATGAGGAGCAGGCCACCTTCCCTCTCGGCCACGCCCGTGGTCCCGGCGGACTCCCCGGCCTCGAGGGCCTCTTCGTTCTCGGTGCTCTCCTTCTGGTTCTCACACTGCATCTCACGGCCGCAGAGGCCGTACACCGCCCGCTCGACGACGGATAGCTCGCGCTCTCGCTCGAACAGGGCGGCAGATAGGACGCGTTCACGCTGTTGCCCCGACATGACGGTGTCTCCCCGGAGGATGTGGTGGAGCGAGCCTAGCCCCGTCCACCGGCCAAGGGGCAGGGTTCGGTGGACGGACCACCCGTGAGCGTGACCTTCGCTCCGGGCCGAACGCGCCCCCTGCCATTCGGAAATGCATTCGCCCACTCAGGCGTGGGCCATTATGAAGCCTTTCGAATTCGCTCGTCAGCTCATTCCGCGAATATGACAAGTTCGCGCCGGGAGCGTCCGACGACCGGCTACGCTCCATGTCGCGCAGCGGGCCGACGTGTGTACGGCCCGCCGCGGTCAAGTGCTGTGCTGCCGCCGTCTTTCCCGCCCAAGAAGCGAGGAAAATGCCGCGCTCCGGCACCCACTCCCTTGTCTCAAGAGTTCCGAGGATCTCGATGGTTGGTACAGGCTCGTCGGCTCCCAGGCGGCCCGCCTCCGCGCTCATATGGCTGATCTCCCCACTGGTGCTGGCCGTGTGCGCGGTCACGGCGGTCCTCTCCGTGACCCCGGCGGCGCGCGCGCCCGTGATCTGGTGCGGAGCGGCCGCGACCGTCGCGGTGGGGCTGGCCTCCGCCGAGGCGGCGCGGCGCGGCAGGGTGATCGCGGGGCTGCGCCGGCGCCTGGCCGAGCGGGAGGCGCTCCTCCAGCGCCGGCTGGACCAGCACGACGCCGAGACCTGGCGCTTCGCCCGGGACGTCCTCCCCGAGGCGCTCAAGCTGATGCGCCGCGGCGCCCCCACCGACCAGGTCGTCAGGGTCACCGTCCCCGCCCATGAGCTGGAGCCCGGCTTCTCCGCCGCCCACCGGGCCGTGGTGCGGTCCGTCATCGAGGCGGTGCAGCAGGAGGAGGCGCTGCGTGACGCGGCCCACCGGGCGTTCGTCAACATCGCGCGCCGCATGCAGGCGATCGTGCACCAGCAGGCGTACGACATCCGGGAGATGGAGCACAAGCACGGCAACAACCCCGATGTCTTCGGCGACCTGCTCCACCTCGACCACGGCAACGCCCTGACCGGCCGTCTCGCGGACAGCATCGCGGTTCTGGGCGGCTCGCGCCCCGGCCGTCAGTGGCGCTCCGAGATCCCGCTCTACAACGTGCTGCGCGGTGCGATGTCCCGCATCCTCGAGTACCGCCGTGTGGACCTCCACTCCGTGGCCGACGTCGCCGTGGTGGGTCCCGCCGTCGAGCCGGTCATCCACGCCCTGGCCGAGCTGCTGGACAACGCCACCCGCTACTCGCCGCCGCAGACCCGGGTCCATCTGACCGCCGTCGACATCCAGTCCGGCATCGCGGTCGAGATCGAGGACGCCGGCGTCGGCCTCACCGACGAGGCCCGCCGCCGCACGGACCGGGTGCTGTCCAAGGAGGGCGGCCTCGACCTGGACGACCTGGGCGAGTCCCCGCGGCTGGGTCTGGCAGTGGTCAGCCGGCTGGCCAACACCTATGACTTCATCGTGTCGCTGCGGCCCTCGGCCTACGGCGGCGTCCGCGCGGTGCTGGTCATCCCGCCGAACCTGATCACCGCGAGCAGGTTCCCCGGTGGCGACATCGCCCGCGCGCCCAAGCTTCCGCCCGCCAAGAAGAAGCGCCGCCCGGGCTCCATCCCCCTCCAGCCGTCCGAGACGCCGATGATGGACAGCCCCGTGCCGCCGCCGATGGGCGACGGCGGTCTGCCCCAGCGCCGTCGGCGGCGCGGGCCGGCCCCGCTCCCCTTCGGCCGCGGCGCGGCCGCCGAGCGGGCCCGGAACGCGGCCGAGGGGCGCACGCCCGCCCCGTCCGTGCCCGAGGAGCCGCCCGTACAGCCGGGAATGTGGCTGGCCGCGTTCACCAGCGGCATCAACGGCGAGCTGCACGAGCAGAACGGGCGGCCCATCACTGATAACCCGTCAGACAAGGAAGAGTAGCCAAGTGACGCAGCAGCCGAGGTTCAACATGGACTGGATGCTCAAGGACCTGGCCACCAGCGTCCCCCAGACCCGCCACGTGATCGTGCTGTCCTCGGACGGCCTGCGCATGGCCCAGCACGGTACGGACACGGAGGTCGCCGACCGCCTCGCCGCCGCCTGCGCCGGACTGCAGAGCCTCTCGACGGCCATCGCGCAGGAGTTCCCGCACGGGGACGGGGAGATGCGCCTGGTGGTGATCGAGGTCGACGGCGGCTTCTTCTACCTCATGGCCGCCGGGGCCGGGGCGTATCTGGCCGTGCTGGCCGACGACGACGTGGACGCCGGGCTGATGGGCATGAAGATGCGGGATCTGGTGGCCCGCATCGGCTCCCATCTCACCAGCCCGCCCCGGGTCGGCGGGGCGGCCACGTGAACGGTTCCCGACCCGACGACGAGCCCGGTGCGGAGCCACCCGGCAATCCGGACAGGCTGTACATCCTCAGTACGGCGGAGACACGGGCCAGGCCCAGGACCCACCTCGACCTGGTCACCCTCATCGTCTCCCGCGCGGAGCCCGACCCCGGCCTCCAGCCCGAGCACGCCGCCGTCGTGCGGATGTGCGACTTCCCCCTCTCGGTCGCCGAGATATCCGCCTATCTGGAGCTGCCGGTGAGCACCCTGACCCCGATGCTCACCGAGCTGCTCTCCGACGGAAAGGTCGAGGCCCGCCCGCCCGTACCCGCGGCCGCGCTGCCCGACGTCCGAATCCTTGAGGCGGTGATGCATGGACTACAGAAGCTCTGAGAGCTACGCCGGGCCGCGCAGCGAGGACACCCTCCCCGCCACGGCCACCGCGGCCGTCAAGGTCGTCATCGTCGGGGGCTTCGGGGTCGGCAAGACGACCCTGGTGGGCTCGGTCAGCGAGATCCGTCCGCTGACCACCGAGGAGACGATGACGCAGGCCGGTGTCGGCGTGGACGACCTCGCCGGCATCGAGCAGAAGACCGAGACCACGGTGGCCATGGACTTCGGCCGCATCAGCATCAACGACCAGTTGGTGCTGTACCTGTTCGGCACGCCCGGCCAGGAGCGGTTCTGGTTCCTCTGGAACGGCCTCTTCGAGGGCGCCCTCGGCGCGGTCGTGCTCCTCGACACCCGCCGGATGGAGGTCAGCTACGACGTGATCGGCCGCCTGGAGGAACGCGGCGTCCCCTTCGTCGTCGGGGTCAACGCCTTCCCCGGAGCCCCCAGATACCCCGTGTCGGAACTCCGCGCGGCCATGGACCTGGACGACTCCGTCCCCATGATCGACTGCGACGCCCGCGACCGCGCCTCCTGCCGCGACATCCTGATGGCGCTGATGCGCTACCTCTACACCCTCACGACCGTCTCCCCGGAGCCCCAGTGACCAACCCCCCCGAACACGCCCGCACCGACTCCCTCATGGCACCACCGCCGGGGTGCCCGGCACACGTGGGCGGGTCCCACGCCGGAGCGACCCGGTTGTACGGAACGGAAGCCGAGGTGGACCCGTACGGCCTGTACGAACGACTGCGGGCCAAGCACGGCCCCGTGGCGCCGGTGCTGCTGCACGGCGATCTCCCGGCCTGGCTGGTGCTGGGATACCGGGAGACCCTCGATGTGACGCGTACGCCTTCGCGGTTCTCCCGCGACTCCCGGAACTGGCGCGACTTCCGCGAGGGCAGGGTCGCTCCCGACCATCCGCTGACGCCCGTCACCGCCTGGCAGCCGATCTGTACCTTCGCCGACGGCGAGCAGCACGAACGCTGGCGTGGCGCCGTGAACGACAGCATCGCGCGCTTCGACAAGCGAGGCATCCGGCGCCACGTCACGCAGTGCGTCAATCAGCTGGTCGACCGCTTCTGCGCCTCGGGACAGGCGGAGCTCGTGAGCGAGTTCGCCGAGCATCTGCCGATGATGGCGATGACCCAGCTGCTCGGCATGCCCGAGGAGTACAGCCCCCAGCTGGTCAATGCCTGCCGCGACATGCTCAGGGGCACCGAGACGGCTGTCGCGAGCAATGAGTTCCTTCAGGACACGCTGCGCAAGCTCGTGGCACGGAAGCACGCCCAGCCCGGTGCCGACTTCACCAGCTGGCTGCTGGAACATCCGTCCGGTCTTTCGGACGACGAGGTGCAGCAGCATCTTCGACTCGTCCTGATCGCCGCCTTCGAATCCACCGCGAACGTCATCGCGAACACTCTGAAGATGGTGCTCACCGATGTCCGCTTCCGGGCGTCCTTGGCGGGTGGACATATGACGCTCCCCGACGCCGTCGAGCAAGTCCTCTGGGACGAACCACCGTTCATCACCATCCTGGGCCGCTGGGCCACTCAGGACACGGAGCTCGGTGGACAGCAGATCAAGTCGGGCGACGCGCTGGTGCTGGGACTGGCCGCCGCCAATATGGACAAGGCGGTCCGGCCGGACCTGGACGCTCCCATCCACGGCAATCGCGCCCACCTCGCCTTCAGTGGCGGAGCGCACGAGTGCCCCGGTCAAGACGTGGGACGGGCCATCGCGGGCACGGGAATCGATGCTCTGCTGTGGCGTCTGCCCGATCTCAACCTCGCCTGCGAGGAATCGGAACTCACCTATCGCTCGGCCATGATGACGCGCCATCTGTCCGAGCTGCCCGTGAAGTTCACGGCACATCAGCCGCAGCTGGCGGACCTGGACTCCTATGAGTCCCCGTCGACGCTGCCGGGCGGTTCGACGAAGCCCGCACTCGAGCCGGAGGCGGGAACCGCCGAGCCCGCCTCCGCGCGTTTCACGTGGTGGCGTTCGATCACGAAATGGCTGCGTCGCCGCTGACGAGCACCGTCCACTCGCTCCGGCACTTGCCGGACCTCTCTCGTGCGTGGTGACACAGGTGAATGGGTGGGCATACCCAACACTAGTGATCGGCACGCATGAGGGAGGCGCACGATGACGATGTGGTCGCTGGCCGAGCGGTACGGACGACTCCTCGCCTCACCCTGGTGGCGGTCCGTGGTGTCCATCGCCGCCGGAGCAGTGCCCGCGCTGGCCTTTCCGGAACCATCGTTGTGGTGGCTGGCGTGGGTGGGGCTCGTGCCGTGGCTGCTGCTCATCCGTTCGGCGCCCACGGGGCGGCGAGCGGCACTCGACGGATGGCTGGGCGGGGCCGGATTCCTGCTCGCCGTACATCACTGGCTGCTACCCAGCCTGCATGTGTTCATTCTCGTGTTGGTCGCCCTCCTGGGGACGTTGTGGGCCCCTTGGGGGCTGCTCGTGCACCGGCTGCTCGCCGGCTCGGCCGGTCCCGGCCGGGTGGCCGCGGCATTGGTCGTGGTGCCGTCCGGATGGCTGCTCGTGGAGCTCGTACGGTCCTGGGAGTACCTGGGCGGCCCTTGGGGGCTGCTCGGCGCCAGCCAGTGGCAGGTGCACCCGGCGCTGCGGGTGGCCTCGGTAGGCGGTGTCTGGCTGGTCGGCTTCCTGCTGGTGGTGGTCAACACCGCACTCGCCGCGCTGGTTTCCGTGCCTCGGGGCCGCGCGGTCGCGGTGGCGGCGGTCGTGACCTGCGCGGCAGCGGTCATCGGCGTCTGGGCCGGGGCACCGGCGCCGCAGTTCGCGGGGACAGTGCGAGTAGCGCTCGTACAGCCCGGCATCATCGACGGGACGGGCAGCGTACAGCGGCGCTTCGACCGCGAGGAGAAACTCACCCGGGAGCTGGCCGGCCGGCGGGTCGACCTGGTGGTGTGGGGCGAGAGCAGCGTCGGGCAGGACCTGGGGAGCCGACCGGACCTGCGTGACCGGCTGGCCGCGCTCGCTCGTACGGTCGGTTCGGACCTGCTCGTCAACGTGGACGCACGGCGCTCGGATCGGCCCGGCATCTTCAAGAGCTCGGTGCTGATCGGGCCGGACGGCCCGACCGGGGACCGCTACGACAAGATGCGCCTGGTGCCTTTCGGCGAGTACGTCCCGGCCCGTTCAGTGCTCGGCTGGGCGACGTCCGTGGGGAAGGCGGCCGCCGAGGACCGCAGGCGCGGGGACGGTCCGGTGCTGATGCGGTTGCCGGACACGCGCGGCGGTGGTCTGCGCGTCGGCCCGCTGGTCTGTTTCGAGTCGGCGTTCCCGGACATGAGCCGACGGCTGGCGCAGGACGGCGCCCAGCTGCTCGTCGTCCAGTCCGCGACATCGACGTTCCAGGACAGCTGGGCTCCGCGCCAGCACGCCTCGCTGGCCGCGCTGCGGGCGGCCGAGACGTGGCGACCGGTGGTGCACGCGACCCTCACCGGCGTGAGTACGGTGGCCGACCCGCGCGGCCGCACGGTCGGCCGGACGCTCGGCACGGACCGCAGCGCCGCGGTCGTCTACGACGTACCACTGGCCCGTGGGACCAGCCCTTATGTGCGCACCGGCGACTGGACCCTGTACGGGGCGGTGGCGATCGTGGCCCTCTTCTGTGCCACCGAGGTCTCCCGGCTGGCCATCAGGAAGTAGCCAGTCGCGATTCGCACATGCGCTCTGACTGGTCCCCAATGCGCAGGATGGCTGTTTACCGATCACGCGGAACGGCCCCCCAAAACCACCCCAAACGCGCCAACACCGCCTGTCTCATGCCTTATTTACAGGCTTGCGAACGGGCCACCGGCGCTTCGAGCGCCCCCGCTTCGCGCTCTGCCTGCGGATATCGCTCTCGCGTCACGGTGGAAGCAACCTGAGCCGGAGCCTCCTCTTTGGTCACCTCCAGGCGACCGTCCGGCCCGGGCCAGGTAGTGATCAACGCACCAGACCAGCCGGAGAGTGTCGGCGGGTTCGCGCCAAAAACGAAGTCGTCGCGATTGTTCCTGGACGCAAGATGGTCGACACTCTCATCGAGCACGCGTCGCAGCCGTCCGAGCAACCCTCGCCCTACCGAGGAGCACGGAAAAGGAGGACGTCATTCCTTCCTTCACACTGCCGCAATTCTACAACCCGTTCCCTTCCCGTCTGAGCCCCTACCTGAAAATAGCCTCCGACGAGGCACTGGAGTGGGCTCGCGAGTGGGAACTGGTGACTTCGTCATCCGCCGAGAAGCGTTTCGAATCCGCTCTCTACGGCGAGTTCGCAGCCCGCACATATCCTGACGCGCCCGCGGATCGTCTCGCGGTGGCGGCCAAGTGGTGCGCCTGGCTGTTCCTGTTCGACGACCATTTCGACGACTGCTATCTGGGACGCAGCAGGGTCGAAGCCGAAAGCATTCTTCCCAACCTGCTCCGGTTCCTGACCAACCCGGAAATCGAGCCGCAGACCGCGACCAACCCGCTGGAGGCCGGCCTGCTGGATCTCTGGCACCAGACGGCGGCCAAGATGTCCCTCTCCTGGCAGGAACGATTCAAAGGGCACATGCACGACTACCTGATGTCGTACTTCTGGGAGATCTCCAACAGATCCCGACGCTACACTCCGGACCTGGTCATGTACATCGAGATGCGGCGGGACACCGGGGCGACGTGGATCGGCTTCGACCTCATACCCTTCACGGAATCCCTGGAGGTGCCCGCCCGCCTCAACGACGATCTCCTTCTCAGGACCATGGAGCTCGCGGCCATCGACGTGATCTGCATGTCGAACGACATCCTGTCGCACGAGAAAGAGATGGCACGTGGCGAGGTGAACAACATCGTCCCCATCGCCCAGTATCTGACCGGCGGTGAGGTCCAGCAGTCCGTGGAACTCGTCAACGCGATGCAGACCTCGAGGATTCGCCTGTTCCTCGACCACAAGGAAAGAATTCCAACGTGGCTGGAGGAGTCCCAGGCGTCTCCCCTGACGCGGCGGGCGGTCGAGCGCTATATCGCCGGCCTCGAATCGTGGATCCGAGGAAATCTCGACTGGTCCTTGCGCACCGCCCGCTACCTGGACGTGGAACACGCGCCGGGTCACGGCGACCGGGTCAGTTGGGCGGAGAACCTGAGCGGCGTCACCGACGACGTGCTACGAGCGCCCGTCCAGGATCAGAAGTCGGCCGATCTCGAGCGGGTGCCGTAACGAGCCGACCGCGGCGGTCGGGCGTCGCCCACGGTCGGCCGGTGGTGCCGACGCTCACGAGCTCGCGGAGTTGCTCGTGCGGCTTGCCGGAAGGTCCGCCGCCTGACGCTCGGGGCGTGCGGGCGGTCGCCAGTCGGCCACGCCGTCGAGGCCGCGCAGGGCGACGCGGGGGCCCAGGCGGTTGACGGTGGTGAGGGCCGCGGTGCGCAGGGCGCAGGCGAAGGGTGAGGAGAGGCGGGTCAGGCGGGCGACGCGTGCCGAGCGGCGGACGACGGCCGTGGTGCGCGGCAGGCGCTGCCGGGTGTATTCGGCGAGGGCGTCGCCAGGGGCGGCGGTGGCCAGGGCGTGGGCGAGGACGACGGCGTCCTCGATGGCCTGGCAGCCGCCCTGACCGATGTTGGGGGGCATGGCGTGGGCGGCGTCGCCGAGGAGGGCGACCCGGCCGCGGTGGAAGGCGGGCAGGGGGCGGGCCGTGGTGTGGACGTCGTTGCGCAGGATCGCGGCGGGGTCGGCGGCGTCGAGGATGTCGGGCACGGGGTGGTGCCAGTCCCCGAAGAGGCGGCGGAGCCGGTCGAGTTCGCCGCCGGGCGAGACGGCCCGGGCGGGGGCCACGGCCTGGGCGTAGGCGTAGACGCGGCCGTCGCGCAGGGGGACGGTGCCCCACAGCCGGCCGGGCCCCCAGGTCTCGTGGGCCGGGAAGGGCGTGGCGGGGCGGGGGACGACCAGGCGCCAGACGGTGGCCCCGGTGTAGCGGGGGGCGGGGTGGCCGGGGAAGAGGACGGCGCGGACGGCGGAGTGGATGCCGTCGGCCCCGACGACGAGCTCCGCCTCCAGTTCGCCGTCGGGGGTGGTGACGCGGGCGGGCCGGTCGGGGGCGCCGGGGTCGGTGAGGGCGGCGGGGCTGCCGGTGCGTACGGCGCCCTCGGGGAGGCGGGCGGCGAGCAGGCCGACGACGTCGGCGCGGTGGGCGACGACGACCGGGCCGCCGAAGCGCCGGGCCGCGGCCTCGTTGCTGGTGCGGGAGAGCCAGCGGCCGTCGGGCAGTCGCAGTCCGCCGTCGGCCTGCCAGCCGGAGAGGGCGCGTACGGCGTCGCCGGCGCCGAAGGTGTCGAGGGCGCGCTGGGCGTTGGGTGCCAGGGCGATGCCGGCGCCGACGGGTTCGAGGGCGGCGGCGCGTTCGAGGACGGTGACGTGCCAGCCGGTGTGGTGCAGAGCGCAGGCCGCGGTGAGGCCGCCTATGCCGCCGCCGATGACGACGGCGCGGGGCTGTGCCATGGGTTCCTCCCGAGAGCGGAACTACAGGTGTAGTGGCAGCCAAGTTACTACGCCTGTAGTGGAAGCGGTAGGTTGGGGGCGTGCGCCCCGAGAAGACCGTCCCCGCCCGTCCCCGCGCCCAGCTGATCGCCGACACCGCGCTCGCCCTGCTCGCCGAGCGCGGGATGCGGGGCCTGACCCACCGCGCCGTGGACGAGGCCGCCGGGCTGCCGCCCGGCTCGACGTCGAACCACGCCCGTACCCGTGCCGCGCTGCTGGAGACGGCCGTACGGCGGCTGGCCGAGCGCGAGGTGGCGGTGCTGACGCCCCGCGAGATGCCGGACCCGGCGGAGGCGGACGGGCTCGACTCGCTGGCCGACGCCCTCGCGCTCGCGCTCCACCGCTCGCTGACCGGGCAGCGCGAACTCGTCCTCGCCCGTTACGAGCTGGCGCTGGAGGCGGCGCGCCGGCCGGAGCTGAGGGAGGTCTACGACGTGACGGGCCGGGACCGCTTCCGCGCTCCGGTGATCGCGCTGATGACGGCCGCGGGCTCCCCCGAACCGGAGCGGCACGCGATGTCGCTCATCGCGTGGTGCGACGGGCTGATGTTCTCGTGCGTGGCGGGGAGCTACCACGCCGAGGTGCCCGGCCGTACGGAACTGCGGCGGGGATTCAGGGAGCTGCTGCGGGGAGCGCTGGGACGATGACCCCGGCTCCCTGCCCTTCCCCGGCGCCCGGCCCTCCCTCGGCCCTCGGACCGCCTGAACGATAATCCCTGGCCTGGGCTCGAACCTCGCCGCGATGATGTCCCCATGACGATCAATGAGCGCCCCCTGCCCTCGACCACCGCGGGCGAACGCGAAATGCTGGAAGGCTGGCTGGACTTCCACCGGGCCACGCTGGCCGCGAAGTGTGCCGGCCTGGACGACGAGCAGTTGCGGACGGCGTCCGCGCCGCCGTCCATCATGTCCCTCATGGGGCTCGTGCGGCACATGGCGGAGGTGGAGCGCCACTGGTTCCGCCGGGTGCTGTCCGGGGAGGACGCGCCGCCGATCTACTACGACGACAACGACCGCGACAAGGACTTCAAGGTCACGGAGAAGGACACCGGCGAGGAGGCCCTCGCCACCTGGCAGGCCGAGATCGCCAAGGCCCGGGAGCTCGCCGCCGAACGGTCGCTGGACTACACCGGCGCCGGCGTCAGGTGGCGCGAGGGCGAGCCCTTCAGCCTCCGCTGGATCATCACCCACATGATCGAGGAGTACGCGCGGCACAACGGCCACGCCGACCTCATCCGCGAGCGCGTCGACGGCGCGACCGGGCTCTGAGCGGAGCGCGGCCGGGCCCGTGAATCCATGTCACCCCTGCGGGGAATTCCCCATGTCCCTTCGTGGGCAGCAGGGTTGGCCGAATGCATCGAGTGCCCTCAGCCGCCGTCCTGGTGGCGGTGGCCATGTCGGCCGCGGTCGGCTGTGTCTCCGTCTCCCCCCGGCCCCTCGCGCCCGGCGGGCCCGGCGGGCCCCGGGCCGTCCACCAGGGCCCGGCCCGTGAGTCGCTGACCGTCACGGGCCCGGGCGCCTCCCGGCCCCCTTCGCCGGACGGGACCCCGACGCCGGGAGCGAACGGGGCGAACGGGGTGAACGGGGCTCCCGAGGCGAACGGGGCCCCGGGCCGGACGGCCGACCCCTTCCGGATCGGCCCGTACGACCCGAAAGTCCCGGCGGATCCCAAGGACCCGGCCGACCCGACCATGCCGTGGGACCCTCCGACGCCCTCACGGGCGGCCGGGGGCGACCAGGGGGCGCGCCGCTCCCCGGACGCGCCGTCGCTCGTCGCTCCCCCGCCGCCCGCCACCGATCCGGGCGGCGCCCGGCAGGCCCCCTCCCCGGAGCGGCGCGCCGAGCGGCAGGAGCCCGCCCCGGCGCCACCAGAGCCCCAGCGCCAGGCCCCCCGGCCTGCTCCCGAACCGGAGGAGCACCACGCGGCCCCGGCCCCCGCACCGGCCCCGGCGTCGCGGGGCCAGCAGGGCAAGGGCCTGTGCGCCCTCGGCGACACCTATGGGAAGTGGGAGAAGGGCGGCGACGCGTCGCGGATCTGCCACCAGGTGTACGGGCGTTGAGCCCCGGCCGGGAACCGTCGGCCGTCAGGCCACCGGTCCCCCGGACCCTCAGACCGTCAGGCCCTCAGGCCCTCAGACCCTCAGACCGCGATGGTCGGGATCCGCCAGTCGATCGGCTCGTGGCCCTGGGCCGCGACCGCCTCGTTGATCTGGGTGAAGGGACGGCTGCCGAAGAACTTCTTCGCCGACAGCGGCGAGGGGTGGGCGCCCTTGACGACGACGTGCCGCTCCTCGTCGATCAGGGGCAGCTTCTTCTGTGCGTAGTTGCCCCAGAGCACGAAGACGGCCGGGTCGGGGCGGGAGGCGACGGCGCGGATGACCGCGTCGGTGAACTTCTCCCAGCCCTTGCCCTTGTGGGAGTTGGGCTCGCCGCCCCGGACGGTCAGCACGGCGTTGAGCAGCAGGACGCCCTGCTCGGCCCACGGCAGGAGGTAGCCGTTGTCCGGGACGTCGTAGCCGAGCTCCTCGCGCATCTCCTTGTAGATGTTGCGCAGCGACGGCGGCGTCCGGACGCCCGGCCGCACCGAGAAGGACAGGCCGTGGCCCTGGCCCGGGCCGTGATACGGGTCCTGGCCGAGGATGAGGACCTTCACCCGCTCGTACGGGGTGGCGTCCAGGGCGGCGAAGACCTCTCCGCGCGGCGGGTACACCGGGGCCTTCACCCGCTCCTCCTCCACGAACTCGGTCAGCTCCTTGAAGTAGGGCTTCTCCAGCTCTTCGCCGAGGACAGCGTGCCAGGACTCGGGCAGCACGTCGGTGACGGTCACGTCGACAACCTCCGGGGTTCGTTCCGTTCTCGCCGGAGAACTTACCGCCGACCACTGACAACGCCCGCCCCGGAGTCCCCGGAGCCGGGGCCGCTGGTCCCGGGCCCGGCTTCGTCCGCGTGCTCAGACTCCCGCGTTGAGGAAGAGGCCCCCGTCCACGACGAGCGTCTGGCCCGTGATCCAGCCCGCGGCGTCCGACAGCAGGAAGGCGGCCGCGCCGCCGATGTCCTCCGGCACGCCCAGCCGGCCGAGGGGGTAGGAGGCGACGGCCTCCTCCTCACGCCCCTCGTAGAGGGCCGCGGCGAACTTGGTCTTCACCACGGCCGGGGCGATCGCGTTGACGCGTACGCCGGGGGCGAATTCGTGCGCGAGCTGCAGGGTGAGGTTGACCATGGCGGCCTTGCTCATGCCGTACGCGCCGACGAAGGGGGAGGCCGCGACCCCGGCGACGGAGGCGATATTGACGATCGCGCCGCCGTTGTCCTTCTGCCAGGCGTGCCACGTCCGCTGGGCGAAACCGAGCGCGGAGACGACGTTGGTCTCGAAGACCTTGCGGGCCACGGCGAGGTCGAGGTCGGCGATGGGGCCGAAGACGGGGTTGGTGCCCGCGTTGTTGACGAGGTAGTCCACGCGGCCGAAGGCCTCCATGGCACGCTCGACGGCCTGGGCCTGGTGGGCCTCGTCGTGGGCCTTGCCCGGGACGCCGACGGCCCGGTCGGGGCCGAGGGACTCGACGGCCTGCTTGAGGGCGTCCTCGTTGCGGCCGGTGATGACGACGCGGTCGCCACGGGCCACCAGGGCCCGGGCGATGCCGTAACCGATGCCGCGGCTGGCACCCGTGACGAGGGCGACCTTGCCGGAGGGTTCGCTTCCCTGAGCGGGCGTGGCGGGCATGGCGGATGCGCTGGGCGTGGCGGAAGCGTCGGGCGTGGCGGGCATGCTGTCCGTTCTCCTCGGTTCTCTCCTCGGCGGCCGATGAGCACGTACGTGCCGTCCGCTCGCGGGGCCCCCGGCCTGCATGGGGGTGGGGTGGTGTGCCGGGCCGTGCGGGCCGGGTCAGTCGAGCGGGCCGCCGGCCACGTACAGCACCTGGCCGGAGACGAAACCGGCCTGGTCCCCGGTGAAGAAGGCGATCGCGTTGGCGATGTCCTCGGGCTCGCCGACGCGCTGCACGGGAATCTGCGTGGCCGCCGCTGCCTGGAGGTCCTCGAAGCTCATGCCGACGCGGGCGGCCGTGGCCGCCGTCATGTCGGTGGCGATGAAGCCGGGGGCGACGGCGTTGGCGGTGACGCCGAACTTGCCGAGCTCCTTGGCAAGGGTCTTGGTGAAGCCCTGGAGGCCGGCCTTGGCGGCCGCGTAGTTGGCCTGGCCGCGGTTGCCGAGGGCCGAGCTGCTGGAGAGGTTGACGATCCGGCCGAAGCCCGCGTCCACCATGTGCTTCTGACAGGCGCGCGCCATCAGGAACGCGCCCCGCAGGTGGACGTTCATGACGGTGTCCCAGTCGTTCTCGCTCATCTTGAACAGCAGGTTGTCCCGGAGGACGCCCGCGTTGTTGACGAGGACGACCGGCGCGCCCAGCTCGGCGGCGACGCGGGCCACCGCGGCGTCCACCTGGGCGGCGTCGGAGACGTCGCAGCCCACGGCGAGCGCCCTGCCGCCCGCCGCCGTGATCTTCTCGACGGTGCCCGCGCAGGCCGCCTCGTCGAGGTCGAGGACGGCGACCGCGCGTCCCTCGGCGGCCAGGCGCACCGCGGTGGCGGCGCCGATGCCACGGGCCGCGCCCGTGACGAGGGCCACGCGCTGCTCGGTGGTGGACATGCGGGTTCTCCTCACCTCGAAGGCGGCCCGCCCCGGCGGCGCGCTCCGACCAGGGGAGCGGCGGCGGGGTGAGCAACCGCTCAGTAGCTTGGTCGATCAGACGCTAGAAGTCCCGCCACGCGCTGTCAACGCCCCACCACCCGCCCTCTCCTGCGTCCCCGCCGTCGCCCGGGCGCTATCGCACCAGCAGATCGAGCAGGCGCTCCGACTCGCGCTCCGCGTCGACCGTCAGCCCGGTGTGCACCGGCCCCGGCTGCACCACCGTGCTGCGCGGCGCGATCAGCCAGCGGAACCGCCGCCCGGCGTCGTCGCAGGCCGCCTGCCCGGCGCGCTCGCCTCCTGCGCAGACCCCCTCGACGGCGTGCAGCGCGGCCCGTACGCCGGCCACGTCCGCCGCCGGGTCGAGGGCCAGCAGCCGGTTCTCGTCCAGGTGGACACGGGCGGTCACATACGACTGCGCCTGGCAGTAGACGACCACTCCGGCGTTGATCTGCTCCCCGCGCTCGATCCGGGGCACGACGCGCAGCAGCGCGTACTCGAAGACGTCGCGCTTCGCGCCGTCGCGGCCCTTGTGGTCCTGGGGGTGGGAGACACGGTGCGGCTGCTGCGCCCCGTGACCGTTCTCGCGGCCCGTCACTTCGCGGCGCCCTTTCCGTTCAGCCTGACTCGTACCCATTCCGGCGCCTGCGACGGTTTCTCCGCGGTGCGTTCGCCCATGGTGATCCTCTCGCCGATGGTCGCCGCGCGTTCGAGCAGCACCTCGACGTACGCCCGGCGCAGGGCGTCCGGGCTGTCGAAGCCGGGCTCGTCGGCGAGCCACTCGTCGGGGACGTCGGCGGCCGCCTCGGTCAGCAGTTCCTCGGTGACCCGGGGGGCCAGTTCGGCCGCCGCCCCGGCGATGTCCGGGGAGAAGGTGGCGAGGACGTGGTCCGAGGCGTCGTACGGCTTGCCGGCGGCGGTCGCGGCGCCGGGCCAGTTGTGGTGCCAGATCATGGTGGCGCCGTGGTCGATCAGCCAGAGGCAGCCGTGCCACACGAGCAGGTTGGGATTGCGCCAGGAGCGGTCGACGTTGTTGATGAGCGCGTCGAACCAGATCACGCGGCCGGCCTCGGCGGCGTCGGTCTCGAAGGCGAGCGGGTCGAAGCCGAGTGCCCCGGGCAGGAAGTCCATGCCGAGGTTGAGCCCGCCGCTGGCCTTGAGCAGCGCCTGGACCTCCTGGTCCGGCTCGGCGCGGCCGATGACCGGGTCCAGCTGGATGCGGGCCAGCTCCGGGACGCGCAGGCCGAGGCGGCGGCCGAGCTGTCCGCAGATGACCTCCGCGACGAGCGTCTTGCGGCCCTGGCCGGCGCCGGTGAATTTCATGACGTAGGTGCCCAGATCGTCTGCCTCGACGATGCCGGGGAGCGAGCCGCCCTCACGCAAGGGCGTGACATAGCGGGTGGCCGTGACTTCGGGGAGCATCGCCCCAGATTAATCGCCCGGCGGCGGCCGGTTGAACGCCAGGCGCGGCGCGGCCGTATGTGTCCTCGCATCACTCAAACCACTCGATCCAGCTGATGCGAAGCGACAGCAAAGGAACGATCATGACGCATTCGTCACCCGAGCCATCCGTGCCGGCCGGCACCACCCGCCGTACCGTCGTCGCGGCGACCGGAGCCGCCGGTCTCGCCGCCGTCCTCGCCGCGTGCGGCGGCTCCGACGACACGGGCTCCGGCTCCGGTTCCGGCTATTCGGGCGGCGCGCCGGACACGTCGGACGCGTCGAAGGGCACGCCGGGGCAGGCGGCCGGTGACAAGGGCACGCCCGGGCCGGGCGCCACGTCCGGGGCGGGCGAGGGTGCGGCCCTGGCCCGGACCTCGGAAATCCCCGAGGGCGGCGGCAAGGTCTTCCCGGACCGGAAGGTCGTGGTCACCCAGCCGACGAAAGGGCAGTTCAAGGCGTTCTCGGCGGTCTGCACCCATCAGGGATGCGTGGTGAAGGAGGTCGCGAACGGCACCATCAACTGCCCCTGCCACGGCAGCAGGTTCGCGGTGACCGACGGAGCCGTAAGGGGTGGCCCGGCGCAGAAGCCGCTGCCCGAGGAGCGGATCTCGGTGAACGGGGGCTCCATCACGCTGGGCTGAGCCCCTCGGGGCCGGGCGTCCGCCGAGGCCGTCCGCGCCGCCGCCAGCCGCGCAGGACGGCCTCGGTCGTGGTCACGGTGGCGACCAGCGCGAGGGTGTGGCGCACCATCGCCGCCGTGTAGTCGGCGGGCACCCCGGCGATGGCGTCGGAGGGGACGAGGGCCGTGTAGCCGAGGTTGACGGCGTCGAAGACGGCGTTGGGGATGCCGACGTTGGCCGACACACCGGTGACGATCAGGGTGCGGCAGCCGATGTTGCGCAGCAGGGCGTCCAGGCCCGTACCGGCCAGCGGCGAGAGCCCGTGCAGCCGGCGGACGACCAGGTCCCCGTCGCCGACGGGTACGGGCTCGGCCACCCGGACGGCGTGGGTGCCGGTCAGCTGTTGTACGGGCAGTCGTTCGGCGACGCGGAAGAGATGGGCGTTGCGGCTGGCGCCGCGACCGTCCGGGCGGCGTTCGGCGATGGCGTGCACGACCTGCACGCCCGCCTCGTGCGCCCCGGCGACGAGCCGGGCGACGTTGACGAGTGCCCCGGAGGCACGGGCGACGGCCGCGAGTTCCGGGAGCGCGCTGTCGGGGCCGACGACCCCGCGCTGGCACTCGACGGTCAGCAGCACGGTGCTCGCCGGGTCGGTCTCCTCGGCGAACGGATCCTGAGTGGCCATGACGCTCCCCCGCAACGGTTCGTACCCGCGCCCCGCCCGGGGCCCGCGTGAGGCTAGTGGGCATTGCGGTGCCGGGGAAGGGGCAGCATTCTTCTGACCGGGGGTCAGATGCGGTCGGGTCCGGGAAGGCGGGTGCGCGGGATGACCGTCACACAGCGGCGGGGCCGTCGGGCCATGATGACGCGGGACGAGCTGGACGCCTTCCTCGCCGGGCGGCGCACCTGCCGGGTGGCGACGGCCGGGCGGGACGGGCGGCCGCACGTCGGCCCGCTGTGGTTCGTCTGGGACGGGCGGGCGCTGTGGCTGTACTCCCTGGTCCGCAGCCGGCGCTGGGCCGATCTGCGGCACGACCCGCGGGTGGCGGTGGTGGTCGACGACGGCGAGGAGTACGACGAGCTGCGCGGCGCGGAGCTGTCCGGCACGGTGGCCGTGGTGGGCGAGGCCCCGCGCCGGGGCGTGGCGTGCCCGGAGCTCGTGGTGCCCGAGCGGCTGTTCGCGGAGAAGTACTTCGGCCTGGCGGCGATGCCCCACGACAGCCGGCACGGCTGGCTCCGGCTGACGCCGGAAGCCGTCGTCTCCTGGGACTTCCGCAAACTGCGGAGACGATGACACGGAGCGGACGGGGATGACCCGACGCGGGCGGGATCGCTCCCGTCACTCCCCTATGCCGCCGGCCGCCTCCCGCAGCGCGTCGGCCACCGCCCGGATCGAGGGCCTGCGGTCCGCGTCCGCGCGCCAGATGGCGAAGACGTGGCGGCACATCGTGTGCCGTACGGGCACCGCGCGCACCCCCTCCGGCAGCGGGCCGCGGCCGAGCCGGGGGGCGACCGCGATGCCCAGGCCCGCGGCGACGAGGGCGAGCTGGGTGGCGTGCTCCTCGGCCATGTGCGAGATGCGGGGCTCGATGCCCTGGCCGCGCAGCGTGGACAGCAGCCAGTCGTGGCAGAACTCGCCCTTGGGCCAGGCGATCCACTCGTCCTCCGCGAAATCCGCGAAGTCGGTGAGGGAGACGTCCGTGCGGTCGGCGAGCGGATGCCCGGCGGGGACGGCGATGTCGACGGGGTCGTCCAGGACCGGGGCCCTGACCAGCTCGTCCGGCACCGGCAGCGGCTTGTTGTACCAGTCGAGGACCACGGCGAGGTCGATGTCGCCGCGCACCGTCCCCTCGACGGCCTCCTCCTGCTCCATCTCCACCAGCCGCGCGCGCAACTGCGGGTGTTGTGCGCGCAGGGCCATAAGCGCGGCCGGGAACAGGCCCCGGGCGGCCGTGGGGAAGGCGCCGAGTCGCAGTTCGCCGACGGCGTGGCCGCGCTGGGCCTCCAGGTCGGACTGGGCCAGCTCCACCTGGGAGAGGATGCGCCCGGCGTGCTCGGCGAGCAGCCGCCCGGCGTCGGTGAGGCGCACCCCGCGGCCGCTCTTGACCAGCAGCCGCTGACCGGCCTCGCGCTCCAGCTTGGACAGCTGCTGCGAGACGGCCGAGGTCGTCACGTGCAGCCCCTCCGCCGCGCCGCTGACGGAGCCGTGGCGGGCGAGGGCGTGGAGGGTGCGCAGGCGCTCCAGGTTCAACATGTAAGCGATGCTACGCGATGTCTCATAGAATTATTTGCTTGTTCTAATGACTCATGGCCCTGCATGGTAGTGGTCATGAGCACCGTCGCGACGCCGAAACCCCCCTCCTCCTCCGTATCCGCCGCCCCCTCCGCCACCGTCACGACGGTCACTCACCCCGGGCGCCGGGGCCTCGACTGGCGGATCAAATTCGCCGTGCTCTCGGTCGTCTGGGGATTCAGCTTCCTCTTCATCAAGCTCGGCACCGACGGCTTCGCTCCTCCCTATGTCTCCTTCGGCCGGATGTTCTTCGGCGCGGCCGTGCTCATGGCGGCGCTGGTGATCAAGCGGCAGCGGCTGCCGCGCTCCCCGCGCACCTGGGGCCATCTGTTCGTCGCGGCCTTCCTCTGCAACGCCTTTCCGTTCACGCTCTTCGCCTACGCGGAGCTGACGATCCCCACCACCCTCGCCGGGGTCTGCAACGCCACGACCCCGCTGTGGGGCATGGTGCTCTCGCTCGTGGCGCTCTCCGAGGACCGGCCGACGCGCCGCCGCTTCGCGGGGCTCGGCCTCGGCTTCATCGGGGTGCTCGTGGTGCTCGGGGCCTGGCAGGGCTTCTCGGGGCAGGACCCGAAGGGCACCGCCATGGCCCTGGTCGCCTCGATGAGCTACGCCCTGGGCTGGATCTACGTCCGGCGCACGCTGTCGGGCACCGGCGACGGACATCTGGCGCTGTCCGGCGGCCAGCTGCTCGTCGGCGCGGTCCAGCTCGGTGTCGCCGCGCCGCTGCTCAGCCCGCTGCCGTCCGCCCTGCCCGTCGTGCCGCTGCTCGCGGTCTTCGCGCTGGGCGCGCTCGGCACGGGGCTCGCCTTCCTCCTCCAGTACGGGCTGGTCGCCGAGGTCGGGCCGACGACCGCGACCATGACGACGTATCTCATCCCGGTCGTGGCGACCGCGGCGGGCGTCACCCTGCTCGGCGAGGAGCTCACCTGGAACACCCCGGTCGGCGCGCTGATCGTGCTGGCCGGAGCGGCCCTCACCCAGAGCAAGGGCCGCTCGGGCAAGGGGCGTTCCTTCCGGACCGGCCGGACCGTGGCGGCGGGGGACGCCACGCGGGGGAACGGGGCCGCTCAGTCGTAGCGCCCCGCCGGCACCGGGCCGGTCGCGGACGCCAGCGCGTCCGCGACCGGCCCTATCTCGTGCATCCCCAGCGCGGACACGGTCAGCCGCACACCGGGCGGCGACGCGAGCCGGAACCGCGCCCCCGGCGCCACCGCCCAGCCCGCCTGGAGCAGCCGGGCCACGGCCCCCGTCTCGTCCGGCACGGGCAGCCACACGTTCATCCCGCTGCGCCCGTGCGCCTCGACGCCCCGCTCCCGCAGCGCCGCGACGAGCGCCTCCCGCCGCCGCCCGTACGAGGCGGCGACCCGCGCCGCGTCCACGGCGCCGCTGCGCCACAGATGCACCACCGCGTCCTGCAGGACATGGCTCACCCAGCCGGGCCCCAGCCGCTGCCGGCCGCGCACCCGGTCGACGGTGACGGCGTCGCCAGTGAGTACGGCGAGGCGCAGATCCGGCCCGTATGCCTTGGCGACGGAACGCACCAGCGCCCAGTGGTCGGTGACCCCGGCGAGGGGGCACAGGGGCAGATCGACGATGCCGTGGCCGTGATCGTCCTCGATGAGCAGCACTTCGGGGTGGCTGGCGAGCACGGCCCGCAGCTCCCGGGCGCGCGCCTCGCCGATCGCGGCGCCCGTCGGGTTCTGCGCGCGGTCGGTGACGACCATGGCCCGGGCGCCCCGGCGCAGCGCCCGGTCGGCCTCGTCGGGCAGCGGGCCGTCGTCGTCGACCGCGACGGGCACGGCGCGCAGGCCGAGCGCGGGGATGAGATCGAGCAGGCTCCCCCACCCCGGGTCCTCGACGGCGACCGTGTCGCCCGGCCGCAGATGCGCGCTCAGCACCCGCTCGATGGCGTCGAGCGAGCCCGAGGTGACGGCCACGGGGCCCTCCGGGACGCCCTCGTCCGTGAAGGCGGCGCGGGCCATGCGTTCCAGGTCCGTATCGACGGCCGGATCGCCGTAGAGCACGGGTCTGCGGCGGGCGCGCTCGGCGGCCGCGGCGAGGGCCTCGCCGAGCGGGGGCAGCAGCGCCGGGTCGGGGTTGCCGGCGGAGGCGTCGCGCACGCCTTCCGGCGCCTCCACCCGGATGAGCTCGCGGGGCGTGCTGGCCGGGCGCTCGCGCACCCGACTGCCGCGCCGGCCCGCCGTCTCGATCACTCCGCGGTCGCGCAGCGTGCGGTAGGCGGCCGCGACGGTATTGGGATTGACCCCCAGCTCCACCGCCAACTCCCGCATCGGCGGCAGCAGTTCGCCGGGGGCGAGCCTGCCCGCACCCACCGCTCGTTCCACGCTCGCGGAGATGTCCGCTGCGCGACGGCCTTCGATCCGATACTCTCCTAGCACAAAACCAACTATGCACTAGTGCAATGGAGAACGCAATGCCTTCTTCCACGGCCGCCACCCCGACTCCCACGGCCGCCGCGCCGATTCCCGGGGCCGGGAAGTACGAGCGGACCGAGCGCACGACCCCGACCCGCTACCGCGACCGCGCGTCCTACGACCGCGACCTGGTGCACGCGATACTCGACGCGGGCTACGTCTGCCATCTCGGCTTCGTCCGCGACGGCGCCCCCGTCGTCCTGCCCACCCTCTACGGACGCGTCGGCGACCGCCTCTACGTGCACGGCTCCACCGGCTCCCGGCCCCTGCGCTCGGCGGGCGAGGCGCGGGAGCCCGGCATGCCCGTCTGCGTGACGGTGACGCATGTCGACGGGCTCGTCCTGGCCCGTTCCGCCTTCCACCACTCGCTCAACTACCGCTCCGTCGTGGTGCACGGCACGGCCCGGCGGGTCACGGACCCCGCCGAGCTGCGCGATGCCCTCGACGCCCTGGTGGACCAGGTCGTGCCCGGCCGGGCGGCGGACTCCCGGCCCGCGTCGGCCAAAGAGCTCGCCGCCACGGCCGTGCTGCGCGTCGACCTCACCGAGGTGTCGGCGAAGGTCCGCCACGCCGGCCCGGGTGACGACGAGGAGGACCTGGGCCTCCCCCACTGGAGCGGGGTCGTCCCCGTGACGACGTCCTACGGCACTCCCGTCCCGGCGGACGACCTCGCCCCCGGCATCCCCGTGCCGGACTACCTCACCGGTCGCTGACCGGCCGCGACCGCGCGGCCCCGGGCCGCCGCCCGTCCCCGTCGGCACCGGTCGCCGCCGCGTCCGCGACCGCGTCCCCGCTGCCCGTCCTCGTCGGTCCCGGCCGCCGCCCGCTGCCGCCGGCCTCCGCGAGGGCGAGCGCCGCGACGGCGCCCAGCAGCACGCACGTGCCCAGCGCGGTCGCGGCGGTCAGGCGCTCCCCGAGCAGGGTCACGGCGATCGCCGCCGCCGTGACCGGCTCCAGCAGGGTGATCACCGAGGCAGTCGTGGCCCGGACAGCCACGAGGCCCGCGAAGAACAGCCCGTAGGCCAACGCCGTCGGCACCGTCACCAGATACCCCAGCAGCCACAGCGTGCGCCCCAGTTCCTGGGCCCGGGGCCACAGGCCCTCGGCCGCCGCGAGCGGCAGGAGGCAGACCGCGCCCACGGCGAAGGAGGTGAGCGTCGTGGTGAACGGGTCCGTGGCCCGGCCCTCACGGCCGAGGCGCCGGGTGTACAGGGTGAGCAGCGCGTAGCCCCCTGCCGACACCAGCCCCCAGGCCACTCCGGCGGGCCGCACCGTGCCCGCGCCGTCACGGCCGAGCACCAGCACCACCAGGCCGGTCAGCGCCCCGGCCACCGCGACCCGGCCTCCCGCGCCGAGCCGCTCGCCCATGAAGAGCCTGCCCGCCAGCGCCACCAGCACGGGCGCGGCGCCTTGGGTGACGACCGTGCCGACCGCCAGTCCCGTCCCGTCGACCGCCGCGAAGTAGGCGGCCTGGAAGACGGCGAGCCCGCCGCCGGTGATCAGGAGGCGGGTCGCCCGGCGCCGCCCCGTCTCGGGCGCGCGCAGAGGGCGGACGGGCCGGGGCCGCACGGCCCGTACGGCCAGCAACAGGACGAGGCCGCCGACCGTGCGCCAGAAGGTGAGGGCGACGGGACCCAGGCCGCTGCTGGCGGAGGCGAGCGCGGCGGTGGCGCCCGCCGTGCCCCAGGCGACACCCGCGACGACGACGCAGGCCAGGCCCCGGCCGACGGAGAGCCCGGGACCGGCGTGCGAGGGCACGTCGTCGGACGGCCCGCCCGGAGCGGGGCAGGCCGGAAGAGAGGAGTTGCGCATGACTGTTCTGTTCTCCCGCGGAAGACATCGGTGATCGATCGCTCCGTCTGCGGGCAGCGGCGATCGGCCCGTGGCCCGTCCGGGCCCGGGTCCTCCGGGAAGCGGCCGCCCGCGCTAGGCGGCGGGAGGCGGAAGAACAGCGGTCGTCGGCATGATCGGCACCCTAGGCGGGTGAACGGCCGCGGGGCAACTCCCTTCGTCGGGGCCCCCGACCGGCGGAGCCCCCGACCGACGGAGCCCTCGGCAGAGGTCCGTGCCGGAAGCCCTCGGCCGAAGCCTTCAGCGGAAAGGGTTGTTCAGAGGGTTCTGCGGAAAGGATTCAGCCGCACTCGCAGCGGGCCGCCGCGTCCAGTCGGGCGCCCAGCGCCACCGGGTCCACGCCCGCCCGGCGCAGCACCTCGACCGCCCGGGAGCGGGAGTCGCGCACCAGCGCGGCGAGCAGATCGGTTCCCTCCACCTGGGCGGCACCCCGTGCGCGGGCCCGGTCGCGGGCCTCCCGCATGGCCCCGGCGGCCGCGGGCGACCAGCCGGGCACGGCGCTCCCGGCGAGCGAGGGGAGGGCGCCGGAGTCCTCGATCGTTCCGCTCCAGCGCAACCCGTAGCCGATGGTGCGCTGGACGAGGTAGCCCAGCAGCCGGGCGACCTGGGCCGGGCCGCCCTCGAAGGCATGGCGGGCGGCCGGGTCGGCCTCCAGCAGGGTGTGGAGGAGGTGGGCGGTGTCGGCCTGCCGGTCGCCGTCGCGCGCGGCCCGCCTGCGGGCGCCCACGACCGCCGTGGCCAGTTCCGCGCTGAGCGGATCCTCGCCCGGGGCCCCGGCCCGTCCGGTGTCAGGTGTACGGCTTCGCACCCTTCCCACCCCATCAGTCCCGAGTGGTGAGAACATCCCCGGAAGGTTGCATTCGCGTGTCCGACGCGAGTTGGGCACGGCCCGCCGGGGCGTCATCCTTCAGGAGGAGGGCGGCCGGATCCGTCTCAGGGGCGCACGGACTTCCCTCGGGGGCGCGCCCCCTCCCCCGCCCTCTGGGTGACCTCCAGCGCGGCCGTCCGCGCCCCGGCGCGGAAGACGTACGGCCCGGGCTCGACGCGCGGCGGACCGGCCCCGTCGATGTCGCCGGGAGTGACCGCGAGCGCCTTCGACGGCACGGTCAGCCGCACGGTCCTCGTCTCCCCCGCCTTCAGGCGCACCTTGGTGAAGGCCACGAGTCTGCGCGGCGGCGACAGTACGTCGCCGACCGGCCGTGAAACATGGACGGGGAGGATCATTTCGCCGTCGCGCGGCCCGGTGTCGCGTACCCGCACGGTCATCCCGACGTCCGCGCCGGCCGGGACGGAGGGCGCGTCGAGCGTGAGCGACTCGACGCGGTAGGCGGTGTACGACAGGCCGTCCCCGAAGTCGTACGCCACGTCGTGCCCGGACTCGGCGCCCGCGTTGGTGCCCGGCAACTGCTGGTAGTAGAGGGGCTCGTTGCCGGTCCGCCGGGGCCACGAGACGGGCAGCCGGCCGTCCGGGCCGACCGCCCCGAACAGGACGTCCGCGACGGCGTGCCCGCCCTCGCCGCCCGGCAGCCAGGACATCAGCAGCCCTTCCGTCCCGTCGGCGTCGCCCAGCACCAGCGGGCGGCCGGCGAGGACGACCACCACGACCGGGCGGCCGGTCTCCTTCAGCTGCCGCACCAGCTCCCGCTGGTCCGCGGGAAGTTCGGGCCGGGGGCTGTCGGCTCCGCCCTCGGCGCCCGGCCGCTCCCCCACCACCACGACCGTCGCGTCGGCGTCCCGGGCCCCCGCCACGGCGTCGGCCGGGGCCGGGGCGTGGACGACGCGGGTGCCCTTGGGAGCCGCCTGCCGGATGCCCTCGAGCACGGTCGTGCCCGGGATCCGCACCCCGTCGGGGAGCCCCTGCCAGCCGACGGTCCAGCCGCCGGCCTGGGCGGCGAGATCGTCCGCGTGGGGGCCGGTGACGACGATCTTCTTCACGGACGGCCCGAACGGCAGGACGCCCTTGGCGTTGCGCAGCAGCACCTGTGAGGCGGCCGCGGCACGCCGGGCGAGCTCCCGCCCCGCGCCCAGGACTTCCGTGTTTGCGCGCTCGGCGTCGACATACGGTCGCTCGAAGAGCCCCAGGGTGAATTTGAGCCGCAGGACGCGCCCGGCGGCCTCGTCGATCCGACGGCCGGGCACCAGCCCGGCCCGTACGGCCGTGCGCAGCGCGTCGGCGAACTCCCCCGCCTCGTAGGGCTCCATGGCCATGTCGACGCCCGCGTTGACGGCGAGGGCGGCGGCGTGCGGGTAGTCGGCGGCCACCTTGTAGGTCGTCCACAGGGCACGGACGTCCTGCCAGTCGCTGACCGTGACGCCGGTGAAGCCCCACCGCTCGCGCAGGACCGTGGTGAGCAGATGGCGGGAGGCGGTGACGGGGACGCCGTTGAGTGCGCCGGAGTTGACCATGACGGTCTTCGCCCCGGCCTCGACGGCCGCCCGGTAGGGGGCGAGGAGGGTGTCCTGGAGATAGCGCGCGGAGACGTCGGCGGGCACGCGGTCGTGGCCGTTGGACGGCTCGGAGTAGCCGGCGAAGTGCTTGACGGTCGCTGCGACGTTCTTGGCGCCGCCGGCGCCCCCGGCGTTCTCGGTGCCGCGCACGGCCGCGGCGGCCAGGGCGCCGGCGAGCAGCGGGTCCTCGCCGAAGGTCTCGTAGTAGCGGCCCCAGCGCCGGTCGCGGGCGAGGTCGGCGACGGGGGCGAAGGCCCAGTCGGCGCCGGTGGCCGCGACGGCCCGTGCGGTCGCCTCGGCGCAGGCCCGGACGAGTTCCGGGTCCCAGGTCGCGGCGAGGCCGATCTGGTGCGGGAGGACGGTGGCGCCGAGGACGTTGTTGTGGCCGTGGACGGCGTCGACGCCGTAGAGGACGGGGACGCCCAGCCTGCTGTGCTCGACGGCGTACCTCTGCACCGCGTCGACCATGCGGGCCCAGTCGCGCGGCGTGTTCACGGGCGGGCCGCTGCCGCCCCCGGAGAGGACCGAGCCCACCGCGCGGTCGCGGAGCACGGCCGCCAGGCAGCGCTCGTTCAGCTCGCCGCCGCCGGTCTCGCCGCAGTCGCCCTGGAGCTTGACCACGGCGATCTGGGTCATCTGCCCGATCTTCTCGTCGAGCGTCATCCGGCGCAGCAGGTCGGCCACCCGCTCGTCCACGGGGGCGCGCGCGTCGCGGTAGCGCGGCCCGCCGGCCTCGGCTGCCCCGGCCTCGGCTCCGGTCTGGGCCCCGGCCTCCGCTCCGGCCGGGGCGCCGGAGAGGGCCGCCGCCAGGCACACGGCGACGGCAGCGAGGGCGATGACGGGGCCGGGGACGAGGGCGGGGAGGGGGTGCCGGCGGCGTGGGAGCGGGGGCATGGCCGGAGTCTCCCACCCGCTGACGTGCCGTCAAGAAAGCGCGCGGGGCGGCCCGGGTGATCCCCGGGCCGCCCCGCTCCAGACCTCGACCGCCGGGCTCAGCCCTCGTCGGCCAGGATGAGGTAGAGCTTCTTGCGGGCGTCGTTGACGACCGCGAGCGCCTTCTCCTTCTGCTCGGCGCTGCCGGTCTTCCAGACCTGGCCGAAGGCCTCCATCAGCCCGAAGCCGGCCTGGCGGATCTCCTGCATCGCCGCCCAGTCGACGCCGCGCCCCGCGTCCTCCCAGGGAGTGCCCGGGCCGGACTCGGCCTCGGCGTGACCGTCCTCGGTGAGCGTGAACAGCTTCTTGCCGCCCTCGCTCGCGCTGCTGATCAGGCCCTCGTCCTCCAGCAGCTGGAGGGTGGGGTAGACCGAGCCGGGGCTCGGCTTCCAGGCGCCGCCACTGCGCTCGGCGATCTCCTGGATCATCTCGTAGCCGTGCATCGGGCGGTCCTTGAGCAGCGCCAGGATCGAGGCGCGCACATCGCCGCGCCGCGCCCTGCCGCCCGGACCGCCCCGCCCGCGCCCGCCGAAGGGCGGGGCGCCGAACGGAGGCCCGAAGGGCCCGAAGGCCCGGCGCCCACCGAAACCGCCCGGACCGGGCTCGCTGGCC
Organism: Streptomyces sp. L500; assembly: GCF_054551825.1. Lineage (NCBI taxonomy): Bacteria > Bacillati > Actinomycetota > Actinomycetes > Kitasatosporales > Streptomycetaceae > Streptomyces > Streptomyces sp. L500. Next base: position 165,864 of record NZ_JBTOLC010000011.1, read on the forward strand.
CCCCGGCCGCGCCCGGGGCCGTAGCCGTGGTGCTCATGACCGTGCCCTTGGAAGCGCATGATGCCGCTCCTTTCTTCATCGATCGTTCGCGATGCCTCAACGATATATCGGAACCGATCGGATGACAATGCCCTTCGGCGCGGGCATCGACTTTCGGCGAGGCCGGTCAGTCCTGGGAGGCCGATCAGTCCTGACGGAATGCGGCCGGAGGGACGGCCACGACCTTGGCGGCGTAGGCCGCCAGTTGAGCGCGCAGGCGTTCGCGCGGCACGCCTTCCTGGTCCGCCAGGCGTTCGACGAGGTCGGCCCGGGTGGCGGCCAGCAGGGCGTGCGCGGTGAAGTCGGCGTCGGTCAGGCCGGGGATCCGCTCCAGCACGGACCGGAGCAGGGCGTGCCAGCGCGCGTAGTGCTCCGCCTGGTACGGGCCGCCACTTCCGCTCTCCTCCAGAGCCAGCGCGAGGCGGCGATTATCGAGCTTGAAGCACAGGACGGCGTCGAGCAGGGCGGGCACGCGCTCCTGCGGCGGGGCGGCGGGCCCCAGCGGCGGCGGGCCCGACTCCGCGGCCTCACGGACCGGTTCGAGCCGGACCTCGTACAGCGCGCGGAGCAGGCCGGCACGGTCGCCGAAGGCGCGGAAGAGCGTGCCCTTGCCGACGCCGGCCGCCGTCGCGATGTCGGCCATGGTCAGGTCCTCGGGGCTTTCGGAGCGGGCGAAGAGGGCGTCGGCGGCCTCCAGGACGGCCTGCCGGTTACGGGCGGCGTCCTTGCGGGTCCTGCGCTCGGGGTCGGTCACGCGGTTCCTCCCATTGAAAAACGGACCCTGGGTCCGTATCGTTCGAACCGGACCCGAGGTCCGTATTTCTGAGACGGAGGATACCCATGTCCATACCCGTATCGACCGCTCCGGCGGAGCTGTACCGCCACAGCCTGCGGCTTCTGCTCGCCAAGGACATTCCCGGCTGGATCGGCCTGTGGGCCGAGGACGGCCTGATGGAGTTCCCGTTCGCGCCCCCGGGCCGGCCCGCGCGACTGGTGGGCCGGGAGGCGATCGCCGATTACATGCGCCCCTACCCCGACCACATCGACCTGCACGACTTCCCCGAGGCCGACCTGCGGATCCACCGGACCGCCGACCCCCGGACCATCGTGACCGAGATGCGCGGCGTCGGCCGGCTGGTGCGGAACGACCGCCCCTTCGACATGACGTACATCGCCGTGGTCACCGTCGAGGACGGGCGCTTCACCACCTACCGCGACTACTGGAACCCCCTCGCCGTCCTCGAACCCGGCGTCGACTTCGCCGGGACCGGAACCGGGACTGGGACCACCACCGGGACCGCCACCGCCACCGCGACCGGGAGCGGCCGATGACCACCGCCGACGCCTCTCCCGTCGACGTCTCTCCCATCGCTGCCGACACCTCTGTGTCCACCCGTGCCGCTCCCGCCATCGGCTCCACGCTGGTCATCGGTGCCACCGGGACCACGGGCAGCCGTACCGTCGCACGGCTGACGGCCGCCGGTCACGCGGTCAAGGCGGCCAGCCGCAAGGGCTCACCGGTGACCGGGGCCGAGCCGGTGCGCTTCGACTGGTACGACCCCGGCACCCACGCCGCCGCCCTCGACGGCGTCGACCGCGTCCACGTGATCCCGCCCGTGGGCGATCCCGACCCCGCCGCCGTCGTCCTCCCGTTCCTGCGCCGGGCCCGCGCCGGCGGCGTGCGGCGCGCGGTGCTCCTGAGCGCCTCCTCCATCCCGGAGGGCGGACCGGCCGTGGGGCAGGTCCACCAGGCGCTGCCCGGCATCTTCGACGAGTGGGCCGTGCTGCGGCCGTCCTGGTTCATGCAGAACTTCACCGGCGGCCACCTCCACGCCCGGAGCATCCGGGCCGACGGCGTCATCCGCACCGCCGCCGGGACCGGCCGGGTCGGCTTCGTCGACGCCGACGACATCGCCGCCGTCGCCGCCCACGCCCTGACCGACGTCCAGGCCCCCGACACCGACCTCGTCCTCACCGGACCGGAGGCGCTCAGCCACGACGACATCGCCGCGATCGTCACGGAGGTCACGAGCCGGCCCGTGGTCCACCGGCCGCTGTCCTACGAGGAACTGCGCGACCGGCTCGCCGCGCTGATGCCCGAGGAGTTCGCCGCGATGCTGGCCGGCATGGACCGGGCCATCGCCGAGGGGGCGGAGGACCGCGTCACCGACTCCGTCCGGCGCGTCACCGGGCGCCCCGCGCGCGGCTTCCGCGCCGTCGCGGAGCGAGAGCTGCGCCCCGGGCGCTGACGCTCAGGCGATATGACGGCACGTCACGGGGGCGCGGCCCTGGCCGCGCCGGCCTGCGCCGACGACGTCTACGGTCACCGCACGGGCGAGGGTGTCCACATCCGTGCCGCCGTCGGCACGTCCGTCTCGGTCGCCGGCTTGCGCTGCGGCGACCACCACCTGGCCCCTCCCCCATGGCCCTATACCTTCGTGCCGACGGCCGGCCCGGGTAAACGAGCGGTCAATCAACGACCGGTCCGCGGCCAAGGCTGCATATGGATTGCCTATACAGCCGCCTCCTTGTGCCGAATTGGGCGGCTGCGGCGTCGCGACCGATGTCTACGGTGAACCGCGATCCGGCCAGCCGAGCACGGGAGAGGACCCGGCCAGAATGAACGCATCACCCGCCAAGGCGCGGTTCGGCGGCGTGGTCGTGCTGCTGCTCGCCTGTCTCGTCGGCGGCTTCAGCGCGTGTGCCCTCCCGTTCGCGGCCGGCATCGCGGGCACGCGTGGCACGCTCACGGTGGAGACCCACGCATACACGACCAGCAGCCGGGGCGGGGTCAATGTGACCTCCCACGGAACTTTCCGTTCGCCGGACGGGCGAGTCATGGATCGTCACGCGAAGGTCGAGCCGGACTACGCGGTGGGATACCGGGTCGAGGTGGCCAAGGCCCCCTGGACCTATTACGTGGTCCACCCCGCGTATGCGTTCGGCTGGCTCGCGGGGACGTGTCTCGGGCTGACCTTCCTGTGCGTGGGCGTCCCGGCGTTGATCTACGGCGGGCCGATGGACGCGCGGCGCGCCCGTATGCAGGAACTGCTCCTCAAGGGCACCTTCTGGTGCGCACTCGGCAGCGGACTGCTGGGGGCGATCCTCGACATCGCGATGTGAGAGACGCGTCCCTGCGACGACCGCCCGCCCAGAGCCGGCGCCGCGCCGCCTCGACGCTGTCCCCGCCACAGAACAGGGGCTCCGTACGCCGTGACAGCGGCGCTCTTCGTGCCGAGTCGGCCCGTGCGCTCGGGAGCGCCGGCAGTACGGCGGCCGCCGTGTACGACAGGCCGAGAAAGCCGCCGACAGACGCTGAGCCTCCCCCGGCCTGATCCCGGCCACCCCGATCCCACCCGGCCCCATCCCCCCGCCCCCATCCCGGGCCACATTCCGGGAATTGGCCGTGGCCACCGCCCCCGCCGGGCCCCTAGGTTCACGGCCATGCGGATTCGAATCGTCGACGCCTTCACCGACCGCTCCTTCGCCGGCAATCCGGCGGGAGTGGTGCTCCTGGACTCCGGTTCCAACGGCTTCCCCGATGACGCCTGGCTGCGGGGCGTCGCCAGCGAGGTCAACCACCCCGAGACCGCCTTCGCCCACCCGCTGCCGCCCGGCTCCGACGCCGACTGGGCGCTGCGCTGGTTCACTCCCACCACCGAGGTCGACATGTGCGGCCACGCCACGCTCGCCACGGCGCACGTCCTCCACACCACGGGCACCGCCACCGGCACCGTGCGGTTCACGGCCCGCTGCGGCGTCCTCGTCACCACCGCCCATGAGGACGGCATGATCACCCTGGACTTCCCGACGGCGCCGCTCACCCCCACCGCCGTCCCCGACGGGCTGGAGCGGGCCCTCGGCGCCACGCCCCGCTCGGCCCACGACACCGGCCCGCACATCGGCGACCTGCTGCTGGAGCTCGCCGACGAGGCGACCGTACGGGGTCTCGCCCCGGACATCGCGGCGCTGGGCCGCCACTCCCGCCGGGGCGTCATCGCCACCGCGCCGGCCGAGGACCCGGCGCGCGGCTACGACTACGTCTCGCGCTGCTTCTTCCCCAACGTCGGCGTCGACGAGGACTCCGTCACCGGCAGCGCCCACACCGCGCTCGCCCCGTTCTGGTCCGCCCGGCTGGGCCGCGACGAGCTCACCGGGTTCCAGGCGTCCGCCCGCGGCGGCCTGGTGCGCACCACGCCGCGCGGCGACCGCACCCTGCTGACCGGCTCCGCCGTGACCGTCATCGACGGCGAACTGCTGGTGTGAGCCGTCGAAACGGGGCGGTCACGCCGTGGGCAGCCAGCCCACCTTGCCCGCGAGCAGCGCGTAGCCGACGAACGCCACGATGTCGATCAGCGCGTGCGCCGCGACCAGCGGCCCGACGCGCCCCCACCGCCGGTAGAGGAGGACGAAGACCACGCCCATCACCGCGTTGCCGACCAGGCCGCCGATGCCCTGGTAGAGGTGGTACGAGCCGCGCAGCGCCGCGCTCGCCACCAGGGCGGCGGCCGGGGTCCAGCCCAGCTGCCCCAGCCTGCGCAGCAGATAGCCGACGACCACGACCTCCTCCAGCACCGCGTTCTGCGCGGCGGAGGCGATCAGCACCGGGATCCGCCACCAGACGTGGGGCAGGTTCTCCGGTACGACGGTCAGGTTGAAGCCCGCCGCCCGTACGGCGAGGTAGAACAGCAGGCCGCTGCCGCCGATGGCGGCCGCGACCGCCGCGCCCCGGGCCAGGTCGGCGCCGGGGCGCGTCCGGTCGAAGCCGATGCTCCGCAGCCCCGCGCCCTCGCGGGTGAGGAGGTGGGCCACCAGGAGGACGGGCACGAGCGCGGTCGCGATGCCGAAGAGCTGCCAGGCGAGGTCGAGCCAGGGGCGGCCGGGGGCGTGCGAGCCGTTGAGGGTGGCCGCCTGGTGCTTGAGGCCACCCGGCCGGGTGGCCGCGCCGACAAAGCTGATCAGCGCCGAGACCGCGCTGGCGCCCAGCGAGAGCGCCAGGACGATCAGCGTCTCCGAGCGCAGCACACGCCGGGCGGGCCCGGCGCCGGACGCCGGCCCGGAGGGCGCCTCCGGCCGGATGCCCGCGCCGCCGTCCCGAGCGTTCTGCCGCACCGTCGCCTCCCAGCTGCCCGTCCTCACGACGGTCACAGCTTGCCCGAAGCTCCCGGGCCCCCGCGCACAGGGGTGCCGCGACGCCCCGGAAGGAGGGGTCACAGGGAGGGCGCGTCCGTGGGCCAGGTGTGGACGGGCTCGCCGGTGTGCATCAGCTCGCGGTAGCGGCGGGTCGTGACGGCGAGGGCGCGCTCCCGGTCCAGGCCGTGCTCCAGCGCGCGGTGGTAGGCGGCGGCCTGCCAGGAGGCCCCGTTGACCCGGCGCAGACAGCGTTCCTCGACGACCCCGAGGTAGTGGTCGCGGTCGGCGGGTTCCACCCCCCACGCGTCCAGCCCGGCCGAGGCCATGGGCAGGAGCTCCTCCAGGACGAGCCGGACGGCCGGGACCCGCGCGAGGACGCCGGTCCGGCCCGCCCGGGGCCAGCACAGGACGGCGTCGATGCCGTCGCGGCAGGCGGTGTCGAAGTTGTCGGCGGCGACGCCGAACGGCATCCGGGACCACACCGGCCGGGGCTCCTCGGCGAGGGTGCGGACCAGACCGTAGTAGAACGCCACGTTGGCGATGACGTCGGTGACGGTGGGCCCGGCCGGCAGGACGCGGTTCTCCACCCGGAGGTGGGGGACGCCGTCGGCGATGCCGTAGACGGGCCGGTTCCAGCGGTAGACCGTGCCGTTGTGGAGGGTCAGTTCGGCGAGCTCCGGGACGCCGCCCGCGTCCAGGACGCGCAGCGGGTCCTCGTCCCCGGATATGGGCAGCAGCGGGGGGAAGAAGCGGAGGTTCTCCTCGAAGAGCTCGTACGCGGAGGAGACCCAGCGCTCCCCGAACCAGGTGCGCGGCCGGACCCCCTGAGCCCGCAGCTCGGGCGGGCGGGTGTCGGTGGACTGCACGAACAACGGTGGCCGGGACTCGCGCCACAGCTCGCGGCCGAAGAGGAAGGGCGAGTTGGCGCCGACGGCGATCTGCGCCGCGGCGACGGCCTGGGCGGCGTTCCACACGGCGGCGAACCGGCCCGGGGTGACCTGGAGATGGAGCTGGACGGAGGTGCAGGCGGCCTCGGGGGCGATGGAGCGGGCGGTGCAGGTCAGCCGTTCCACTCCGGCGATGTCGATGGTGAACTCCTCGCCCCGGGCGGCCACGACCTGGTCGTTGAGCAGGAAGTACCGGTCGGCGGCGGAGAGGTTCGCATGGACCAGGTCCCGGTCGGTGAGCGTGGGCAGTATTCCGATCATGACGATGCCGGAGCCCACCTCCATGGCCCTGCGGTCCGCGTAGGACAGGCCCGTGCGCAGTTCCTCGGCGAGCTGGTCGAGAACCCTTCCCGAGAGCCGGTGCGGGACGATGTTCACTTCAAGGTTGAATCGCCCGAGTTCGGTCTGGAAATCCTGGCTGGCGATACGCTCCAGCACCTCGGCATTCACCATGCTCGGCATACCGTCGGGGCCCGCGAGATTCAGCTCGATCTCCAGCCCCATGAGATTGCGGGGACGGTCGAAGCGCTTCTCCTCCAGCAGCCTCGCCAGCCCGTCCAGACACCGCCGGAGCTTCTCCCGGTGGCGCTGCCGGTCGGCGAGATCGAACCCCAGGGCCGCGACCTTCTCCCCCATGCGAAGCCTCCCTCCCGGACGGGCCGCCCGCCGCACCGGCCTCTTGTCACGGTCGATGATGCCCAGGCGGGACGATCCATAACGCCCCGCGGCGCACGGGGAAGCGATAGGCTCTCACCCGGTGCGCTCCGGCACATTCCGTCGGCATGAAACAAGCGGCGGGCGGGGCGCAATGCGCTGGTGATAAACACCGATCGGATCCGGCCCACCGTATACGGTGACGAAGCCGAGGTCATGGGCGCGCGGCCTTCACAAAAACACCGAAATCCCCCCGGAATCGGGACCTGAATTGCCCTTGCCGGAAATACCCGCGACAGCTAGCCGAAACATCATGTGAACAAGTGTCGTATAAACTCCGGAATGAGGCAGAGAGCAGGCGCCCCGGAGTCGGTCCCGGCCCCCCTCTGACCCCGCACGCCGACAGCGTCGTCCGCACCCCGCCCCGCACCCCCGTGTCTTTCCTTGAGCGAGAGGCGACCCACCATGCCGCTGCATGTTCCCCCTGCTCCCGCGCCTGCCCTCCGCACGGTCCTGGCGGCCCTCGGTTCCCCCACCGCCGTCCGTGAGGCCCGTACCCCCTCGTTGCGGTCCGCCCGGACCCCGCTCAGCACCGAACTCCCGCTGCCCGTCCACCTGCTGGAGCGGGCGGGCAAGCCCGGCGGGGTGCCGCGCACCCGGCTGACCGGCTGGCGGTTCCAGATCAAGGAGGGAGAGCGGGCCGTGGCGGCCGGCGAGGCCGTGCTCACGGCCGACGGCTGGGCGTTCTCCCACTTCTGCGAGGGGCCGTACGTGGCCTCCACCGAGCTGGCCCTGCGCCAGGCCGAGGCGCTGACCACCGCGTACCAGCCACGGCTGTTGTCGGTGCCCGAGCTCTACATGCTCACCCTCTGGCTGCACGCGGACATCACGGCCGACGCCGCCTCCGAGCTGTTCGCCCCGGGCGACGTGCTCGTCCCCCTCGCACCGGCGCCGCCCGGCATCGCGGCCCACCGCCCGCACCGGGCCGCCGATCTGCTGCCCGCGCTGACGCCCCGGCTGGCGCCCCCGCACCGGCTGCGGGCGACGGCCTGACGACCGCCCGACCGGACCTCACGGACCGGCGGAGCCGACCCGGCCGGGCCCCGGAACCGTCGCGCCCCGTGCCTCCCCGCACCAGGGGAGTCGCGGGGCGCACCGCTGTCCCCGCCCTTCACCCTTCCGGGCTAGTCCGATGCGGCCATCCCGAACCCCCCGAAGGGACCGTCCAGTTGGGAGCAACCGCCCGCGCGGGTGACGCGTCATCACCCCGTGAGGAGCGTCCCTGGGAAATCCCTGCGGAACGAGGCCCGTAGGGCAAGACTGGGACCGACCGACGATGACAACGGGGGGCGGCATGAGCGACGCGTCGAGCCGCAGGACAGCCACCACATCAGAGCGAAAGATCACTTCCATGTGCCCGCACCAGCCCACGTGCCCGTCAGCCGACTCCGCCGACCGGGAGGCCGCCCACCTCGTGGTCGCCTACCCGGAGCAGGGATGGAGTCTTCTGTGCAATGGCGTCCTCTGCTTCGAGGACACCGGTGAGCTGCTGCCGGACGGACAGATCATCGCTCCGCACCGGGCGCTGGGCACCGACCAGGTGGTCACCGCCGCCTGACGCGGCCCCACCGCCCTCGCCCGGCACGCCGCACGGCGGCGTACGACACGAAGGGGCCGGTCCGGCGCCGTAGCGCCGGACCGGCCCCCACCCGTGCGGGTACTTGTCAGCCCTCGTACTCGTCCAGCGGCGGGCAGGAGCAGACCAGGTTGCGGTCACCGTAGGCGCCGTCCACGCGGCGCACCGGCGGCCAGTACTTGTCGGCCTTCGACTGCCCGCCCGGGAAGACGGCCTCGTCGCGGGTGTAGGGGTGCTCCCACGCGCCCGTCACCGAGGCGGCGGTGTGCGGGGCGTTGCGCAGCGGGTTGTCCTCGGCGGGCCACTCCCCCGTGCCGACCTTCTCGATCTCGGCGCGGATGGCGATCATCGCCTCGCAGAACCGGTCGAGCTCGGCGAGGTCCTCGCTCTCCGTCGGCTCGATCATCAGCGTGCCGGCGACCGGGAAGGACATGGTCGGCGCGTGGAAGCCGTAGTCGATCAGGCGCTTGGCGACGTCGTCGACGCTCACGCCGGTCGCCTTGGTCAGCGGCCGGAGGTCCACGATGCACTCGTGCGCGACCAGGCCGCCCGGGCCGGTGTAGAGCACCGGGTAGTGGGGCTCCAGGCGCTTGGCGATGTAGTTGGCGCCGAGCACCGCGACCTGCGTGGCGCGCTTGAGGCCTTCGCCGCCCATCAGGCGGACGTACGACCAGGAGATCGGCAGGATGCCCGCGGAGCCCCAGGGCGCGGCCGAGATCGGGCCGACGCCCGTGGCCGGGCCCGCGGTGGGCTGGAGCGGGTGGTTGGGCAGGTACGGGGCGAGGTGGGCGCGGACGGCGACCGGGCCGACGCCGGGGCCGCCGCCGCCGTGCGGGATGCAGAAGGTCTTATGGAGGTTCAGGTGCGAGACGTCGCCGCCGAACCGGCCCGGCTTGGCCAGGCCCACCAGGGCGTTGAGGTTGGCGCCGTCGACGTACACCTGGCCGCCGGCGTCGTGGACGGCCGCGCAGATGTCGGCGACGTGCTCCTCGAAGACGCCGTGGGTGGAGGGGTAGGTGATCATCAGCACGGCGAGCTCGTCGCGGTGCTGCTCGATCTTGGCGCGCAGGTCCTCGACGTCGACCTCGCCGTCGTCGGCGGTCTTGACGACGACGACCTTCATGCCCGCCATCACGGCGCTGGCGGCGTTGGTGCCGTGCGCGGAGGACGGGATGAGGCAGACGGTGCGCTGCGTGTCGCCGTTGGCGCGGTGGTACGCGCGGACGGCCAGCAGGCCCGCGAGCTCGCCCTGGGAGCCGGCGTTGGGCTGGAGGGAGACCTTGTCGTAGCCGGTGACCTCGGCGAGCCGCTCCTCGAGCTCGGTGATGAGGGTGGTGTAGCCCTCGGCCTGCTCGATGGGCGCGAAGGGGTGCAGCTGGCCGAACTCCGGCCAGGTGACCGGCTCCATCTCGGTGGTGGCGTTGAGCTTCATGGTGCACGAGCCGAGCGGGATCATGCCCCGGTCCAGGGCGTAGTCGCGGTCGGCGAGGCGGCGCAGGTAGCGCAGCATCGCGGTCTCGGAGCGGTGCTGGTGGAAGACCGGGTGGGTGAGGTACTCGTCGCCGCGCAGCAGGCCCTCGGGGAGCGTGTCGAAGGTCGTCCGGTCGAGCGCCTCGACGTCGGCCTCCACGCCGAACGCGGCCCAGACGGCGGCCAGGTGGGCGCGGGTGGTGGTCTCGTCGCAGGAGATGCCGACGTGGTCGGCGTCGGTCGGGCGGAGGTTGACGCCGCGCTCGCGGGCGGCCTCGACGACCTCGGCGGCCCGGCCGGGCACGCGCACGGTGACGGTGTCGAAGTAGGCGCCGTGGACGACCTCGGCGCCCCCGGCGCGCAGGCCCTCGGCGAGGATCGCGGCGTAGCGGTGGGTGCGGCGGGCGATCGCGGCGAGGCCCTCGGGGCCGTGGTACACGGCGTACATGCCGGCCATGACGGCGAGGAGCACCTGGGCGGTGCAGATGTTGCTGGTGGCCTTCTCGCGGCGGATGTGCTGCTCGCGGGTCTGGAGGGCCAGGCGGTAGGCCTTGTCGCCGTCGGCGTCGACGGAGACGCCGACGAGGCGGCCGGGCAGGCTGCGGGCGAACTTGTCGCGGACGGCCATGAATCCGGCGTGGGGGCCGCCGAAGCCCATGGGGACGCCGAAGCGCTGGGTGGTGCCCACGGCGATGTCGGCGCCGAGCTCGCCGGGCGGGGTGAGGAGGGTGAGGGCGAGGAGATCGGCGGCGACGGTGACGATCGCGCCGAGCTCGTGGGCCCGCTCGATGACCGGGCGGAGGTCGCGCACGGCGCCGGAGGCCCCGGGGTACTGGAGCAGGACGCCGAAGACGCCGCGCTCGGCGAGCTCCTCGGGGATGCCCGCGGACAGGTCGGCGACGACGACCTCGACGCCGGTGGGCTCGGCGCGCGTCTCGATGACGGCGACGGTCTGCGGGAGGGTGTCGGCGTCGACGAGGAAGACACCGTCCTTGACCTTGCCGACGCGCCGGGAGAGGGACATGGCCTCGGCGGCGGCGGTGCCCTCGTCGAGGAGGGAGGCGCCGGAGGTGGGCAGCCCGGTCAGGTCGGCGACGACCGTCTGGAAGTTGAGGAGGGCCTCCAGGCGGCCCTGGGAGATCTCCGGCTGGTAGGGCGTGTAGGCCGTGTACCAGGCGGGGTTCTCCATGACGTTGCGGAGGATCACCGGCGGGGTGAACGTGCCGTGGTAGCCCAGGCCGATCATGGAGGTGAGCACGGTATTGCGGTCGGCGAGGGAGCGGAGCTCGGCGAGGACCTCGGCCTCGGTGCGGGCCTCGGGCAGACCGAGCGCCCCGGCGCTCTTGATCGCGTCCGGCACCGCGGCGGCGGTGAGCTCGTCGAGCGAGCCGAAACCGACCTGGGCGAGCATCTTGGCCTGGGCGGCGGTGTCGGGACCTATGTGGCGCGCCTCGAAGGGCGTGCCGCGCTCCAGGTCGGTGAGGGCGATGCGGTGGACGGTCATCTGCGGAGGCCTCCTGGTCGATGCGACCTGCGAGGGGCACCACGGCGCGGGTACCCGGACGGCCTCCCCCTCTGTCATCTCAACCTGAGAGCTTCACCGGACCGCGGCGCACGACCCGGCTTTCACCGTCGGTGAGGAGGGGCTTCGGCGTTACTGCCTGACCTGGGCCCGCCCTGCTTTCCAGAGTGACCTCGTCCATGCGGTACGGGTGCCTGAGAGATTCCGGGGAGGATTTGCTCCTTCGGCGCCTTCCACGAACGCCTTTGTGGGCTTCGAGAAGAGCTCTCCCGCACGGGGTCTGCGGCCACTGGCCAGCCTACCAGCGAGGGTTTCCGGGTGGATCTCCCGAGTGGCCGGTTTCACCTTCGTGGTTTTTCGTGGTGACGAGGACCGTCATGGGCGGGGAGCAGCGGAGGAGCCGTGCAGACCGACATCGACCCCCGGAGCCTCATCGGGCGCAAGGCCTTCGACCGGGACGGCGTGAAGATCGGCACCGTGGACGAGGTGTACCTGGACGACGCGACCGGGGTGCCGGAGTGGGCGGCCGTGCGCACCGGCCTGTTCGGCCGGGACGCCTTCGTGCCGCTGGAGCCGAGCCGGGTGGAGGACGACGGCCTGCGCATCCCCTTTGAGCGCGCGCTGATCAGGGAGGCGCCCGGTTTCGGGGTGGGCCGGCACCTCTCCCCCGCGCAGGAGCTGCGGCTCTACCGGCACTACGGGCTGGAGCTGCCCTCGCCCGAGCCGGCACCGCCACCGCCGCCGGCGCCGGCGCCCGACGGCACGGCCGCCGGGGAGCCCGCGTCCGGGGAGTCCTCGTCCGGGGACCCTGAGGGGGCGGGCGGCGCGGGCGGCTGATCGTCGGCCGGGCGGATCAGCGGCAGGGGGTCGGCGGGGTGGAGCGCCGGGTCGTCGACGCGGAAGGTCCGCACCCGGCCGGGCGCCGACCAGGGTTCCTCGAAGCGGACGGTGACGCGTCCGACGCCGCTGCCCTGCACCCAGCCCGGCCCGTGCTCGTCGTGGCGGACGTCCAGCCCGGGAAGCCATCGCGGCGGACCCTCGGGGGCCTTCTGAGGCTCTTGGGACGTCTCGGGCTCTTGGGGTGCGGCCTCGGCGTCCTCGGCCGCCCTGGCCGCCGCTGCGGCCTCGGCGGCGCCGGCGGCGGCCTGGGCGAAGAGGTCCTCCTGGGTGTAGTCGGCGAGGCCCGAGACGCCCACGCCCAGCAGCCGCACCCCGGCCGTGGTGTCCACTCCCTCCAGCAGCCGGGCGGCCGCCTCGCGCACCACGGCGGGGTCGTCGGTCGGGCCGCGCAGGGTCTCCGAGCGGGTCAGGGTCGAGAAGTCGTACCGCCGGACCTTGATGACGACCGTGCGGCCCGAGCGCCCGGCGCCGCGCAGCCGGGTCACACAGCGGTCGGCGAGGCGGGCGATCTCCAGCTGCACCCGGGTCCGGTCGGTGAGGTCCTCGGCGAAGGTGTCCTCCACGGACACGGACTTGGCGTCCCGCTCGGCGACGACGGGGCGGTCGTCGTGCCCGGTGGCCAGGGCGTGGAGCCCGGCGCCATGGGCCTTGCCGAGGAGGCGCACCAGCTCGTCCTCACCGGCCTCGGCCGTCTCCGCCACGGTGGTGATGCCGGCGCGCCGCAACGTTTCGGCGGTGGCGGGGCCGACGCCCGGAATCGTCCGGACCGACATCGGGCCGAGCACCTCCAGCTCCGTGCCGGGCTCGATGATCTTGAGGCCGTCCGGCTTGGCCTCCTCGGAGGCGATCTTCGCGAACATCTTGGAGCCGGCCAGCCCCACCGAGGCCGTGAGCCCCGTGGCCGCCTCGATGTCGCGCCGCAGCCGCTCCGCCACCGCGCGGGCGGCCGCACCGGTGGGCGGCACCCCGCCCGCTTCGAGGTCGACGAACGCCTCGTCGAGACTGAGCGGCTCCACCAGCGGGGACAGCTCGCCCAGCAGCGCCATCACCACCTGGCTGACCCGCTGGTACAGGGCGAACCGCGGGGTGAGATAGGCGGCGTTGGGGCAGAGCCTGCGGGCCTGCGCCGTCGCCATGGCGGAGTGGACGCCGAAGACCCGCGCCTCGTACGAGGCCGTGGCCACCACGCCGCGGGGGCCCAGCCCGCCCACCACCACGGGTTTTCCGCGCAGGCTCGGCTTGGACGCCTGCTCCACCGAAGCGTAGAACGCGTCCATGTCCAGATGGAGAATCGTCGGCGCACCCCTCACAGGACAGATGCTGCCGCATACCACTGACATTCGCACCGATGTACGAAGAGGCGCCCCGCGCCGGCCGCTGTCACGGCCTGCGCGGGGCGCCCTGTCACGCTGTCGTACCACGGGCCCCGGAGGGCCTCAGCCCGCCCGGTTGCGGCGGCGGGCGAGCTCGTCGGCCGGGTTGTGGCCCACGAGCGTCTCACCGGTGTCCACCCGCTCCCCGTGGAGCTGGGCGAGGGCGCTCTCGACATCGCGCCAGACGACGCCCACGGCGATCCCGAAGACACCCTGGCCGCCCTGGAGGAGGTCGACGACCTCGTCGGGCGAGGTGCACTCGTAGACCGTGGCGCCGTCGCTCATCAGCGTCATCTGCGCCAGATCCGCCATGCCGCGCGAGCGCAGATGCTGCACGGCGGTGCGGATGTTCTGGAGCGAGACCCCGGTGTCCAGCAGCCGCTTCACGATCTTCAGGACGACCACGTCCCGGAAGCTGTAGAGCCGCTGGCTGCCCGACCCGTAGGCGGGCCGCACGCTGGGCTCCACGAGCCCCGTGCGCGCCCAGTAGTCGAGCTGCCGATAGGTGATGCCCGCGGCCGCGCACGCCGTCGGCCCCCGGTACCCGATGCCTTCGGAGCTCCGGGAGGCAACCACGCCCTCGGACTCGCTTCCCCGTGGGGTGGTCACCGCCGCCGTCGCGGAATAGCGGGGCACTGGTTCGACCGTTCCCCCATGCAGCGGATACGGACCGCCGACCGCCGTACCGTCGCCCGTGCTTCTCACGCCGACCTCCGTCCTTGACCTGCCTTCTCGACGGTAGGCAGTCGCTCGGGGTGCGTCAACGATCGCCACACTCGGCACGCCGAGTGATAATCACCCTGAGAGTGGTTTTACGTGTCCAGGTAGCGGGAAAAGCTACTCGAATGCGGCCCTACTGGCTGCTGCTGCCGAAGTCCTCCGGCGAGATCTGGTCGAGGAACTCGCGGAACTTCTCCACCTCGTCCTCCTGCTCGTCCGGGATGGCGATCCCCGCGTCGTCCAGCACCCCGTCACTGCCGTAGATCGGCGTGCCGGTGCGCAGCGCGAGCGCTATGGCGTCGGACGGCCGCGCGCTGACCTCCACCCCGCTGGCGAAGACGAGCTCCGCGTAGAAGACGCCTTCGCGCAGATCCGTGATGCGAACCTCCGCGAGCTGCTGTCCGACCGCCTCCAGCACGTCCTTGAACAGGTCGTGGGTCAGCGGACGGGCAGGCGCCATGCCCTGCTGGGCGAAGGCGATCGCCGTCGCCTCTCCCGGTCCGATCCAAATCGGGAGGTAGCGATCGCCTCCCACTTCACGCAGGAGCACGATCGGCTGGTTTGAGGGCATTTCCACCCGGACACCCACGACATCGAGCTCGTTCACACAGCAACCCTAGGCCGTGCCCGGCGGGTTTGGGTAGTCGGGCACTCACTGTCACTGGCCACGGGGCTGGAGCGCGGCCCTCACCAGGGCCGCGTGGAGCCGTACGGACAGGGCGGCCAGTTCCCTGGCCGTGGCCTCGGCATGGGCCCTGGTCTGCGGATTGCGGTGGCGGCGCAGGGGGGCGACCACCTGCTCGACGAGACCGGCCTCCCGCTCGGCTGCGGCCTTCACGGCCCGTAGGTGGCGCGGCTCAAGACCGAAACGGCCCAGGTCGGCGACGAGCTTGGCGATCGTGAGGGCGTCGGCGTCGAATCCGCCGTCCGGGTGGGCCGTGAGCAGCCCGTAGGACTCCCACTCGGCCAGCTCCTCCTCGGTGACCCCGGCGCCCGCCAGCAGCTCCGTACGGCCGATACGGGCCGTCACGGGCCCCTCGGGCCCTGTGGGGGCCGTAGCGGGCGCCCCGGGCTCGTCCAGGACGTCCGCGAGGTCGAGGGCGTCCCTCGGCTGCGCGGGGGCGGGCAGCTGGACCCGCTCGCCCCGGGCCAGGGCGTCCAGCTGCTCCCGGATGACCTTGAGCGGGAGGTAGTGATCGCGCTGCACCCGCAGCACGTACGCGAGCCGGGCCACGTCCTCCGTACTGAACTTGCGGTAGCCGGACGGGGTGCGCCGGGGCTCCACCAGGCCCTCCGCCTCCAGGAAACGGATCTTGGAGATGGTGACCTCGGGGAACTCCTCGCGCAACAGGTTGAGCACCGTTCCGATGCTCACCAGCCGGCCCTCCGCGCCGGCGGCACCGGAGGATCCGGTACCGCCCGACGGTGTTCGAAGCATGGCCCTTCCCTGGAGGTGCCCCGGACCACGTCCGGGAACGGTCAGATCCCCCGCTGGCTGCCGAAGAAGACCAGCCGGTACTTGCCGATCTGCACCTCGTCGCCGTTGGACAGGACGACCGACTCGATCTGCTCACGGTTGACGTACGTGCCGTTGAGGCTGCCGACGTCGGTGACGGTGAAGCTGCCGTCGTGGCCCCGGCGGAACTCCACGTGCCGGCGCGAGACGGTGACGTCGTCGAGGAAGATGTCGCTCTGCGGGTGCCGGCCCGCGGTGGTCACCTCCGCGTCCAGCAGGAAACGGCTGCCCGAGTTGGGGCCCCGGCGCACCACCAGCAGGGCCGAGCCCTGGGGCAGCGCCTCGACCGCGGCCTGCGCCTCGGGCGAGAGCGCCGGGATGGCCGTCTGGCCGGTGGTCTCCGAGTCGTACGCCTCGAGACCGGAGATGGAGATGGTCGAGGTCGTCTCCGACGCGCGCTCGGCGACCGCGCCCGGCCGCAGCGGAGCACCGCAGTTGGAACAGAACCGGCTGGCCTCGGCGTTCCGGTGGCCACACCTCGTACATACCGGCAAGGCAAACCCTCCACCCGCACTTGAGGTCGCTGGTGCCCCGAAACCTATGCGCCCCGCCTGGGCAGGGTCAACAGAGGACGCGCCCGGACCGCCCGGAATGTCGCCCCCGTAGCCCTGGGCGTCGACCTGGTCCCGGAACAGCGGGCGGCCTTCCTGGACGTTCTCGCCGCCGTCGCCGGACCGCGGCGCCCGGTGCCGGGCGGTACCGCCGTCCTGGCGTGCGCTCTTGCCGAACAACTTCGCAAACAACTTCACGGGCGATTCCCCTTGACCGAAACAGACCCGCCCGTGGGGCAGGACAAACCCTTGCTGCACACACCGTCCGACCTGGACATCTCTACAACGTCCGCAGTCAACAGACAGTTTCCATCACGCACCCTTGACTTGGTGCGCCGACCCCCCGCAACCTCCCGCCCTCCCCATGGGCCCCGCTCGCGCGCCCGTCTCACTGCGATGACGACCGAGCGTAGTCAGGCCGCTTCGCCGGGCGCAAGGCGTCCACAATGATCTTCTCAGACCGGGAGACACTCACCGACGCCTGCTCCTTCTCGAGAGTCTGCACCACACCACCGGGGATGTTCAGCGCGGGCTCCAGGTCCTGGGGCTTGCCGATGACCTTGAACTTATAGGGCTGCGAGACCTTTTTCCCATCGATCTCCACCTTTCCCGCGGAGCCCGAGAAGTAGGTGCCCGCGACGACCCGGACATCGTTGATCTGGATCGCCTCCGCGCCCGCGGCCCGGAGCTCCTGGATCGTGTCGAGCAGCTTGTCCGACTCGACGGTCCCCTTGCTGTCGCTCACCGTGAGCTCGATGCCGGGCCCCTCGGCCGCCACCGTACCCGCGAGCACCCCGAGCTGCTCCTCCTTTTGCGCGGTCTGCTTACGGGCCTCGGCGGCCTGGTTGGAGCTGCTCTCCAGCTCGGACCGCTGACCGTCCAGCCGGCGCTTCTCGTCCTCCAGCCGCTTGGTGCGGTTGTCCAGTTCGTCCAGGATCCGTACGAGATCCTCCTGCCGGGCGCCGCGCAGGGCGCTGTTGTCGCTCGTCGAACGGACCTGGATGGCCAGGCCCAGCCCGAGGACGCACAGCAGCACCGCCACGGTGAGCTGGGCACGCGTCAGCCTTGGGGGCCACAGCCCGCTCATCAGCCGTTGACGTCCCGTCAACGGGGCGGCCTCGGGAACGGTTTTCTTTGGGGGGACGGGACCGGGTACGGGCTGCTCCGGACCGGGCTCCCCGGGCCCGGGCACCCCGGCCTCCGGCTCTGCGGCCTCCTCGGGGCGCTCCTCCTCCGGGCGCTCCGCCTCCGGCTCGCCCGGTGCCCCGGCCGGCGGCTCGGGCCGCTCCCGCTTCTCCTCTTTCCCCGGCTCCTCCGGTCGTCCCTGCTGTCCGGACTTGTCGGGAGTGTCGTCTGCGCTCATCGGTCTCACGCCCGGAAGATGTGCCGCCGGATGGCGGCCGCGTTGGAGAAGATACGAATGCCCAGGACGACCACCACACCGGTGGACAGCTGCGCGCCGACGCCGAGCTTGTCGCCCAGGAAGACGATGAGCGCGGCCACGACCACGTTGGACAGGAACGAGACCACGAAGACCTTGTCGTCGAAGATCCCGTCCAGCATCGCCCGGAGGCCGCCGAACACCGCGTCGAGCGCCGCCACGACGGCGATGGGAAGGTAGGGCTCGACCGCCGTCGGCACCACGGGACGGACGACCAGCCCGACCACGACTCCCACGATGAGGCCCAATACGGCGATCACGATGTGCCCTTCCCTGGTGTTGCGGTACGTACGATCAGACTCGGCGCGGGAGGCAGCCGGACCTCGTCCTGAGTGGAAATGCTCGCGCGGACCCCGTAGTTCTGCTGGAGCACATGCAGGTACTGGCCGTCGACGCTGTCCTGGAACGCGGTGCTGAGCCGCTGCCCGTCCCCGATCGCCAGCACCGTGTACGGCGGCACCAGCGGTCTGTTGTCGACCAGTATGGCGTCACCCGCGGCCCTGATCGCCGACAGCGCCGTCAGCCGCTGACCGTTGATGGCGATCGCCTCGGCGCCGGACTGCCACAGACCGTTGACGACACGCTGCATGTCGCGGTCGCGCACCCGCCCGGTGTCGGAGAAGCCACTGCTCTCCCGGGGCCCGCCCCCACTGGTCCTGGCCTGCTTGGCGTCGTCGACCACCACTTTGATCCCGGGCCCGCGCACCGGCGTGGCCCCGGCGAGCAGCGACACCAACTCGGCCTTGTCCCCACCGTGTTTCCGCAGCGCGTCACGCTGCTTGGTACCGACCGCGTCCCGCAGGGAGTCGACGTTCTTCTGGAGGCTGTCGGCGGCGGAGGTCTCCGCCTCGATCCGCTGGATGAGCTGCTCGCGCTCCTTGGCCAGCGTCGGTGCCGATATCCGCGCCTGCGCGGCCCCCAGCGTCACCACGACGGCCGACAGCAGCAAGGCGGCGGCCAGCCCCAACTTCGCCCGCAGGGTACTCGGCAGGCCCTTGCCGCCCTCGGCCCGCCGGGCCGCCGCCTCCGCGTAGCCCTCGTCGAGGCTGTGATCCATCACATTGGTCAGCAGCGACATCGACGCGTCGGGACGCGACGGTGGCGACGAGGTGCTCCGAACGGGGGGCTGCTGCGGCATGCCGCACATCGTCGCACGTCGGGGGCGTCGTCTCCCAATGGCCCCACCGGCGTGCCGGATCCGGTACGGATTCACGACACTCCCGGAACACCGGGGGAACATCCCCCGGCCCGGGCAGGACGACGCCCCCCGGGGCCGTCAGCGCCCGGCGCCGTCCACGACCGCCGACCACTCGTCCAGCAGCGCCTGCGCGGAGGCGTCGTCAGGCCCCTCCGCCCACAGATGCGTCACCGCCTCCGCCGGGTCCGGCAGCACCATCACCCAGCGCCCGTCGGCCTCGACCACCCGCACCCCGTCCGTCGTGTCCACCGAACGGTCCCCGGCGGCCTCCACCACATGCCGCATCACCAGGCCCTTGACGGCCCACGGCGTGGCCAGGTCCCGGCGCAGGACGTGCGCCCTGGGGATCCGCGCGTCTATCTGGCTGAGCGTGAGCTGGGTCCGGGCCACCAGCCCGATCAACCGGACGAAAGCGGCCGTACCGTCGAAGACGCTGTTGGACTCCGGGATGATGAAGCCGCCGCGCCCGTCGCCGCCGAAGATCGTCGACTCCTGCCGGCCCACCCTCGTCAGATCGTCCGGCGACGTCGTCGTCCACTCCACCTGCGTCCCGTGGTACGCGGCCACCTGCTCGGCGATCCGGGTCGTGGTCACCGGCAGCGCCACCCGTCCGCTGCGCCGCTCGGCGGCCACCAGGTCCAGCAGGACCAGCAGCGCGCGATCGTCCTCCACGATGCGGCCGCGCTCGTCCACCAGCGAGATCCGCTCGCCCACCGGGTCGAACCGCACCCCGAACGCGGCCCGCGCCGACGCCACGATCTCCCCCAGCCGCACCAGCCCGGACCGGCGGGTGTCGGCGGTCTCGGTGGGACGGGCCTCGTCCAGCCCGGGGTTGATGGTGAGCGCGTCCACGCCCAGCCGGCCCAGCAGGCTGGGCAGAACGAGCCCCGCGCTGCCGTTCGAGGCGTCGACGACCACCTTCAGCCCCGCCTCGGCGACCCCGGTGGTGTCCACGGACCTCAGCAGTGAGCCCGTGTAGGAGTCGTAGACGCTGGAGGGGAAGGACAGATCGCCGATCTCGCCGGGGAACGCACGCCGGTACTCCTGGCGGGCGTAGACCCGGTCGAGCTTGCGCTGCCCCGCCTGGGAGAGGTCGGCGCCGCGCTCGTCCAGGAACATGATGTCCACCGAGTCCGGCACCCCGGGCGACGTACGGATCATGATGCCGCCGGCACTGCCCCGCGCGGTCTGCTGCCGGGCCACCGGCAGGGGGACGTTCTCCAGGTCGCGGACGTCGATGGCGCTGGCCTGAAGGGCCGAGATCACCGCGCGCTTGAGAGCACGGGCGCCACGGGAGTGGTCACGTGCCGTGGTGACGGTGGCTCCCTTCTTCAGCGTCGTCGCGTACGCCCCGGCGAGCCGGACCGCCAGCTCGGGCGTGATCTCCACATTGAGGATCCCGGACACACCGCGCGCGCCGAAGAGATGGGCCTGCCCCCGGGACTCCCAGATGACGGAGGTGTTGACGAATGCGCCGGCCTCGATGGTCTTGAAGGGATAGACCCGGACATTGCCCTGGATAATCGATTCCTCACCGACGAGGCACTCATCGCCGATGACGGCGCCGTCCTCGATCCGGGCCGCCCGCATGATGTCGGTGTTCTTCCCGATGACACAGCCGCGCAGATTGCTCTGCTGGCCGACGTAGACGTTGTCGTGGACGACGGCCTTGTGGAGAAAGGCGCCGCTCTTGACGACGACGTTGGAGCCCACGACCGTGTGCTCGCGGATCTCGGCGCCGGCCTCGACCTTCGCGTAGTCGCCGATGTAGAGCGGGCCGCGCAGGACCGCGTCGGGATGCACCTCGGCGCCCTCGGCCACCCAGACGCCGGGCGAGATCTCGAAGCCGTCTATGTCGACATCGACCTTGCCCTCCAGGACATCAGCCTGCGCCTTCACATAGCTCTCGTGGGTGCCGACGTCCTCCCAGTAGCCCTCGGCCACATAGCCGAAGATGGGCTTGCCTTCCTTCATCAGCTGCGGGAAGACGTCCCCCGACCAGTCGACCGGAACATCGGGCCGCACATAGTCGAAGACCTCGGGCTCCATGACATAGATGCCCGTATTGACGGTGTCGGAGAAGACCTGACCCCATGTGGGCTTCTCCAGGAAGCGTTCGACCTTGCCCTGCTCGTCGACGATCGTGATGCCGAATTCCAGCGGATTGGGGACGCGCGTCAGACAGACCGTGACCAGGGCGCCCTTCTCCTTGTGGAAACGGATCAGGTCGGTGAGGTCGAAATCGGTGAGGGCGTCGCCCGAGATGACGAGGAAGGCGTCGTCCTTGAGCGCCTCCTCGGCGTTCTTGACGCTGCCCGCGGTGCCGAGTGGCTTCTCCTCGTTGGCATAGGTGAGCTCCATGCCGAGTTCCTCACCGTCACCGAAGTAGTTCCGTACCAGGGAGGCCAGGAACTGTACGGTCACCACGGTTTCGGTGAGCCCGTGCCGCTTCAGCAGGCGGAGCACATGCTCCATGATCGGGCGGTTGGCCACGGGCAGGAGCGGCTTGGGCATGCTCGAGGTCATGGGGCGAAGGCGGGTGCCTTCGCCTCCGGCCATCACGACGGCCTTCATGTCGGAAGCGTCCTCCTTGAGAGACGACGGTCATGCCGACGAAACCGCCCGACGAGCCCGGCCGGGGCCGCGCGTCCACGCGCGCCCGCAGGGGCTCCTGCCCTGCGAGGCCGGTGGGTACGGCGAGATCAGTCGGCCGTGGCATCCGCCCGGACGAGTCGGCGGACCTGGACCACGTAGAGGATCCCTGCCCACCAATAGAGGGTTGTACCCCATCCGGCGAACGCCCATCCGAAAATCGCGGCGAGGGACGAGAGCCAGCCGGATCCATCACTGAGAAGCAGCAACGGGAAGGCGTACATCAGGTTGAAGGTCGCGGCCTTGCCGAGGAAGTTCACCTGCGGCGGCGGATAGCCGTGCCGCCTCAGGATCCACACCATGACCAGCAGCATCGCCTCACGGGCCAGCAGGGCCACGGTCAGCCAGAGCGGAAGAATCTCACGCCAGGTCAGACCGAAGAGGGTGGAGAGGACATAGAGCCGGTCGGCGGCCGGGTCGAGCAGCCGGCCGAGGCTGCTGACCTGGTTCCAGCGCCGGGCGAGCTTTCCGTCGAGGTAGTCGCTGACACCGCTGAGCGCCAGGACGAGGAGCGCCCAGCCGTCGTACTTCTGAAGAATCAGCCACAGGAACAGGGGAACGCCGACGAGGCGCGCCATGCTGAGGATGTTCGGGATGGTGAGGACGCGGTCGGTCTGGACGCGCGTCTCCTGGACCTCCACCCGGGGGCCTCCTGTGGGGATATGTACCAACGATTCCCCCTGACCTTACCCCCAGCCGTCCGGGGGTCACGCAGAGGGGGCAGATCTGGCCGTAAACGCAAGAAAGCCCTGGCGGGTAACCCCACCAGGGCTTTCTCTAAAAGG
>NZ_JBTOLC010000110.1:0-2979 GCF_054551825.1 Streptomyces sp. L500
TTGGACGAGCACCTGGAGCGTCCGCTTCGGGGTGTGGTCTGGGGCAGGGACGAGGAGCTGGTCAACCGGACGGTGTATGCCCAGGCCGGGTTGTTCGCGGTCGAGGTGGCGCTGTTCCGGTTGGTGGAGTCGTGGGGTGTGCGGCCGGAGTATGTGGCCGGTCATTCGATCGGTGAGGTGGCGGCGGCGCATGTGGCCGGGGTCTTCTCGCTGGCGGACGCGTGCGTGTTGGTGGCGGCTCGTGGTCGCCTGATGCAGGAGCTGCCTGCGGGC
Source organism: Streptomyces sp. L500 (assembly GCF_054551825.1). Lineage (NCBI taxonomy): Bacteria > Bacillati > Actinomycetota > Actinomycetes > Kitasatosporales > Streptomycetaceae > Streptomyces > Streptomyces sp. L500. The sequence continues at coordinate 274 of NZ_JBTOLC010000110.1, forward strand.
GGTGCGATGGTGGCGGTTCAGGCGACGGAGGACGAGATTCTGCCGCTGCTGTCGGACGATGTCGCGATCGCGGCCGTCAACGGCCCGTCGTCGGTAGTGATCTCGGGCACGGAAGAGGCGGTCGTCAGGGTCGCCGGGCACTTCGAGGCGGAGGGGCGCAAGACGAGCCGTCTGCGTGTCTCGCACGCGTTCCACTCCCCGCTGATGGAGCCGATGCTCGCGGAGTTCCGGGAAGTCGTGGAGGGGCTGACCTTCGAAGCTCCCGCCATTCCGGTCGTCTCCAACCTCACCGGCGCGCTCGCGACGGCCGAGGAGATCGGGTCCGCTGAGTACTGGGTGCGCCACGTCCGCGAGGCGGTCCGCTTCGCGGACGGAGTCCGCACTCTCCTCGCCGAGGGCGTGAGCCGCTTCCTTGAGCTCGGCCCCGACGCCGTGCTCACCGGGATGGTCAAGGACACCCTCGGCGACGACGCCGCGGACGGCGCCCTGACGGTGTCCGCCCTCCGCAAGGGCAGGGACGACGTCGCGAACCTCGCGAACGCTCTCGGTCACCTGCACGTGCACGGTGCCGCCGTGGACTGGCACGCGTACTTCGCCGGCCCGAGCACCCGTCGTGTCGATCTGCCCACCTACGCCTTCCAGCGCGAGCGGTACTGGGTGAACGCCACGACCGGCACGGGTGACCTGAGCGCCACCGGTGTGGACACGGTGGCGCACCCGATGCTGGGCGCGGTCCTGCGGCTGCCCGACTCGGACGGCGTGGTCCTCACGGGCAGGCTGTCGGTGTCCTCGCACCCGTGGCTCGCCGATCACGCGGTGCGGGGCACGGTGCTCGTGCCGGGCACCGGGCTGCTGGAGCTCGCCGTCCGGGCGGGCGACGAGGTCGGCTGCGACGTGCTGGAGGAGCTGACGCTCGCCGCGCCGATGGTGCTGCCCGAGCGCGGTGCGATACAGGTCCAGGTCGTCGTGGGCACGGACGAGGCCGGGCGTCGCCCGGTGGCCGTGTACTCGCGGCGGGAGGACGCGGGCGACCGCGCATGGGTCCGCCACGCCTCCGGGTTCCTCACGGCCGATTCCACGGCCGACGGCCGGAAGGCGGCGGCGTTCGACCTGAGCGCCTGGCCGCCGGCCGGTGCCGAACCGGTGCGGCTGGACGGCGCGTACGAGGCGCTGCGCGAGCACGGCTACGGCTACGGCCCGGTGTTCCAGGGCCTGCGGGCCGCGTGGCGGGTGGGCGACGAGCTGTTCGCGGAGGTGGCGCTGCCGGAAGGCACTGATGGTGGGGCGTTCGGTCTCCACCCCGCGCTGCTGGACGCTGCCATGCACGCCGCGATCTTCGTCGGCGCGGGCGACGGCGAGACCAGGATCCCCTTCGCGTGGACCGATGTGGCCCTCCACGCGGTGGGCGCCTCGGCGGTCCGGGTACGCCTGTCGCGGCTCGACGGTGGCGGGCTGGCGTTGGCGGTCGCCGACACGGCCGGGCGACCGGTCCTGTCCGTGGGCTCGATGGTCGGCCGGCCGGTGTCGGCCGAGCAACTCGACGCGGGCGACGGCTCGGGCGAGTCGCTGTACAGGGTCGAGTGGTCCGGTGAGGCGGTGGCGGATGGTGCTGCGGCGGTGTCGTGGGCACTGTGGGACGAGGCCGTGGATGCTGAGTCCGGTGCCGTGCCGGATGTGGTGGTGCTGGACTGCGGTGCGGTGACGTCGGTGGGCGATGTGCCCGGCGACGTACGAGCCGTGCTGCGTCACGTACTGGAGGCGATACGGCGCTGGCTGTCCGACGAGCGCTTCGAGGGCTCGCGGCTGGCTGTGGTGACCCGCAACGCGGTGGCTGTGGTTGATGGTGTGGCGTTGGATGTGGTGCAGGCTCCGGTGTGGGGTCTGGTGCGTTCGGCCCAGGCGGAGAACCCTGGCCGGTTCGTCCTGGTGGACGCTGATGGTGAGCCGGGGGAGGTGCTGTTCGCGGCGCTGGCTTCGGGTGAGCCGGAGGTGGCGGTGCGCGGTGGTGAGGTGCTGGTGCCGCGCCTGGTGCGCCTGTCCTCTGCGCTTGAGGCAGCGGACGTCTCCCTCGATGTCGAGGGTGGGGTGCTGATTACCGGTGGTACGGGTGGCTTGGGTGCGGTCGTGGCCCGCTATCTCGTGGCCGAGCACGGAATCCGGCATCTGACGCTGACGAGTCGCCGGGGCCTGGAGGCTCCGGGTGCTCCGGAGCTCGTGGCAGAGCTGACGGCTGCGGGCGCTGACGTGCGCGTCGTCGCCTGTGATGTGTCCGACCGTGGGGCGCTGGTCGCCGTGGTGGACGGAATCACCATCGACCGGCCGCTCACCGCCGTGGTCCACGCTGCCGGAATCGGTGACAGTGCACTGGTCGACGCCCTGACGCACGAGCAGGTGCACTCCGTGCTCGCGCCGAAGGCGGACGCGGCCTGGTGGTTGCACGAGCTGACCCGTGAGATGGACCTGGCGGCGTTCGTCCTGTTCTCGTCCGCCGGCGGGCTCGTGCTGACGGGCGGGCAGGGCAACTACGCGGCCGCCAACGTCTTCCTCGACGCCCTGGCGCAGCAGCGCCACGCCGAGGGGCTGCCCGCCACCGCGATGGCGTACGGCCTCTGGGAGGTCGGCGCCGGGCTCGGCCAGTTCCTGAGCGACATCGACCGCAAGCGCATGGCCAACCAGGGCGTCCCGGCACTCTCCTACGAGGCCGGC
>NZ_JBTOLC010000111.1:0-2852 GCF_054551825.1 Streptomyces sp. L500
CCAACGGCGACCTCTACAAGATGAACGGCCCCAACAACTGGAGCAAGGTCGGCGGCGCAGGCCACCAGTTCGCCGTCGCCGGCGACGCGTTGTACGGCCTGTCGCCCAATAGCGACGCGGTCTTCAAGTGGAGCGGCAACGGCACCGCGTGGAACAAGGTCGGCGGTCCCGCCTCCTTCATCGCGGGCCGGTAACCGGCGACGTCACCAGCGGACGGGGTCGACCCAGGCCACCGGGGCTGGACCGGGCCCGTCCGCTCCTTTCTCTGGAGCCACGTGTTCTCACGCATCACCCTGGCCGCTGCCTTCGTCGCGGCCTCGCTCGGGATAATTCCCGCCGTCGCCGCCCCGGCACCTGCCCGACCCCTCTCCCCCGCCTCCGCCTCCGCAAACACCGCCTCCGCGAACACCGACTCGGTGACTGCCGGAGACTTCGTCCAGGTCTACAACCCCGGCGCCGGGGAATCACAGCCCTGGTACATCAACGACCACACCTTCATCCGTGACGAGGCCACCGGGACCTGGCACCTGTTCGGCATCACCCACGCCGAACCGGCCGACCCGGAGAACGAGGACTCGTTCGCGCATGCCACGGCACCCAGTCTGCGCGGGCCGTGGACCAAGCAACCCATGGCCCTGACGGTCGACCCCTCCTACGGAGAGTCGCACCTGTGGGCACCGCACGTCATCCGCTCCGGCTCCACGTACTACATGTTCTACGCAGGCGGGCAGACCATCGGCGACCCGTCCAGGAGTCAGATCAACCTGGCCACCTCCACCGATCTGGTCCACTGGGAACGGCGGCCCGGAGGGCCACTGTTCCGTGACGGACTCGAAGCACGCGACCCGATGGTCGCCCGGGTCGGATCCCAGTGGGTCATGTACTACACCGCCACCGAGACGGCCACCGGTGGACGCAACATCGTGGCGTACCGGACGAGTCAGGACCTGCTCACCTGGAGCCCCCGCAAGACCGCGTTCACCGCCCCCGGCGACGGCTGGACCGAATCCCCGTACGTGATACAGCGCAACGGCCTCTGGTACCTGTTCACCGGCGGCTCCGCACCGGCCGACTATGTCGGGGCCGAGGTGTACGCGAGCTCCGATCCGCTGCACTTCACGGCCACCGCCCAGGTGGGCCGCCTGCCGTCCCACGCCGCCGAAGTCGTCACCGACCGCGACGGGAGTCAATGGCTCAGCAGCGCGGGCTGGGGCACCGGCGGGGTGGACCTGGCACCGCTCACCTGGCGGGCCTCTCCCTACGCCCCGCATCATCTGTACGCACTGAGCGCCGACAAGAGCGCCGTCCACCAGCGGACGGCCGGAGACTCCTGGACGAGGATCGGCGGACCGGCAGGCACACTGATCGGCGGCGACGGTGGCCTGTTCGCCACCAACCCGACCACCGGCGACATCTTCAAGTACAGCGGCACCCCGGACAACTGGACCAAGGTCGGCGGACCAGGGGCCCAGTTCGTCGTCACCGGCGGCGCGCTGTACGGGCTCACCCCGGACAAGAAGGCCGTCTTCCGGTGGACCGGATCAGGGACCACCTGGACGAGGATCGGCGGCCCGGCCGCCATGCTGTACGCGGGCGGCGCCGGCCTGTTCGCCACCAGTCCGACCACCGGCGACGTCTTCAAGTACAGCGGCACCCCCGACAACTGGACCAAGGTCGGCGGCCCCGGAAAGACCTTCGCGGTCACCAACGAGGCACTGTACGGCCTGTCGCCCAACGGTGGTGCGGTCTTCAAATGGACCGGATCGGGCACGACCTGGACCAAGGTCGGCGGACCGGCCGGAACCCTCTACGGCGGTGGAGCCGGCCTGTTCGCCACCAACCCCGGCAACGGCGACCTCTACAAGTTCAGCGGCGTACCGGACAGCTGGTCCAAGGTCGGCGGGCCCGGGAAGACCTTCGCGGTCACTGGTGACCGGCTCTACGGGTTGAGCCCCGACAGGAGCGGCATCTTCCAGTGGTCCGGGTCGGCGACCTTCCAATGGACCAAGGTCGGCGGACCCGCCGCGAGCATCGTCACCGAATAGCGATCGCCCCCACACTTCCCCCTTCCCACATCACACCCCGTCCCAAGGAGATGCATGAGGATCAGATGGGCCGGCTTCCTGGCGGCGGCAGCACTGCTGCTCGCACCGGCCACAACCCTCCTGCCCGCCGCCGCGGCGGCGGGCGCGACCACCGCGACGGTCCCGGCGGCGAACACCAAGGTCGCCAGCACCCCCTCCTTCCAGCTTCCCATTCCCTGCGGGCAACGGTGGACGACGTCCACGCACGACGGACACGCCAGCCAGTACATGGTCGACATGGTCTCCGTCGGTGGAGCCACCCAGGGCACACCCGCCCTGGCCTCGGCAGGCGGGCGCGTCGTCACCTCACAGTTCGACAGTCAAGCCGGCAACTTCATCGTGATCGACCACGGCGGCGGCTGGCAGACCCGGTATCTGCACCTGGACCGGCGCGACGTCGCCGTCGGCGACGACGTGGAGCAGGGCCGGCAGATCGGCGCCGTCGGCAACACCGGCAGCTGGACCACCGGGGCGCACTTGCACTACGAGCAGAAACTGAACGGCTCCGTCGTGCAGGCCACCATTGACGGGCATCTCGTTCCCGTCACATGGGAATACAACCAGCACTTCGAGACCAGCGGCAACTGCGGCGTGTCCACCGGCAGTAGCCTCTTCGCCCAGTCCCCGGACCGTTCCGGCGTCTTCCAGTGGACCGGCAACGGCAGCAGCTGGATCAAGGTCGGTGGACCGGCGGGCCGGCTGTACGCGGGCGGCGCCGGTGTATTCGCCACCAACCCCGACAACGGGGACCTGTTCAAGATGAACGGC
>NZ_JBTOLC010000112.1:0-2626 GCF_054551825.1 Streptomyces sp. L500
GGACGTGGACGGCGGCGCGTACGGTCTGCACCCAGCGCTGTTCGACGCGAGCCTGCACGCCGCTGCCTTCAGCGGCGCGGATGGTGAGGGCCAGGGCGGCGGAGTCCCGTTCTCGTGGACGGGCGTCTCGCTGCACGCCACAGGCGCCTCTGCCGTCCGGGTCCGTATCCGTACGGCCGCCGATGGCGGGCTGTCCATCGCCGTGGCGGACACGGCGGGTGCGCCTGTCGCGTCCGTGGAGTCGCTGGTGGTCCGTCCGATCGCGGCCGACCAGCTCAACACAGTGGACAGGGACTCGCTGTTCCGGCTCGACTGGGCCCCGGTCCAGGTGACGGACACCGAGGCTGTGTCGTATGTGGGTCTCGACCAGCTGAGCGACAGCGCGACGGAGGCCGTCCCTGCGGCAGTCGTGGTGGAGATCGGTGGCGAGGCCGATGTGGTGGCTTCGACGCACGAGCTCACCGCCCGTGTTCTCGGTCTGTTGCAGTCGTGGTTGGTGGAGGAGCGGTTCGAGGAGTCGCGTCTGACGTTCGTGACGCGTGGTGCCGCCACGGGTCGGGATCTGGCCGGTGCGGCGGTGTGGGGCATGGTCCGCTCGGCGCAGTCGGAGAACCCGGGCCGCTTCGGCCTGGTGGAACTCGGTGGTGATGCCGACGCCTCGGTTCTCTCTCGGGCGCTGGCCGTGGACGAGCCGCAGTTGCTCGTCCGGGATGGCGAGTTCCTGGTCCCCCGGCTGGCGCGGGTGGAGCAGCAGGCGACGGCGGAGGTCGCGTGGAGCCCTGACGGTACGGTTCTGGTCACGGGTGGTACGGGTGGCCTCGGCCGCATCGTCGCCCGGCACTTGGTGAGCGTGCATGGCGTGCGCAGCCTTCTGCTGGTGAGCCGTAGTGGCCTGGGCGCCGAGGAATTGGTCGCCGACTTGACGGCCGAAGGTGTCGATGTGGCGGTGGAAGCGTGTGACGTCGCGGACCGCGCGGCGGTGGACGACCTCGTCTCCCGGCACGGTCGCATCACGGCCGTCGTGCACACCGCCGGTGTGCTCGACGACGGAACCATCCCCTCCCTCACCCCGGATCGCGTTTCCACCGTCCTGCGGCCGAAGGTCGACGCTGTCTGGAACCTCCACGAGGCCACCCAGCACCTCGACCTCGACGCGTTCGTCGTCTTCTCCTCCGTCGCCGGCACCTTCGGCAGCCCCGGCCAGGCGAACTACGCGGCCGGCAACGCCTTCCTCGACGCGCTCGTCACGCGCCGTCGGGCCGAGGGGCTGCCGGGTCTGTCGCTCGCCTGGGGCCCGTGGGCCCAGGACAGCGGCATGACCGGCACGCTGACCGAGGCCGAGGCCGCGCGGATGACCCGCGCGGGCATGCCGCCGCTGTCGCCCGAGCAGGGGCTGGCGCTGTTCGACGCGGCGCTGGCCGGTGCCGTCGCCGGTGGTGAGGCGGCGGTGCTGCCCGTCCGCCTCGACCTGCCGGTGCTCCGGAACCAGGGCGAAGCGCCCCCGCTCCTGCGCGGGCTCATCCGTACGCGGGCCACGCGCCGCGCGGGCACGGCCGCCGCCTCCGGGCTGATCCAGCGCCTGGGCGGGCTGTCCACGCCCGAACGGCACGAGGCTCTGCTCGACGTCGTGCGCGGACAGATCGCGACGGTCCTGGGCCACGCCGGCTCCGCCGAGGTGGACCCGACGCGGGCCTTCCAGGACCTCGGCTTCGACTCCCTCACGGCTGTCGAACTGCGCAACCGCCTGGGTTCGGTGACCGGCCTCCGGCTGCCTGCGACGGTGGTGTTCGACTACCCCACGGCGGAGGCTCTCGTCCGCTTCCTGCTGGACGAGCTGTTCGGCGGGGACACCGAGGCCGATGCGATCGTCCCGGTACGGGCGCTCCCGCCCGTCGCGGACGATCCGGTGGTGATCGTGGGCATGAGCTGCCGCTTCCCGGGCGGGGTCTCGTCGCCCGAGGACCTGTGGCGGCTGGTGTCGGACGGCGTGGACGCGGTCTCCGGCTTCCCGGCCGACCGCGGCTGGGACCTCGACGCTCTCTACAACCCCGACCCCGACCACGCGGGGACCGTCTACACCCGTGAGGGCGGCTTCCTGCGGGAGGCGGCGGAGTTCGACCCGGCGTTCTTCGGGATGAGCCCGCGTGAGGCCCTGGCGACGGACTCGCAGCAGCGCCTGCTGCTGGAGGCGACGTGGGAGGCGATCGAAAGGGCCGGCGTCGACCCGGTGTCGCTCCGCGGCAGCCAGACGGGCGTCTTCGCCGGCGTGATGTACAACGACTACGCCAACCTCCTCTCCGGGCGTGAGTTCGAGGGGTATCAGGGCAGTGGCAGTGCGGGCAGTGTGGCGTCGGGCCGGGTGTCGTACACCTTCGGTTTCGAGGGCCCGGCGGTGACGGTCGACACGGCCTGCTCGTCCTCCCTGGTTGCCCTGCACCTGGCGGCGCAGGCGCTGCGGTCGGGTGAGTGCTCACTGGCGCTGGCCGGTGGTGTGACGGTCATGTCGACCCCGACCACGTACATCGAGTTCTCCCGTCAGCGCGGCCTGTCCCCGGACGGCCGGTGCAAGGCGTTCGCGGACGCGGCCGACGGTGTCGGCTGGTCCGAGGGCGTGGGCATGCTGGTC
>NZ_JBTOLC010000113.1:0-2078 GCF_054551825.1 Streptomyces sp. L500
CCGGAGAATCCCCGCTTCGCGCCGCAGGGCGAATCGGCGCTCCACTATCCGTCTTCGTATGTGATCCAGCTCCCATGAGCGGCCTCACAGCGCGGCCCCTCGTCGTCCACGCCGAGCGACGCCGTGAACACGCTGCGCTCGCTGTCCGGTAATCGGTGTCATTCCCCCATCCATCGGTCAACTCACGACCAACTCTTCGTCGTGGACCTGCCAAGCGCATGGATTCGGTGGCACGCTCACCACGGCTCGTCCCCGCACGGGCCCGCACGACCCCACCGAAGGCACAGCAGGCACGACCCCGGCGGCGACCCGCCGCCGGGCCCGCAGCAGGCCGTCGAAACGGCCGGGCCCAAGGAGTTCGCGTGAGACCCACCCCCCATGACGACCGCCGTTCCTCCCTCCGCTCCGCCCGCCGGACGCGGATGAGCGCGGCGTTCGTCGCCGCGGCCGCGATGGTGGCCGCGGGCGTCCAGGCCGGCACCGCCGGCGCCGCGCCGGGTACGGCGGCGTCGGCCGGTGCCGCCGCGACGTCCCCCGCCCAGCGCACCGCCCTGATATCCGCCGCCCAGGACGGCTCCGGGGCCACCGCCCGGTCGCTGGGCCTCGGCACGCAGGAGCGGCTGATCGCCAGGGACGTCGTCAAGGACGCCGACGGCACCGTGCACACCCGCTACGACCGGACGTACGCGGGACTGCCCGTCCTCGGCGGCGACCTGGTCGTGCACGTCAAGGGCGACCGGCGCACCGTCACCAAGGCGACGTCCCGGAGCGTCGCCGTGCCCAGCACCACCCCCGAGGTTCCCGCCACCACCGCGCAGCGGACCGCGCTCGCGCACGCCTCCGACGCCAGCCTCGCCCGCCCGGCCCAGGACACCGTGCGCAAGGTCGTCTGGGCCGCCTCCGGCAAGCCGGTGCTGGCCTGGGAGTCGGTGGTGACCGGCACGCAGAAGGACGGCACCCCCAGCCAGCTGCACGTCATCACCGACGCCACCAGCGGCAAGAAGCTCTACGCGTTCGACGGCATCGAGACCGGTACCGGCACGGGGCAGTACAACGGCCGGGTCACCATCGGCACCACGAAGAGCGGCAGCTCGTACCAGATGCGTGACAACACGCGCGGCGGACACCAGACCACCGACCTGCGCCAGGGCACCTCCGGCAGCGGCACGCTCTTCACCAACTCCTCCGACGTCTGGGGCAACGGCAGCACGAGCAACCGGCAGACCGCCGCCGTCGACGCCCACTACGGCGCGCAGGAGACCTGGGACTTCTACAAGCAGACCTTCGGCCGCAACGGCATCCGCAACGACGGCGTCGCGTCCTACTCCCGCGTCCACTACGGCAACAGCTACGTGAACGCCTTCTGGGACGACAGCTGCTTCTGCATGACCTACGGCGACGGCCAGGGCAACACCCACCCCCTGACCTCCCTCGACGTCGCGGGCCACGAGATGACCCACGGTGTCACCTCGGCCACCGCGGGCCTGGAGTACAGCGGGGAGTCCGGCGGCCTCAACGAGGCGACCAGCGACATCTTCGCCACCGGTGTGGAGTTCTTCGCCAAGAACCCGAACAACCCGGGGAACTACCTCATCGGCGAGAAGATCGACATCAACGGCAACGGCACCCCGCTGCGCTACATGGACCAGCCCAGCAAGGACGGCGCCTCCCTCGACTACTGGAGCCCCGACGCCGGCGGCGTCGACGTCCACTACTCGTCGGGCATCGCCAACCACTACTTCTACCTGCTCGCGGAGGGCAGCGGTACGAAGACGGTCAACGGCGTCACGTACAACAGCCCCACCTACGACGGCTCCTCCGTCCCCGGCATCGGCCGGGACAAGGCCCTGGCCGTCTGGTACAAGGCGCTGACCACGTACATGACGTCGACCACCGACTACGCGGCCGCCCGCCAGGCCACCCTCCAGGCCGCCGCCGACCTCTACGGCAGCGGCAGCACGGAGTACCAGGTCGTCGGTGACACCTGGACCGCCGTCAACGTCGCCTGACCCACGAAAGGGCGGCGGCACCCCGGTGATGGGGTGCCGCCGCCCTGGTGATGTAGCGGTTCCGGTGCT
>NZ_JBTOLC010000114.1:0-1920 GCF_054551825.1 Streptomyces sp. L500
AGCAGTCCTTCGGCCCGCGAGCCGTGCGCCGCCGTCTCGCCGCGTGCCAGGGCGCGCAGGCCGGCGACGAGTTCGTCCGGCTGCGTGCCGACGACCGCCGCGCGGTGGTCGAGGGCGGCCCTGGTCGTGGCGAGGGAGAAGGCCACGTCGAGCGGGCTGTGCTGCGGCGACGACCCGGAGTCCAGCAGGGTCAGCAGGCGCTCGGCCTGCGCCCGCAGCGCGTTCTCGTCACGGGCGGACAGCAGCCACGGCACCACGACCGGTGCCGCGTCCCTCTCCTCCTCGATCGCCGCCGGCGGTGCCTGCTCGACCAGGACGTGCGCGTTCGTGCCGCTGATGCCGAAGGACGAGATGCCCGCCCGGCGCGGGCGGCCGTTCGTACCCCATTCCCTGGTCTCCGTCAGCAGGCGCACGCTCCCCTCGGACCAGTCGACCTTCGACGACGGCTCGTCCACGTGGAGCGTGGAGGGCAGGACGCCGTGGCGCATGGCCATGACCATCTTGATGACGCCCGCGACACCGGCGGCGGCCTGCGTGTGACCGATGTTGGACTTCACCGAGCCCAGCCACAGCGGCTCGCTCTCGGGCCGGTCCTGACCGTACGTGGCCAGCAGCGCCTGCGCCTCGATCGGGTCACCGAGCGTCGTGCCCGTGCCGTGGGCCTCGACCGCGTCGATCTGGTCGGCGGCGAGGCGGGCGTTGGCGAGGGCCTGGCGGATGACGCGGCGCTGGGACGGGCCGTTGGGCGCCGTCAGGCCGTTGGAGGCGCCGTCCTGGTTGACGGCGGAGCCGCGGACCACGGCGAGCACGGGATGGCCGTTGCGGAGGGCGTCCGACAGCCGTTCCACGACGAGGAATCCGGCACCCTCGGAGAAGCCCGTGCCGTCGGCGGCCGAGGCGAAGGACTTGCAGCGGCCGTCCGACGCGAGCGCGCCCTGACGGCCGAACTCCGCGAACACGCCCGGGGTCGACAGCACGGTGACACCGCCGGTCACCGCGAGCGAGCAGTCGCCCTGCCGCAGGGACTGCACGGCGAGGTGCAGTGCGACCAGGGAGGACGAGCACGCGGTGTCCACGGACACGGCGGGCCCTTCCAGACCGAGCTTGTAGGAGACCCGGCCGGACACCACGCTGCCGTTGCCGTCGCTGCCGGGGTAGTCGTGGTACATCACACCGGCGAAGACGCCGGTCCGGGTGCCCTTGAGCGAGGTCGGGTCGATGCCCGCCCGCTCCAGGGCCTCCCAGGACAGCTCCAGGGTGAGCCGCTGCTGGGGATCCATGGCGAGGGCCTCGCGCGGGGAGATCCCGAAGAACGCGGGGTCGAAACCGGCCGCCTCGTCGAGGAACCCGCCCAGGCGGGGGTACTGGCCCGCGTCCTGGAAGCCCTCCCAGCCGCGATCGTCCGGGAACGCGGAGATCGCGTCGCCACCGGACGTCACCAGCCGCCACAGGTCCTCGGGGCTGGTCACCCCGCCCGGGTAGCGGCAGGCCATGCCGACGATGGCGATGGGCTCGTGCCGGGCGGCGGAGAGCTCGCGGTTGTGCTTCCGGAGCCGGGCGGTCTCCCTGCGGGCGGCCAGCAGCGCCCCGCCGTCGATGTCGTCAGCGTCATCGGCGCTGATGTCGGGCGCCTCTTCCGCGTCCGGGCCGACCGGCAGTCCGCGCACCTCCGCGAGTTCGAGGAGGCTGTCCATCAGGCCCGCGTCGCGCAGCCGGTTCGTCGGGATCGTCTGAAGCGCCCGGCGGATGTCGTCTTCGACGCCGCCGGTTCCGGCGCCGTGTCCGTCCGCCACCGGGGCCAGCTGGGCCTCGATGTGGTCGGTGACGGCCCGGGAGTTGGGGTGGTCGAAGACGAGCGTGGCGGGGAGGCGGAGACCGGTGATGCGGTTGAGCTGGTTGCGCAGCTCGGTCGCCGCCAGG
>NZ_JBTOLC010000116.1:0-1770 GCF_054551825.1 Streptomyces sp. L500
GTCGAGTCGTTGCCGCGCGCGGCGGCCGTGAAGGCGGTGGGTACGGACTCGCCGCGCGCGAGGGCGTCGAGGCCGTCGAGCAGCTCGGCGCGGTCCGTGCCGACGACGACCGCGCGGTGCTCCAGGGCCGACCGGGTCGTGGCCAGCGAGTGCGCCACCTCGAACGGGGTGAGCTCCGGGCGGGCCGCGAGGAACGAGTGGAGCCGGGCGGCCTGGGCGCGCAGCGCCTCCGGCGTGGCGGCGTGGACCAGCCACGGCACGACATCAGCCGTGTCACCGTCCGGTTCGACGTTCTCGGGCTGCGACGTCGGCTGCGACGGGCCCTGTTCCAGGACCACGTGCGCGTTCGTGCCGCTGATGCCGAAGGCCGAGACGCTCGCGCGTCGCGGGTGTCCGGTCTCGGGCCACGCGGTCGGCTCGGTCAGCAGTGCCACGGCACCGGCGGACCAGTCGACGTGCGGCGAGGGCTCGTCCACGTGCAGGGTCTTGGGCAGCAGACCGTTCCGCATCGCCATGACCATCTTCATGACGCCCGCGACACCGGCCGCCGCCTGCGCGTGACCGATGTTGGACTTCACCGAGCCCAGCCACAGCGGCCGGTCCTCCGGCCGCCCCTGGCCGTACGTGGCCAGCAGCGCCTGGGCCTCGATCGGGTCGCCGAGCGTCGTGCCCGTGCCGTGGGCCTCGACCGCGTCGACGTCGGTGGGCGCGATGCCGGAGTTCTCCAGGGCCTGGCGGATCACCCGCTGCTGCGAGGGGCCGTTGGGTGCGGAGAAGCCGTTGCTCGCCCCGTCCTGGTTCACCGCTGTGCCCCGCACCACCGCGAGCACCTCGTGGCCGTTGCGCAGGGCGTCGGAGAGCCGCTCGACGAGGAGGACGCCCGCGCCCTCGGACCAGCCGACGCCGTCGGCCGCACCCGCGAACGCCTTGCAGCGGCCGTCCGCGGAGAGTCCGCGCTGGCGGCTGAACTCGATGAACATGCCCGGCGTCGACATCACCGTCGCACCGCCGGCCAGCGCCAGCGAGCACTCGCCCGAGCGCAGCGCCTGCACCGCCAGGTGCAGGGCGACCAGCGACGACGAGCACGCCGTGTCGACCGTCACCGCCGGGCCCTCGAAACCGAAGGTGTAGGAGACGCGGCCGGATACGACGCTGCCTCCGCTGGTGCCCGACGGCGAGACGTTCAGGGCGTAGTCGTGGTACATGACACCGGCGAAGACGCCGGTCCGGCTGCCCTTGAGCGTGGCCGGGTCGATGCCGGCGCGCTCCATCGCCTCCCAGGACACCTCGAGGAGCAGTCGCTGCTGCGGGTCCATGTAGGTGGCCTCGCGGGGCGAGATGCCGAAGAACCCGGGGTCGAATTCGGCCGCGTCGTGGAGGAAGCTGCCGCGGCGCGTGTAGCTCTTGCCGTCCTTGCCCGGCTCGGGGTCGTAGAGGTCCTCGACGTTCCAGCCGCGGTCGACGGGCAGGTCGGAGACGGTGTCGACGCCGTCGACGACCAGCCGCCACAGGTCCTCGGGGGACGCGACGCCGCCGGGGTAGCGGCAGGCCATGCCGACGATGGCGATCGGTTCGTCGTCCAGGGGACGGGGGCGCCGGGCGACGTCGGCCGTGGTCACCGCACCCGCCACCGTCCCCTCCTGGTCGGCGACCAGGGCGAGGATGTGGTCGGTGACGGCCCGGGAGTTGGGGTGGTCGAAGACGAGAGTGGCGGGGAGGCGGAGACCGGTGATGCGGTTGAGCTGGTTGCGCAGCTCGGTCGCCGCGAGC
>NZ_JBTOLC010000117.1:0-1728 GCF_054551825.1 Streptomyces sp. L500
TGTCCGGCCCAGCAACGCCCCCTGACGCCACTGATCAGTCAGGAAACTCACGACCGAATGCCCCAACGTCGCCCACAACCGATCGTCATTCGGCTCGAACACCGCCCACGTCGTCGACTGCCGGATCGAATCGGACAGGAACGACACGAGACGGCGCACGTTCAGGTACCGCCAGTCCCGACTGCTCGACCGGGTCCGCGCACCCCAGACCAGCAGTCCCCGGCCGGGGAAGACGCGGAGACAGTTGACGCCCTTGTCGTTGAGTTCGCCGTTCTGGTCGTCGGTCAGCAGGGTGGGGATGCCGAGGACGCCCCGGAGGTTCTGGTTGGCGGGAGCCTTGAACACCCCGCGCTCGGCGTCCGTACGCGCCCACACCCCCGTGAGGTGACCCGACGGGGGCACCGTGCGGCGCACGCCGTCCACACCGGGAACCTCCACCCACGGGTAGTACAACGCCGTGAACGCCGCGTCGTCCGAGTCGGGTGTGGCGAGGTCGCCGACGAAGTCCTTGAGCGGTTCGACGAGTTGGCCGGGTGGCGCGTCGACGACGGCGAGCCGGTTGCGCAGTTGGGTGCAGTGGGCGAGCACCTTGTCGATCAGTCCCCTGCCGGTCGGCAGATCCGGCGCCAGCGGGGTTTCGGTCTCGGTGGCGGCGACGGTCATGTCCCAGAGGCTGGGCACGGCGACCATGGTGACGTCCGGCACGGTCTCCAGCCCGCCCAGGCCCGTGCGCGCCTCCGCGTCCCCGGCGAGACCGGAGCCGGTCACCGGGGTGCCCGGGTTCAGGAAGCCGACGACGTAGCAGGTCGTACCGCCGTTGGCGAAGAACCCGTACACCCCCTCGGCGAGGGTGAGGCATCGCTGGAGTACCTGGACCTTCTTGTGGTCACCGGCGGACAGGGGCGGGTTGTCCTTCTGTTTCTTCAGGAGGGCGGCCAGTTCGTCGCTCAGTTCCTTGACGCTGTAGCGGTCGACGAATTCCTGCCATCCCCGGATGGGCTGGGGGATCACGCGCTCGTCGGCGGTGAAGGGCGGAGTGGTCCGTTGCGGGGGCGCCTCGTCGGGCAGCTTGGTGTAGCCGAGGAAGGCCGGGGTGGAGGTGCCCGCTCCCACGATCATGCGGACGCCGCTGGACCTCTCGGTGACGTAGACGCCTGGGGGCTGGGGCCTGGTCGCCATCGTTGCTGTCCCTCCCGGCTAGTCGACGGAGATGTCCTCGTAGGTGATGGTGACCTGTTCCGTGGCGGTGCCGGAGTTGGCCGCCCCGAGCTGGGGGCCTTCCCAGCGGGAGGCCCAGGCGTTGGTGAGGTGGATGCGGCGCACCGTCTGCTTCTGGGCGTCCTTGAGGGCGATGGTGATGTTCTGCCGGGCGGTGTCGAGGTCGGCGTTGACCAGGGTGGCCTTGATCCAGTCGGTGAACGCGGTGCTCTTGTCCATGCCCCGGGTGACCGTGATCTCGCCGGTCTTCCGGGCGCCCGGCTGTTTGCGCACGATGAGCTCGCCGGTGGCGGACACCTGACGGGTCTCGACGACGTCCTGTTCCAGGGTCAGCCCGGAGACGTCCTGGACGGTCTCGACCTGGAACTTGCCCAGTTCGATGGCGAAGGTGTTGCTGCTGAAGGTGTCACCGGTCAACACGTGCGTGTGCCTCCCCGCGCTCAGGTGGTGCCGCCGCCGGGCTGTCCGGCGATCTGGGTGATGGTGAAGTGGACGAACTCGGCCGGACGG
>NZ_JBTOLC010000118.1:0-1570 GCF_054551825.1 Streptomyces sp. L500
GCAGCACTGACAAGCCACTGACCATGACCGGCGATCGGCTCCGCGATGAACGCAACGCGGAGAACTGCTGGTTCCTGGAGCCTCTGTTGCGGAGCGGTCACCGCAACAGGGGCCGAGGGGCTCGCTGATGGTGCCGGGTCAGCCGACCGACATCGTCGGCTTGACCGGGTGCGCGCGGTCGGAGGCAAGCGTGCCGGCTGTGCCCCAGTAGGACGTGTCCACCTCCCGTATGACCACTGTTACGGCTTCACGGGGACACTGAGCGGCCTTCGCGACAGCGTCGGTGATGTCTTGTACGGCCTGGGGCACGGGCGGACTTGGTGCTGCCGCTCCACCAGTCGACGGTGACGATGGGCATGGGTTCCTCCTTCAGCCGATGCTCCCAGGAAGTACCTATGTGACGACTCTCCCAGCACCACCCCGAAACAACAGGACGGTTGGTTCGGTCTATCCGCAGGGGGTGAGGGCGGTCGCTCCCACCCCGTCAAGCGCGCCGGCAATCGGGTGGGCCCGCTGCCGCGAAGGGGGAAGCACGATGGAAGACGGGTTATCACTTTCCAGCGCTCGCGCGGGTGCCCGCGCCGGAGGGCTGCGCAGCGTGCCCGAGAGGGCACAGATGACCTATCAGCGGCCGGCGCTACGGGGCCTGGCCGAGCATCACCGGGGCCATGACGGGCATGCCGTGCTCGTCAGCCAGCTGGACGCGGTCGAAGCGGCGATCGCTCACGCGGAGCAGCTACAGCAGGACCGACCAACTCACGCTTCAGCAGCAGCTGACCCGGGCTCGTAAGGCCATCAGGGACGCACCCTCGGACGATGGGCTCGCCGGCCCGGCGCGAGGCTTCGGCGTGGCCCGGGAACCCGTGTCAGGATCGGCTGAAGGCGACGTGTTCGCACAGGCCACTACCGAGGTGTGCTTCACGCTGACGCTTCCGGCGTCCCGGGTGTGCTCGGCCAACCCGGCCCGGCTGTTCGGTCTCGACGACCGGAAGGGCAGTGTCACCGAAGGCATGGACGCCGACTTCGTACTGTTCGACCCCGACGCCACCTGGCTGATGTCAGCCCACCACGCCCAGACGAAGAACCACTGGTCGGCCTACGAGGGATGGACCTTCACCGGGCGCCCGGACCTCACCGTGCGCCGCGGAGAGGTCGCCTGGGACGGTCGCGAGGCCGCGATCTTCGGCAGCCCCAAGGGCACATGGCTCGACGCCCGGGTCGGCCAGCCGACCGGCCTGGCGGTCACGCACTGAACCCGCGCCCTCCCCAACCCTTGCTAACCGCAGCGGGCGGCGTACCCAGATCGGGCACGCCGCCCGTCGGCTGGCTGCGCTCGTGCCTCCGCGGTGACTTGCATTGACTCAAGGAACTAACTGTCTGATGAGCGTGGACGGGCCCGCAGAGTGGACGTGGCCGGCTCCGGTGCCATATGGCGATTCCTCGGATGGCACCGCCAGGAGAGAGCCAGAGGGGAACCGGGAGAGGTTGGGCGGGAAAGCTCGCCAGTGTGCCAACGCCATTGGCTGTCCCGCTGTTTGTTGGTCGGCAGTCAGCAGTACGTCAGTGCTCG
>NZ_JBTOLC010000119.1:0-1565 GCF_054551825.1 Streptomyces sp. L500
CGGCTCGACATCGGCGACGGCAAGCGCAGCTGCACCGGCGCGCTGGTGGAGAGCCAGTGGGTGCTCACCGCCGCCAGCTGCTTCGCCGACGACCCCTCCCAGGGCTTCCGCATCACTGGCGGCGCCCCCAAGATGAAGACGAAGGTGACCGTCGGCCGCACCGACCTCACCCGGGAGACCGGCACCACCGTCGAGGCCGAGGAGCTTGTCCCGCGCGGCGACCGTGACCTCGTCATGGTCAAGCTCAAGAGCGCGGTCTCCGATGTCATGCCCGTCTCCTTGGCCAACTACGCGCCCAAGCAGGGCGACGAGTTCCGCGTCGCCGGTTACGGCCGTACCAAGGACGAATGGCTGCCGGAGCGCCTGCACCACGCCGCCTTCAGCGTGAGCGGAGTCTCGGCCGCAGGTGTCGAGCTCAACGGCACCTCCGCCGATGGCGCCCTCTGCAAGGGCGACACCGGCAGCCCCGCGTTCCGCGAGGCCAACGGCAAGGTCGAGCTGGCCGCCATCAACACCAACTTCTGGCAGGGCGGCTGCTTCGGCACCGACGAGAGCGAAACCCGCAAGGGCGCCAACGCCAGCCGTGTCGACGACATCGCCGACTGGGTCCAGGAGACCTACGCCCGCACGCTGCTGTCCCGCTCCGACTGGAAGAACGCCCGCCACCTGGCGTCCGGTCACTTCACCGACGGCGGCGCGACGAACAGCAAGCGTCGCATGGACCTGTTCGTCATCTGGGCCGACGGCTCCGCCTCCCTCTTCCAGGGCTCCGACGGCAGCGACCCGAAGTCCCCCTTCGTCGCCGAGTACAAGCTGGCCGGTGCGGGCAGCTACTGGAAGAACGCCAGGACCATCACCGGCGGCCGCTTCACCGAGAACGGCAGCGACGGCATCACCGTCCGCTGGGAGAACGGCAAGCTCTCGACGTACACCCACGTCGACGCCAAGGGTGTTCACGACGAGAAGACCCTGGCCGAGCCCGGTTCCTGGTGGTCGCACGCCAAGATGATCACGGCTGGCCGCTTCACGGGCAACGCCCTGCGCGACGACCTGCTCGTCCTGTGGGAGAACGGCTCCACCTCGATGTACTCCGACACCGACGTCAACGGTGTCAAGAAGGAGACCCAGCTGACCCAGGCCAGCGACGGCTGGAAGTACGACGCCCTGCAGATCGGCGCGGGCGAGTTCGCCGGCAAGAAGACCGCTGACCTGATGGTCCAGTGGAAGGACGGCCAGAACCAGGTCTTCCCCGGGGTCGACGCCGCCGGCTACCACGGCCGGACCGAGGTCCGTCCCGAGAAGTCCGCCTGGAAGAACATCGCGCAGATGACGGTGGGTAACTTCACCTCCGCCAACGGCGGCCCGAGCGACCTGCTCATCCGCTGGAGCGACGGCAACCTGAGCTACTACCCGGGCGTGACCGGCACCAGTACCCCGAAGGGCGAAGTCCAGCTCGTCGGCTGAGCTACTTCGCATCGCAGGGCCGCCCCTTCGACCACGGGGCGGCCCTCCCCTTTTCGCCACCTTCCTGAACCATCCCCAGGAGCAATCCTTCATGTTTGACA
>NZ_JBTOLC010000012.1:0-176676 GCF_054551825.1 Streptomyces sp. L500
ACGAGCGCCATGGGAAGGAGACGCAGACACAGCGTGTGTGCGCCGAGCCTTCGCCTCCCCCCGGACCTGCTCGAGTAGAGCTTGTCTATCACTGCTGAATTCTTTCTTGTCGCATACCGAGTGCCGTAGTTCGGCGCGGTGAGCATAGCCTCCGATTCGGGCTGACATAGCTCATTCTTGACACTCGGCTAATTGCTCTTTCCGACATCGGCTGGGCGGACGGGCGCCGATCTCTCCTGCCTTGCCCTCGGCGTACTTGAAGTAACACATTCTTTTTTGGACGAATGATGGCCTGAACGCGTCCCACGCCTCAGTGAAATCAGGCGAGATGGTAGCTTCCTCCGAACTGCCCCTCTCTCCCCATTGCGCACGGCCCCTGCCGTTGCCCGTCCTGTAAGGGAACCCTGGTGATATCGCGCGCACGCAAGATGCTCTACGCAGGCGCTGCCGGTGCCGTTTCGGTCGTCCTCGGGCTCTCGGCCCTCGGTGTTGCCGTAGCCGATCCGGCACCTGGCGGTGATGACGAAACCCCGCCGACCGGGGTGGAAACCTTCAGCTACCCCGACGCGGCGAAGCTCCGGGAAGAACGGGGAATTACCCTGCGCAGGGGAGACGGGCACATTCTGCTTGCTGACTGCGGTGCTTCGAACGACATCGCCATCATGACCTCGAAGACACACCCGGGACAGAACCCCAAGAACACCTACTGCTTCAAGGTGACCGGCGACGGAAAGAACGGCTACCTCACCCTCGAAGTCCCCGAAACCTTCAACATCATGACCGGCGGCCATGCGGTGCGGGCGACCGGGATCGTCGCCGGGCGCACGGAGACCGTCGAGGTCAACAGCAAGAAGAAGGTCGGCAGCATCGGCGAGGGCAAACCTGACCAGGACGACAACACCGCGATCCTGGTCGAGCTCCGGCTCATCGGCTGACGGCCGGCCTCCCGTATCCACCAGCACAACCGCCTTTTCTGCCTCAGACAGGAACACCATGCCCGCCAGACAACCGCGGATGGCCCGGGTGGCCGGACTGCTTGCAACCACTGCCGCGACGAGCCTGCTGCTCGCCGTCCCGGCCGATGCCGTTGTGGGTGACATCCCCAAGGACGGCACGTTCGCCTTCACCGCGAAACTCAACGTCGGCGAAGAGCGCGGCTGCTCCGCCGTCCTGGTCGACGAGCAGTGGCTGATCACTGCCGCCAGCTGCTTCGCCGACAGCCCCGCGCAGGACTTCAAGATCGCCGCCGGCGCACCCAAGCTGAAGACCACGGCAACCATCGGTCGTACCGGCGTCGGCGAGGCGGCCGGCCAGGTACGGGACGTCGTGGAACTCGTCCCGCGTCAGGACCGTGATCTCGTCATGGCCCGTCTGGCCACTCCGATTACCGGCATCGCTGCGGTGGGGCTCCCCGCCAAGGCCCCGACCGCGGGCGAGGACCTGATGGTCGCCGGATACGGCCGCACCAAGAACGAATGGGTTCCCGACCGGTTGCACAGCGCCACGTTCTCCGTGGCTTCGGTCAAGGACTCGACGCTTCGTCTCACGGGCAAGTCCCCTGAAGCCGTCATGTGCCAGGGCGACACCGGCGGGCCGGCGTTCCGTCAGGTCAATGGCCGCTACGAACTCGCCGCAGTTCACAGTCGCTTCTGGCAGGGCGGTTGTCTCGGCACCGATCCCAAGGAAACCCGCACTGGTGCCGTCGACACCCGCGTGGACGACGTCACCGGCTGGATCCAGCAGGTCCGTTCCCTGCCCAAGCGGTACGCGACCACCACAGGTGACTTCGACGGCGACGGCAAGACAGACGTCGCCATGCTCACCGACTACGGCTTGTCGAAGGACGGCAAGAGCCAGGCCGCCCTGTGGGTCCACACCGCCAACGGTGAAGGTTTCAAGGAGCCGCGCGTGGTGTGGGAGACCGGCGCGCCGGGGACGCTCGACGCCTGGCGGTGGGATGCCAGCAAGCTCACCTCCGGAGACTTCAACGGTGACGGCAAGACCGACATCGGCGTGCTCTACGGCTACGGCAAGACCAGCGACGGTGCCAGCAAGACCGGTCTGTGGACCTTCACCAGCAACGGCAACGGCTTCAACGCCCCCGAGAAGGTGTGGGAGAGCGGTTCCGGCGCTTGGAAGAGCTGGAACTGGGACAACAGCAAGGTGACCGCTGGCGACTTCAACGGCGACGGCAAGGCCGACCTGGCCGTCCTCTACGGGCTCGGCAAGAATCCGCAGGGGCGCAACGAGACCACGCTGCTGACCTTCACCAGCAACGGCAACGGCTTCGCCGCCCCCGTCAAGGTGTGGGAGAGCGGGACGGACAGCTGGAACTGGAACACCAGCAAGCTAACGTCCGGCGACTTCAATGGCGACAAGAAGGCCGACCTCGCCATCCTCTACGGCTATGGCAAGACCAGCGACGGCCGCAACGAGACCGCTCTGTTCTTCACCTCCAACGGCAACAACGGCTTCAGCGAACCCCACAAGGCCTGGGACAGCAACGCGTGGACGAGCGGCGGGCGGAGCTGGAACTGGGACAACAGCAAGGTGACCGCCGGCGACTTCAACGGCGACGGCAAGACCGATGTCGCCGTCCTCTACGGCTACGACAAGACCAGCGACGGCCGCAACAAGAGCGCCCTGTGGGTGTTTTACGGCACCGACACCGGGTTCCGCGACCCCCTCAAGCTCTGGGAAAGCGGCGTCCCGGGCTCCATCGACGCCTGGAACTGGAATGCCAGCGAACTGACCGCCGGGGACTTCAACGGTGACGGCAAGGCTGACGTGGGCATTACCTACGACTACGGTCAGAGCATCGACGGCCGCAACGAGACCGGACTCTGGACCTTCACCAGCAAGGGCGACGGCTTCAACGAGCCCCGCAAGGCCTGGACGAACAAGCTGTAGCACCGAGTGGTGCTACACAGCGCGGCACTGAACACGAGGCGGCGAAGTAACTCGGGTTGGTCTGCCAGTGCCGGAAAGTACCGGCAGACCAACTTCGCTACAGGCCGTCCAGACGTAGGTGAATACCTATCGCCGTGGCGATGGAAGCCGCCGTTTGTCGGTCGCTAGCCCGGAGGGCTTGGGCTCGCTTGCGTTTGATGTCCCAGCACTTTCGCAGCGTGGTTGCCGGGGGAGGCAGGGTGTCCGCTGTCTCAGCGGTCTGCTCGCTCGTTCCCCCCCCCCCACCTCCGACGGCTGCGCCGGTTGGCCTCGGCCACCTTGGCTCGGAGCTCGCTGCTCAGTGCCGCCCGGGCCTCCTGAGCCAACGCGTGCGATTCGAGCGTGCCCCTCCGCCAGCGGATTCCGTTGCCGGTGTGGCTGTGCCGCCGCCCGAAACCGCCTACTGGCTGACGCCGGAGTTCAACCCTCTGAACATAGGGCTCTTCACGCTGGCAGTGGGGCGCTACGACGAAGCCGCCGATCACATCTCTGCGGGACTCGCGGGCTTGCCCGAGGAGCGGTGTGCCTGGCTGTCTCCCCAAACGGGGCTTGGCCGGAGCGGGGGAAGCTGAAAGGCTTCGGGGTCTCCTTGACGGCCGGCTGATCCGCGTCTGAAGAGTGTCCGAGCACGCCTCTACAGTTCTCCTCTGACCTGATGGACCGTTGGACAGAGAGCGTGCGGTGACCCGAAGACCGTCTGAGAAGAGCACCCCTCCGCAGTACCCCGAAGGCTGGCGGACCGGGCCCGCGTGGCGGGAGATGGACGGGCGGGCCGCCCGCAGGCGACGGATACTCGGCGGCGTCGGCGCCGTCCTGGTCGTCGCCGTGGGCGCCACGATCGTGGCCGATCCCGGTGACGTCCGCTCCCGGATACCCGGCGACTGGGGCAGGAAGAAGGAGACGACGGTGGCGGCGGACACCGCCACTCCCGACCGCCCCTTCGCCGGGTCGCCGGCGGAGGAGTACGCCGACGGAGCGGCGGGGATCGTGCCGCCCGAGGCCACGGCCGTGGGGGAGTCGTCGAAGGAGCAGGTCGCCTCGGCCCTGAAGCTGACCAAGGACTTCCTCGTCGCCGCCAACCTCGACCCCGCGACGCTGCGCGGCGAGCGCCCGGCCGCCGCGCTGGGGCTGATCGAGCCGGGGGACGATCTGATCGGCAAGATGAACGCCTCGCTGAGCAAGCCCGGCAAGGAGAACGACCCGCTCGCCTTCTTCAGCCGCTTCGACCCGGATCAGGTCCGCATGGTGGGCGGCACCGTCAAGACGCGGGGCCGGATGACCTTCGCCGAGCGCGAGGCGGGCGTCGTCACCGTCCACGCCGACTACACCTTCGTCTACCCGCTGACGAAGAAGGACAAGAAGTCCCGGCAGGTCGCGCGCACCATCGTGCGCCGTGTCCTGGACGCAGAGGTCCCCGACCCCGCCCGCTTCCGGGTGGAGCCCGGCAAACTGGTCGTGCGCCGGCACATGATGGACATCGGCAACACCACCTGTGAGATCCACGACGGATTCATCCACCCGGAATTCCCCAGGCTCACGCGCCATGGCGACGGGCAGGACGAGTCGGAGCGGTCCGGGCCCGCCGTCGACCCCTACGACAGCAGCCGCGAGCTTGGTGCCCGTCACGATGTGTGCGGGACGGTCACCCGGACGTGAACCACCGGTAAAACCACTCCCGCGTTACCCAGACGTAGCCCCGGGTGGGGTGCCACCTGTGCGTTCCGGCAAGGTAGCGTCGGGGGTGCCATGAATCTCGCATACATCCCCAGCCCCTCGACCGGTGTCGTCCACCTCGGACCGATCCCGCTGCGCGGCTATGCCTTCTGCATCATCATCGGCGTCTTCGTCGCCGTCTGGCTCGGCAACAAGCGCTGGATCGCACGTGGCGGCCGGTCCGGGACGATCGCCGACATCGCCGTGTGGGCGGTGCCCTTCGGGCTCGTCGGCGGGCGGCTGTATCACGTGATCACGGACTACGAGCTGTACTTCGGCCCCGGGCGGGACTGGGTCGGCGCGTTCAAGATCTGGGAGGGCGGCCTCGGCATCTGGGGCGCCATCGCCCTCGGTGCCGTCGGAGCCTGGATCGGCTGCCGCCGGCGCGGGATCCCGCTGCCCGCCTACGCGGACGCCATCGCGCCCGGCATCGCCGTGGCGCAGGCCATCGGCCGCTGGGGCAACTGGTTCAACCAGGAGCTCTACGGCCGGCCGACCGATCTGCCCTGGGCGCTGAAGATCGACCCGGACCCGGCGATCGGCCGGATCGGCGGCACGTACCACCCGACGTTCCTGTACGAGTCGCTGTGGTGCCTCGGCGTCGCGGCGCTCGTGATCTGGGCCGACCGGAAGTTCAAGCTGGGGCACGGGCGGGCGTTCGCGGTCTACGTCGCCGCGTACACCGTCGGCCGGTTCTGGACCGAGTACCTGCGGGTCGACACGGCCCACCACTTCCTGGGCCTGCGGCTCAACGGCTGGACCGCCATCCTGGTCTTCCTCGCCGCCGTCGCCTACTTCGTGATCTCCTCGAAGCGGGTCCCCGGGCGGGAGCTCGTCGTCGAGCCCGGTGCGGCCGAGGACGAGGCCGCGGATGCCGGTGCGGATGCCGCTGCGGACGCCTCCGAAGGTGCGTCCCCGGACGGTGCCTCCGAGGGGGCGGCCAAGACCGACCTCACCAAGCCCGCCTCCGGCGTCGACAAGCGCTGACAGCCAAGCGCTGACACCCACGCGCGTCACCTCAGCCCCCTGCGGCCCTCGCCGCAGGGGGCTTTTTGGTAAACCCGCAGGTCAGCGAGGTAAGTTCGGCCTTCCTTGCTAGCGGATCATGCCCATTCGTGCGTACCTTCGACTCGTACGCGATACGCGAGAGGGAACGCGGGCGATCCGTCCGCGCCCCTGGGGAAGGGAGCATCTGGAGACATGGCTGTCCTCGATACGGCCGCGGCAACGCACATAGCCCACCGCGACAATCACACCCACCGTGATGTGAACGGCGGCTGGCTGCGGCCCGCCGTGTTCGGGGCCATGGACGGACTGGTCTCCAACGTGGCCCTGATGACGGGCGTGGCCGGTGGTACCGCCTCGTCCAGCGCCATCGTGATCGCCGGCATGGCCGGGCTCGCGGCCGGCGCGTTCTCGATGGCCGCCGGTGAGTACACCTCCGTCGCCTCGCAGCGCGAGCTGGTCCTCGCCGAGCTGGACGTGGAGCGGCGCGAGCTGCGCAAGCACCCGGCGGACGAGCTGGAGGAGCTGGCCGCGCTCTACGAGTCGCGCGGCGTCGAGCCCGCGCTGGCCCGCGAGGTCGCCCGGCAGCTGTCGAAGGACCCCGAGCAGGCGCTGGAGATCCACGCCCGCGAGGAGCTCGGCATCGACCCGTCCGACCTGCCCTCGCCCCTCGTCGCCGCCGTCTCGTCGTTCGGCTCGTTCGCGCTGGGCGCCCTGCTGCCGCTGCTGCCGTACCTGCTCGGGGCCACCGAGCTGTGGCCCGCCGTGCTGCTCGCGCTCGTGGGGCTGTTCGCCTGCGGCGCGGTCGTCGCCCGGGTGACGGCGCGGACGTGGTGGTTCAGCGGGCTCCGGCAGCTGCTCCTCGGCGGTGCCGCGGCGGGTGTGACGTATCTCCTCGGTATTGCCTTCGGGACCGCCGTCGGGTAATTCTTATGCGCGCTGCCGTATAACGTGCGTGTTTCTCCCCGGTTTCATTTCCCCGGGGGCAGGGCACAATCCGGTAGCGCTGCGGGCAATGCCGCCCGTGCCGCACCACTCTCGGGCGCGGCCGGGCCTGGCGATCCCAGGGAGCCCGGAGCGCCGCCCGAGCCCATCCGGTGTCCACATGATGGACCACCCCTTCCGCTCTTCGAGAAGCGACCCATCATGTAAGCCTGAACAACCTTCTTCCGCGAGGGCCAACGTCGTCCCTCGGCACATGCGTCACGACATGACTGCCAGACGACGACGGGAGCGCCGATGCGCCACGCATCCCACCCCGCCCACCAGGGGATGTACGACCCGCGGAACGAGCACGACGCCTGTGGCGTGGGCTTTGTCGCGACTCTCACCGGCGAGGCGAGCCATGAGCTCGTCGAGCAGGCGCTCACCGTCCTGCGCAACATGGAGCACCGCGGCGCCACCGGCTCCGACCCCGACACCGGGGACGGCGCCGGCATCCTGATGCAGATCCCCGACGCGTTCCTCCGGGAAAGCGTCCAGAGCGTCGAGGGCTTCACGCTCCCCGCCGCCGGCGCGTACGCCGTCGGCATCGCCTTCCTCCCGGCCGACGAGCAGGAAGCGGCCACCGCCGTCTCGCGCATCGAGACGATCGCCGCCGAGGAGGGCCTGACCGTCCTCGGCTGGCGCACCGTCCCCGTCACCCCCGAGCTGCTCGGCGCCGACGCCCGCGCCACGATGCCCGCCTTCCGGCAACTGTTCGTCACGGACGGCGTCAACGAGAACCTCGCCCTCGACCGCAAGGCCTTCGCCCTGCGCAAGCGCTCCGAGCGCGAGGCGGGCGTCTACTTCCCCTCGCTCTCCGCCCGCACCATCGTCTACAAGGGCATGCTCACCACCGGGCAGCTCGAGCCGTTCTTCCCGGACCTCTCCGACCGGCGCTGCGCCACCGCCATCGCGCTCGTCCACTCGCGGTTCTCCACCAACACCTTCCCGAGCTGGCCGCTCGCCCACCCCTACCGCTTCGTCGCCCACAACGGAGAGATCAACACCGTCAAGGGCAACCGCAACTGGATGCGCGCCCGCGAATCCCAGCTGGCCAGCGACCTCTTCGGGGACAAGCCGCTGGAGCGGACCTTCCCCGTCTGCACCCCCGACGCCTCCGACTCCGCCTCCTTCGACGAGGTCCTGGAGCTGCTCCACCTCGGTGGCCGCTCGCTCCCGCACAGCGTGCTGATGATGATCCCCGAGGCCTGGGAGAACCACGCCTCCATGGACCCCGCCCGGCGCGCCTTCTACCAGTACCACTCCACCCTCATGGAGCCCTGGGACGGGCCGGCCTGCGTCACCTTCACCGACGGCACCGTCGTCGGCGCCGTCCTCGACCGCAACGGCCTGCGCCCCGGGCGCTACTGGGTCACCGACGACGGACTCGTCGTGCTCTCCTCCGAGGTCGGCGTCCTCGACATCGACCCCGCCAAGGTCGTCCGCAAGGGCCGCCTCCAGCCCGGCAAGATGTTCCTCGTCGACACCGAGGCCCACCGCGTCATCGAGGACGACGAGATCAAGGCCGCCCTCGCCGCCGAACAGCCCTACCAGGAGTGGCTGGAGGCCGGCCTCATCGACCTCGCCGACCTCCCCGAGCGCGAGCACATCGTCCACACCCACGCCTCCGTCACCCGCCGCCAGCAGACCTTCGGGTACACCGAGGAGGAGCTGCGCGTCATCCTCGCCCCGATGGCCAAGTCCGGCGCCGAGCCCATCGGTTCCATGGGCACGGACTCGCCGATCGCCGCGCTCTCCCAGCGGCCGCGGCTGCTCTTCGACTACTTCACCCAGCTCTTCGCGCAGGTCACCAACCCCCCGCTGGACGCCATCCGCGAGGAGCTCGTCACCTCGCTGATCTCCTCCCTCGGGCCGCAGCGCAATCTGCTGGACCCCACGGCGGCGTCCTGCCGCAGCGTCACCCTGCCCTTCCCCGTCATCGACAACGACGAGCTCGCCAAGCTCATCCACATCAACGCCGACGGCGACCTGCCGGGCCTCAAGGCCGCGACGCTCTCCGGCCTCTACCGCGTCGCCGGGGGCGGCGAGGCGCTCGCCGCCCGCCTCGCGGCCATGTGCGCCGAGGCCGACGCGGCCATCGAGAACGGCGCCCGGCTCATCGTGCTCTCCGACCGGCACTCCGACGCCGAGCACGCCCCCATCCCCTCCCTGCTGCTCACCTCGGCCATCCACCACCACCTCATCCGCACCAAGCAGCGCACCCAGGTGGGCCTGCTGGTCGAGGCCGGTGACGTCCGCGAGGTCCACCACGTCGCGCTGCTCATCGGTTACGGCGCGGCGGCCGTCAACCCGTACCTGGCGATGGAGTCCGTCGAGGACCTCGTCCGCGCGGGGACGTTCCTGCCGGACATCGCTCCCGAGGACGCCATCCGCAACCTCATCAAGGCGCTGGGCAAGGGCGTTCTGAAGGTCATGTCCAAGATGGGCATCTCCACCGTCGCCTCCTACCGGGGCGCCCAGGTCTTCGAGGCCGTCGGCCTCGAGGAGTCCTTCGTCGACGCCTACTTCCACGGCACCGCCACCAAGATCGGCGGCGCCGGGCTGGACGTCGTCGCCCGCGAGGTCGCCGCACGCCACGCCAAGGCCTACCCCGCCACCGGCGTCCCCGCCACCCACCGTCGCCTCGACATAGGCGGCGAGTACCAGTGGCGCCGCGAGGGCGAGCCCCACCTCTTCGACCCCGAGACCGTCTTCCGGCTCCAGCACTCCACCCGCGCCCGCCGCTACGACATCTTCAAGCAGTACACGCGGCGCGTGGACGAGCAGTCCGAGCGGCTGATGACCCTGCGCGGACTGTTCTCCTTCAAGAGCGACCGCCCCTCGATCCCCCTCGAGGAGGTCGAGCCCGTCAGCGAGATCGTCAAGCGGTTCTCCACCGGCGCCATGTCCTACGGCTCCATCTCCAAGGAGGCCCACGAGACCCTCGCCATCGCCATGAACCGGCTGGGCGCCAAGTCCAACACCGGTGAGGGCGGCGAGGATCCCGACCGTCTCTACGACCCCGCGCGCCGCTCCAGCATCAAGCAGGTGGCCTCCGGCCGCTTCGGTGTCACCAGCGAATACCTCGTCCACGCCGACGACATCCAGATCAAGATGGCCCAGGGCGCCAAGCCCGGCGAGGGCGGCCAGCTGCCCGGCCACAAGGTCTACCCCTGGGTCGCGAAGACCCGCCACTCCACCCCCGGCGTCGGACTGATCTCGCCGCCGCCGCACCACGACATCTACTCCATCGAGGACCTCGCCCAGCTCATCCACGACCTGAAGAACGCCAACCCGGCCGCCCGCATCCATGTGAAGCTGGTGTCCGAGGTCGGCGTCGGCACGGTCGCGGCGGGCGTCTCCAAGGCCCACGCCGACGTCGTGCTGATCTCCGGCCACGACGGCGGCACCGGCGCCTCCCCGCTCACCTCCCTCAAGCACGCGGGCGGCCCCTGGGAGCTGGGCCTCGCCGAGACCCAGCAGACCCTGCTCCTCAACGGCCTGCGCGACCGCATCGTCGTCCAGACCGACGGCCAGCTCAAGACCGGCCGCGACGTCGTGATCGCCGCCCTCCTCGGCGCCGAGGAGTTCGGCTTCGCCACCGCCCCCCTCGTCGTCTCCGGCTGCGTCATGATGCGCGTCTGTCACCTGGACACCTGTCCCGTGGGCATCGCCACCCAGAACCCCGTCCTGCGCGAACGGTTCAGCGGCAAGGCCGAATTCGTCGTCAACTTCTTCGAGTTCATCGCCGAGGAGGTCCGCGAGCTCCTCGCCGAACTGGGCTTCCGCACCCTTCAGGAGGCCGTCGGCCAGGCCGAGCTCCTCGACACCGCCCGCGCCGTCGGCCACTGGAAGGCCCAGGGCCTGGACCTGGCCCCGCTCCTCCACGTCCCCGACCTGCCCGCCGGCGCCGTGCGCCACCACACCACCCCCCAGGACCACGGCCTGGCCAAGGCGCTCGACAACCAGCTGATCAAGCTGGCCGCCGACTCCCTGAACACCGTCGGCGACGAGGCCCCCCAGCCCGTCCGCGCCCAGGTGGCCATCCGCAACGTCAACCGGACCGTCGGCACCATGCTCGGCCACGAGGTCACCAAGAAGTACGGCGGCGCGGGCCTGCCCGACGACACCATCGACATCACCTTCACCGGCTCCGCCGGCCAGTCCTTCGGCGCCTTCCTGCCGCGCGGCGTCACCCTGCGCCTGGAGGGCGACGCCAACGACTACGTCGGCAAGGGCCTCTCCGGCGGCCGCGTCGTCGTCCGCCCCGACCGGGGCGCCGACCACCTCGCCGAGTACTCGACCATCGCCGGCAACACCCTCGCCTACGGCGCCACCGGCGGCGAGATGTTCCTGCGCGGCAGCGTCGGCGAGCGCTTCTGCGTCCGCAACTCCGGCGCCACCGTCGTCTCCGAGGGCGTCGGCGACCACGGCTGCGAGTACATGACCGGCGGCCGCGCCGTCGTCCTCGGCCCCACCGGCCGCAACTTCGCGGCGGGCATGTCCGGCGGCGTCGCCTACGTCGTCGACCTCGACCCCCGCAACGTCAACAAGGAACTGGCCGGAGCCGTCGAGCCCCTCGACGAAGCCGACCGCCGGTGGCTGCACGACGTGGTGCGCCGCCACCACGAGGAGACCGCCTCCACCGTCGCGGCCGGCCTCCTCGCCGACTGGGACACGGCGGCGAACCGCTTCCGCAAGGTCCTGCCCACCACCTACAAGGCAGTGCTCGCCGCCAAGGACGCCGCCGAGCTGGCCGGTCTGACCGAGACCGAGACCCACGAGAAGATGATGGAGGCGGCGACCCATGGCTGACCCGAAGGGCTTTCTGACCACCGACCGCGTCCTCGCCCGCACCCGCCCCACCACGGAACGGGTCCGCGACTGGAACGAGGTCTACGTCCCCGGCTCCCTCCTGCCCGTCATCAGCAAGCAGGCCGGCCGCTGCATGGACTGCGGCATCCCGTTCTGCCACAACGGCTGCCCCCTCGGAAACCTCATCCCCGAGTGGAACGACTACGCCTACCGCGACGACTGGCAGGCCGCCTCCGAACGGCTCCACGCCACCAACAACTTCCCCGAGTTCACCGGCCGCCTGTGCCCCGCCCCCTGCGAGTCCGCCTGCGTGCTCGGCATCAACCAGGCGCCCGTCACCATCAAGAACGTCGAAGTCACCATCATCGACAAGGCATGGGAATCCGGCGACGTCACCCCCCAGCCGCCCGAGCGGCTCTCCGGCAAGACCGTCGCCGTCATCGGCTCCGGCCCCGCCGGCCTCGCCGCCGCCCAGCAGCTCACCCGCGCCGGCCACACCGTCGCCGTCTACGAGCGCGCCGACCGCGTCGGCGGCCTGCTCCGCTACGGCATCCCCGAGTTCAAGATGGAGAAGCGGCACATCAACCGGCGCATCGAGCAGATGCGCGCGGAGGGCACCAAGTTCCGCACCGAGGTGGAGATCGGGCGCGACATCGACGCGGCCAAGCTGCGCCGGCGCTACGACGCCGTCGTCATCGCCGCCGGCGCCACCACCTCCCGCGACCTGCCCGTGCCCGGCCGCGACCTCAAGGGCGTCCACTTCGCCATGGAGTACCTGCCCATGGCGAACAAGGTGCAGGAGGGCGACCTGACGGTCTCCCCGATCACCGCCGAGGGCAAGCACGTCGTCGTCATCGGCGGCGGCGACACCGGAGCCGACTGCGTCGGCACCGCCCACCGGCAGGGCGCGGCCTCCGTCACCCAGCTGGAGATCATGCCCCGGCCGGGCGAGGAGCGGAACGCGAACCAGCCCTGGCCGACCTTCCCCATGCTCTACAAGGTCACCTCGGCGCACGAGGAGGGCGGCGAGCGCGTCTACTCCGTCTCCACCACGCGCTTCGAGGGCGACGAGGACGGCAACGTCCAGTGGCTCCACCTCGTGGAGGTCGAGTTCACCGACGGCAAGCTCCAGCAGAAGCCCGGCACCGAACGTCGCATCCCGGCCCAGCTCGTCACCCTCGCGATGGGTTTCACGGGAACGGACCGGCAGAACGGTCTCGTCGAACAGTTCGGCCTCGAACTGGACGACCGGGGGAACATCGCACGCGACGCGGACTACGCCACCAACGTGCCGGGCGTCTTTGTCGCCGGTGACGCCGGCCGGGGCCAGTCCCTCATCGTCTGGGCGATCGCGGAAGGACGCTCCGCCGCGCGCGGCGTCGACCGCTACCTGACGGGTTCCAGCACGCTGCCCGCGCCGGTCCTCCCGACCGACCGCGCGCTGACGGCGTAACGGAACCGCACACCGGACGGGCCGACGAAGACGTCGGCCCGTCCGGTCATTCCGTGACGGCTACTCCGCCGGCTCCGCCGCGATGTCGCTGAACACCACCCGGGCGTCCTCCGTGTACGCCCCGATGCTGCCCCGCAAGTAAGGGCGCTCCTTGTCCTCGTAGGCGACCAGGCCCTTGCCGTCGACGCTCACCTCCAGGTGCGCGCCGCGCTGGGCCACCTTCACCCCCGTCCACCGGCCGATCGGGAAGCCTTCCGCGCCCGTGGCCAGAAATCGCTGGCCACCGGGGTACGCCGGATCACGCTTGCCCAGCTCCCAGCCGTTGGGCTTGAGGGTGATGTAGTAGAAGTGCTCCGGGTCCGTGTACGCCCACACCAGCCACGGCACCTCCCAGGGATTGGGCTTGGGGGTGCGCAACTGGGCGACCGTGCGCATCCGGGCCTGGAGGTTCATGTCCCCGTACTCCCCGGTCGACACGATCAGCCCGGCGTGGGTCTCGCCGGCCTCCCGCGAGGGCTTGGGGGAGAGGGCCAGGCCGTCGTGGCGGCCGATGTTCTCGCCGTGGCCGTCGAAGACCGACCGCCACGGGCCGTGGACCGATCCCTCGGCCCACGGCCGGGCCGGCTCGCCGTCCTCGCCGCCCCAGATCGCGTTCACCGCGAAGGCGAGCGCCGCCACCGCGGCGGCGCCGAACAGGGCGAGGGCGAGGAGCCGGTGAACTCTCGTCATGCCGTCGAGTATGACCCCGGACCGCCGGGCTGGGGGACGACCAGCGGCTCCGGCGTGGGCGCCGCACCGGCGTCCGCGCCGAAGTCCTCGGCCAGCTGGGCCACGATGCGCTCGGTGGCGAGCCCGTCCCCGAAGGGGTTACCGGCCTTCGCCATCCGCGCGTACGCCTCCTCGTCGTCCAGCAGCCGCGTCGCGGCCTCCAGGATGGCCTGGGGTTCGGTGCCCACGAGCCGGGCCGCGCCCGCCTCCACCGCCTCGGGCCGCTCGGTGGTCGTACGCAGCACCAGGGTGGGCTTGCCGAGGGTGGGGGCCTCCTCCTGGATGCCGCCGGAGTCGGTCAGGACGAGGTCGCAGCCGGCGAGCGTGGCGGAGAAGTCCACATAGCCCAGCGGCTCGACGATCCGGACGGCCGGGTGGTCGGACAGCTCCGGCAGCAGGGCCTCGCGGACGGCGGGGCTCTTGTGGAGCGGCAGGACGATCTCCACGTCGCCCCGGTCGGCGAGGCGGCGCAGGGTGCGGCCCATGGCGCGCATCTTGTCGCCCTGGTTCTCCCGGCGGTGGAGGGTGACCAGGACGTGCCGCAGGTCGCTGTGGAAGAGGTCGCGGCCGTTGCCCTGGTCCAGCACCCACAGCAGGTTGTCGATGACGGTGTTGCCGGTGACGAACACCTCGGCGGCCGGTACCCCCTCCGCGGTGAGGTGGCCGGCCGCCCGGGTCGTGGGCGCGAAGTGCCAGCGTGCCATGCGGCCTATGAGCCGGCGGTTGAGCTCCTCGGGGAAGGGGTTGTCCAGCACTCCGGTGCGCAGCCCGGCCTCCACGTGGGCGACGGGGATGTGCTCGTAGAAGGCGGCGAGGGCGCCGGTGAGGGCGGAGGTGGTGTCGCCCTGGACGACGACGAGGTCGGGCCGGTGGGCGCGGACGACGTCGCCGAGGCCGTCCACCAGCCGGGCGGTGAGCTTGGAGAGTTCCTGCCGGTCGCGCATCACGTCGAGCTCGACGCTCGCGGGGACCTGGAGGAGCTCCAGCATCTGGTGGAGCATCTCGCGGTGCTGGCCGGTGGTGACGACGACGGGTTCGAAGAGCGGGGAGGCGGCCATGGCGCGGGCCACGGGCGCGAGTTTGATGGCTTCAGGCCGTGTGCCCAGGACGAGCATGGCGCGCACAGGCGTGGTGATGACGTTCGGGGACATGGTTCTCCCTCGGAAGGTGCGTGCTTGACCGATGAGTGGAGATGAGTGGAGGAGCCGGCGCGCGTCAGGTGCGCGCGGTCTTGAGCCAGGTCTGCTTGCCCGTGAGCATGCGCCACAGGCCCCACCAGCCGGCCGCGAACCAGATGTAGCCGTAGATGACGAAGAGGTGGGAGAGGAGGACGGCGCGGACGAGTCCGAGCCCCCGCTCGCGTCGTGAGTAGACCCAGCCGTAGGCGTACGCCGCGGCGAAGGACAGGACGTACGGGCCGATGATCCACATGGGGGACACCAGCGGGCGTCCGGCCTCGACCGAGCCGACGACCGTGCCGCCGACCGCGACGACGAAGGACAGCGGCAGCAGCGAGGTGAGCAGGATCAGCACCGGGCTGGAGAGGTGGTAGAGCAGGTCGACGGCGGCTTTGGTGGGCACCTCGCGCAGGATCAGGGGGACCAGCCCGGCGGACTGGAGGTGCCCCTGGAACCAGCGGGAGCGCTGGCGCACCAGCCGGCGGACGTCGAGTACGGCCTGCTGGCTGACCGCGGCGGTGGTGCAGTGGTGATTGGTCCAGCCGCGTGCGATCAGGCGCACTCCGAGATCGAGGTCCTCGGTCAGGGAGTCGCTCCAGGGGCCGTTGCCGTCCTTCATCAGGGTGTCGAGGGCGGCGAGCCGCATGAACTGGCCGTTGCCACCCATGCCGACGCTGCCGAAGTAGCGCCGGGCGGTCTGGAAGATGTCGCCGTAGATGACGAATTCCATGTCCTGGAGCCGGGCGAGGACGCCCTGGTGACGGTTGTACATCCGCACGCCGACCTGGGTGGCGCCGGTGCGCGGGTCGTCGAAGTAGGGGTCGACCGCCTGGACGATGTGGGGGTCGAGGCGGCCGTCGGCGTCCACGACGCAGACGATGACGTCGGACGGGTCGCGATCGGCGAGGATGCCGGATTCCCGCAGGTGGCGGATGCCCGCGTTGAGGGCGGCACCCTTGCCCTTGCGGGCGTTGGGCAGGTGCCGCTGGAGGAGTTTGACCCGGTCGGGGTCGGCGGAGCGGGCGATCTCGGCGGTGCGGTCGTCGGAGGCGTCGTCGATGACGAGGGCCATGAAGTTCCCGGCCGGCAGCGAGGTGATCCGGGCCAGGCTCTCGGCGAGCACCTTTTCCTCGTTCAGACAGGCGAGGAGAAAGATGTAGAGGCGTTCGGCCCGGGGGCCGCGGTCACGGCGCACCCGTTGTCTGGACAGGACGAACAGGGTGGAGTTGTAGCAGCCGGCCATCACGATGATGGCGATGCTGGACCAGAGAAGGACCTCCGTGATCATGAACGTTCACCGGAGTTCCGGAGAACGAACCAGAATTTTGCCGAAAGAAGTGCTGCGGCTATCGCGCAGTAGAGCAGGAATCCGGCACCGGCCGCTTCCTGCAGTCCCCTGGCAAAGGGTATGCCCGGTAGAACTTCTGGGGCTGCCGTCAGTCCGGCCATGGGCAGGACTGTCCCCAGAGCGGGTTTTCCGTACATGAGATCCCCCCGGATTGCGCCTCGTTCGTCGTGCCGAGGCGTGCGCAGGGAAGGTATCAGATGACTAGCAGCAATTAACCCTTCATGGTGAGAGATGTTGAATCGGAACAGAGAATTCTGTGGACCAACCGGTAGTTATGCCTGATCGCGTGGCGCATGTGACTGGTGGGGTTGAAGGTCTGCACCAATTGGGCTGTCACTAATTGCACGGTCTGGACCATGGATGTCTATTGACACTCCTCTAACGGGCCACAAGAATCGGCCAACTGTCGGGCCTTCACGTCCGCACTCATGGCGTCCTCATCGGCGACGCCCCGGGTGAAGGTCCGGCCAATAGCCGGCAAAGACCGGCCTATCAGGGGGGAACAACAATGAAAAACAAGCGGGGGAGAGCACGGCTTTCCCGGGTCCCACTCGTCCTGTCCGTCATCGCCGCCCTGCTGGGCGGCTTCGCTCTGTCGACGGGGGCCGAGGCCGCGATAGGCGGCGGCGGTGGCGGGAAGCCCCGCCCCTCCTACGGCCTCAAGGGCGTCGACAAGGCATCGCTCTCCGGGTCCAGCACCAACGACCTCAAGGCGTGGGTCGCCGCACGGCTCGCGAACGACCGCAAGCGCCGCGCCCACACGCTCACCGTCACCCCGGCCAAGGCCCCGGCGACGACGACTGTCAAGGCGGCCTCCGTCCAGAGTCTCGCCGCCGCGGCCGGCCCCTCGGCCCTCGTCCTCTACGACAACACCGGGCCCTATGGCTACCTCGGTGAGCTCTACGCGATGGCGATCGCCAACCTCTCGGGCCACTTCGGCACCGTCACCTCCAAGCCCGTCTCCGCGTACACGGCGGGCATGGTGGAGCAGTACTCCGCCACCGTCTACGTCGGCTCGACGTACTACGGCGGGACGATCCCGGACGCCATCCCGGCCGCCTTCTACCAGGACGCGCTGAAGACCAGTAAGCCCATCGACTGGATCGGCGACAACATCTGGAACATGGCCAACGCCGTGGGCATCGAGACCTTCAAGCAGAAGTACGGCTGGGACCCCACCAACTCGTACTTCGACAACGGCGGCGGCGTCGGCAACATCACCCAGGTCGCGTACAAGAACCAGACGCTGACCCGGAAGATCCCCACGGGCTACGACGGCGGTGTGCTCCACCCGGCCCTCTCCGGCGCCGGCTACCCGCAGGTCACCACCCTCGCCACGGCCACGGACGCCAACACCGGGGCCACCAGCCCCTGGGCGATCCGCACGGGCAACCTCACCTACGTCGGGGAGATCCCCTTCACCTACGTCTCCGAGTCGGACCGCGTGATCGTCTTCGAGGACCTCCTCTTCGACGCGCTCGCCCCGGCCACCGCCGAGCGCCACCGGGCGTTCGTACGGCTGGAGGACATCAGCCCCAAGTCCGACCCGACGGAGCTGCGGGCGATGGCCGACTACCTGGCCTCGCAGAACATCCCCTACGGGATCAACGTCATCCCCGTCTACACCGACCCCAAGGGCGTCTACAACAGCGGCAAGGCCGAGACGATCAGCCTGGCGCAGGCCCCGCAGGTCGTCTCCGCGCTCAAGTACATGCTCCAGCACGGCGCCGTCCTGATGAACCACGGCTACACCCACCAGTACAGCAACGTCAACAACCCCTACACCGGCGTCACGGGCGACGACTTCGAGTTCTTCCGCGCCCACGTCGACGCCAGCGACAACGTCATCTACGACGGGCCGCCCGCCGAGGACAACGCCATCTGGGCCCAGAGCCGGATCACCTCGGCCCTCGCCGCCTTCACCGCCGCGGGCTTCCCCAAGCCCACCCTCTGGACGACCCCGCACTACGCCGCCTCGGCCGCGGACTACAAGGTCTTCGGGCAGAACTACACGGCGCGGCTGGAGCGTTCGCTGTACTTCGCCGGAACGCTCAGCGGCGGAACGGTGAACCCCGCTCGATACATCGGCCAGTTCTTCCCGTACTCGGTCAAGGACGTCTACGGTACGACCGTGCTCCCCGAGAACATCGGGAACTACGAACCCGTGCCCTACAACAACCACCCGGCGCGGCTCCCCGCCGACCTGATCGCCTCCGCCAAGGCCAATCTGGCGGTCCGCGACGGAGTGGCCAGCTTCTTCTACCACCCCTACTACGCCGTGGACCCGCTGAAGCAGACGGTCGAGGGCATCAAGGCCCTGGGCTACACCTTCGTCGGCCCGACGGCCCTCGCTCAGTGAACACGCGCTCAGTGAACAGGAGCACTTCCTAAGTGAACGTGATGAGGAGGACGGCCGCCGCCCTGGCGGCGGCGGCCGTCCTCCTCGTCGCCGGATGCTCGTCGTCCGGCGGCGAGGACCCCAGCCCCGGCCCGTCCGCGAGCGACCGGAACGGCCGGCCCGACGACAGGAAGGTGAGCGGGTTGCGGGGCATGACGCTCCCCTCGTGGAACACCGACGACTACTCCCGCCCCCAGGCGGAAACGTATCTTCGGCAGATCGCCACCACCGGCACCCGGTGGGTGACCTTCACCCCCACCTGGTACCAGGACCGCGTCACCGACTCGGCCATGCGCACCACGGGCGAGACGGCGAGCGACGACAGCCTGCGGCACATCATCCGGCTCGCGCACGACGCCGGGCTGAAGACCATGGTCAAGCCCCATGTCGACCTGACCAAGGGCGGCGACCGCGCCGAGATCAAGCCCAAGGACCGGGACGCCTGGTTCACGGCGTACGGACGCTTCATCACCCACTACGCCCAACTGGCCGCCGACAACGGTGTCGAGCAGTTCTCGGTCGGCACCGAGCTCGCGGGCACCTCTCAGGACGGCGAGCGCTGGGGGAGGACCATCACCGCGATCCGCGAGCACTACAAGGGCCCGCTGACGTACGCCGCCAACTACGACGAGTACCAGAAGATCCCCTTCTGGAAGAGCCTCGACGTCATCGGCATCGACGCCTACTGGCCGCTGGCCGACAAGGCCACCACCGACGCGGCCCGGCTGCGGGACGCCTGGCGGCCCATCGTGGACGAGCTCGCCGCGTTCTCGGACCGGCAGCACCGGAAGATCCTCTTCACCGAGGCGGGCTACGTCAGCCAGCGCGGCACGACCACGGCCCCGTACTCCTGGACCGTCAGCAAGCGCGACGGCGAGGCCGAGCAGGCGGCCGCCTACGAGGCCCTGTTCGCCGCCTTCGACGGCAAGCCCTGGTGGGCGGGTGTGTGCTGGTGGATGTGGGACGACTGGCCGGACAGCGGCGAGACCGCGAAACGGCTGGCGTACACGCCGCACGGAAAGCCGGCGGAGAAGGTCCTGAAGAAGTGGTGGGGTGGGCGATAGAAGCGGGGTCCGGGGGCGCGGCCCCCGGAAAAACTATGTGTCGCACTCCAGCTCCGTACGGCACAGAACGCACCGCGCCCGCACGTGCCCCCGCACCGGCACCCGGATCCGCTGACAGCACGTGGGGCAGTCGAAGACGACCTTCGAGGGCTCCGCGCCCTCGAAGGCGTACCCCGCCTCCGCCGAGGCGGCCCGGGCGCGCCGGTCCCGCGCGTACCGGTGGCGCCCCAGCCGCCCCGCCGCCGCCAGCGGCGGCCGCCGTTCGTCGCGGCGGGCCCGCTCGCGCCCCCGGGTGTACGCCTCGTACGCCTGCGGGCTGGTGAACCACGGCGAGGGGTCCTCGCCGAAGACCAGCGCCCGTTTGGCCAGCACGTACCCGAACTCCTCCGGCGTGAGGTACCCGAGCTTCTGCGTGGCGGCCGACGACTCGCGGTACGCGTCCAGCAGCAGCCACCCCGCCCCCAGGTACGCGGCGACGGTGTCGGTGAGGATCTCGTTGTCCCGGGTGCCGGGGAACTCGAGGCCGAGCCGGTGCAGATAGACGTGGGTGACCTCGTGGGAGAGGGCGGCGCCGATGTCCCTGCGGTGCTCCTTGAAGCGGGAGTTGAGCTCGATGAAGTACTCGGGCCCAGCCGCCAGCTCGACGCTCCCGGCGTGCCGCATGTCGCGGAAGCTGACGATCATCCGGGCGTCCGGCAGCCGCAGGTGCCGCACCATCTCGCGGGCCACCCGCTGCACGCCGAGGTACGGGTCCTCGTCGTCGGCGAAGGCCACGTCCACCGGGAGGACGCTGGCGGCGAAGGCGTGGACGCCGTCGTAGGAGAGCCGCCGGTAGAGCGCCGTGATCGCCGAGCGTACGGTCTCGGCGTGCGGGAATCCGTGCTGGATCGCGATGCCGTCCGAGCCCACGCGTGACCACCCCCTGAGGTTGGCACTGCCCTTCCACTGTAGGGGCGGAACCGGGGCCTCGACTGTCCGAAAAGGCGGCTAGGTCGCAGCCGTCCCCCGGCCCGATAATCGCAACGCGCATTGTCATGAGCCCAACAAGGCCAGGGAGGGCCGTTCGGACCCGACGGGCCCGGCACCCCACCGCCCCCCGGCCCGCTCATCCGCGCGATGCGCACAACCTCCCACGAAAGGAAGAGCGTTGCGCAACCACCTCAAGACGCTCAGGAGATGCACGGCCGCCGGCGCGGTCGCCCTCGCCGCGCTCAGCCTCCAGCCCGGAACAGCCCAGGCGGCGGACCCCGGCCCCGGTGTCGTCGGCGGCGTCCGCGCCGCGCAGGGCGAGTTCCCGTGGATGGTGCGGCTGTCCATGGGCTGCGGCGGCGCCCTCTACACCCGCCAGATCGTCCTCACCGCGGCCCACTGCGTCAGCGGCAGCGGCGCCAACACCTCCATCACCGCCACCGCGGGCGCCGTCGATCTGCAGTCCTCCCAGGCCGTCAAGGTCAAGTCCACCCAGGTCCTCCAGGCCCCCGGCTACAACGGCAAGGGCAAGGACTGGGCGCTGATCAAACTCGCCAGGCCCCTCGACCTGCCCACCCTCAAGATCGCCGGCACCACCGCCTACAACCAGGGCACCTTCACCGTCGCCGGCTGGGGCGCCGACCGCGAGGGCGGCAGCCAGCAGCGCTTCCTGCTCAAGGCCGACGTGCCCTACGTCGACGACGGCACCTGCCAGGGCGCCTACGGCGACAGCCTCACCCCCGGCGAGGAGATCTGCGCCGGCTTCATGGACACCGGCGGCGTGGACACCTGCCAGGGCGACTCCGGCGGCCCCATGTTCCGCAAGGACGACGGCGGCGCCTGGATCCAGGTCGGCATCGTCAGCTGGGGCAACGGCTGCGCCCGCCCCGGCTACCCCGGCGTCTACACCGAGGTGAGCACCTTCGCCCCGGACATCGCCTCAGCCGCCGCGAGCCTCGGCGACTGAACGGCCGGCTGAACGGGCGGATGAACGGGCGCCCGGCCGGGAGCCCGGGCCGGCGGCCTGACCCGCCGACCGGCCGGGCCCCCGGTGCGCCGGTTCGAACGCTGATGGCCGGGTCCCCGGCCCCGGCCCGCCGGTGCCCGCACCGCGCGTCCGGCCCGTACCACGCGAACCGCGCCCCGACCGTCCCACCCGGCCGGTACCGCGTGGCCCTCACCCGTACGCGCGGCCGTCCGCACCCGGACGGACCAGCGACGGCGCGGGTTCCGGCGGCCGCCCCCGACCCCGCCGAGCCGCACTTCGGGATGACACGGGAGGGTCCCCGTCATCCTTTCGGCCGAGACGAGAATGGTCGGACAGTCGAGGTGTGGGGCGGATAAACGTCCGTAACGTAGGGACGCGGCCGCCGGGGACCGGCGGCCGACCGAGCCGCCCGCCATGGAAAGGCACCCCGTGTCCGTCAAGTCCCGCCTCGCCGCCGCCACCGTCCTCGCCGCCGCCGTCGCGGCCGTGGCGTACCCGGCGGCGACCGCCGTCGCGGCGGACCGGGACGGCGACGTCATCGTCGTGGGCAAGCCCGCCGACGCCGCCCCCGCCGTGGCACCCGTACCCGCGCCCCCGGCCGCCGGCACGCCCGGCCGCGCCGACCAC
The DNA here is from genome assembly GCF_054551825.1 of Streptomyces sp. L500. Lineage (NCBI taxonomy): Bacteria > Bacillati > Actinomycetota > Actinomycetes > Kitasatosporales > Streptomycetaceae > Streptomyces > Streptomyces sp. L500. The sequence continues at coordinate 22,260 of NZ_JBTOLC010000012.1, forward strand.
GACACCCGCGCCGACCACGACACCCGCCCGGGCCGCCCCGGCGCCACCGTCCGCCAGGTGCTCCTCCCCGACGGCAGCCGGGCCCGGCTGACCTCCGGTGACGGCCCCGCCAGCGTCACCGTCACCCACGGCGGACAGCGCCACACCATCGACGCGAGCCGCCCCTCGGCCGAGCTCGACCGGATCCACCTGCGGATCATCGGCGCCGACACCACCCACCCCACCCTGCGCGCCCAGCTGGAGGGCAGCCGGCTGCCCAACTACTACGACTTCGCCTCCGGCTCCCTGCGCCACACCCTCGACGGCACCGACCTCGACCGCCTCGCCGCCACCGGCGACACGATCAAGGACTACCGCAAGGCCCCCGCCGCCGGGCACGCCACCCACGCCGCCCACCCCGGCGACGCCCGGACCAAGACCTCCCAGTCCTCGCAGTCCTCCCACGACGTCCACATCAAGGGCCGGGGACACGCCAAGCCGCCCCACGACACCTCCGGCAACCCCGTCAAGCGCGTCGTCGAGGCCGGCCAGGTCATCAAGGCCAGCCACGACGCCGGAGAGGTCGGCACCCCTGTGATCGTCGGCGGCATCGCCCTGCTGGCCGCCGGCGGCGCCTACGGCGTCCGCGTCGCGCTGCGCCGCAACGGCCGCAGCGCCGACTGACCGGACCGCGTCGGTGGAGACACCCGCCGGCCGGGCCGGAGGCGCTGCGGTTGCGGCGCCCCCGCACCCCCGGTGACATGGAGGGACCCGGCAGCGCGGCCACGGCTCCCCGAGCGACACCCGTGGCGACGGCGCCATGGCTTCTTCCGAGGCTTCCGAGGAGCGAGGGCACAGTATGTCGACCAGCGTGGTCATCGCGGACGACCAGGAGATGGTCCGCACCGGGTTCCGGATGATCCTGGAGAGCCAGCCCGACATCGAGGTCGTCGCCGACGTCGTCGACGGCGAGGCCGCCCTGGCGGCCGTCGAGGAGCACGACCCCGACGTCCTCCTCCTCGACATCCGCATGCCCAAAGTGGACGGACTGGAGGTCACCCGCCGGCTGTCCGCCCGCGCCGCCGAGCACCCCGACCGCGCGCAGCGCCCCCGCATCGTCATCGTCACCACCTTCGACCTCGACGAATACGTCCACACCGCGCTGCGCAACGGCGCCTCCGGCTTCCTGCTGAAGGACGCCAGCCCCGCCATGCTCGTCGAGGCCGTCCACGCCGCCGCCGTGGGCGACTCCCTGATCTCCCCGGCGATCACCGTCCGGCTGCTGCGCGACATGGCCCCCGGCGGCGCGGGCACACCCCCAGCCGCCCGGCGGCCCTCCGAACCCCTCACCGACCGCGAGGCCGACGTCGTGCGCTGCCTCGCCCGCGGCGCCACCAACGCCGAGATCGCCGCGGAACTGTTCGTCTCCCTGTCCACGGTCAAGACCCATCTGGCCAACGTGCAGCTCAAGCTCGACGCCAGGAACCGCGTCGAGATCGCCGCCTGGGCCTGGGAGAGCGGGCTGGCCACGGGCGGCACATGAGCAGATGGGCCGGATGGGCCGTCCGGTACCCCCGGCGGGCCACAGTCGCCAAGGCCGCCCTGGGGACGGTCCTGCTCGGCCTCGTCGCCTTCGAGGGCAGCAGGCTGGCCAGCCAGCCGAGCACCCCGCACGCCGTCGTCCTCGCCTCCGGCGTCCTCGTCTGCCTCTGCGCCGTCCCCTACGGCTGGATCCCGCTGACCGTCCGCGCGAGCGTCGCGGTCACCGTCTCCCTCACCGCCTCCGCCGTCCTGATGATCGGCCGGCACCCCCGGATCGTGTGGGGCATGGGCGAGGACGTCGCCCTGCTCGTGCTGCTCACCGTCGTCGTCAGCCGCGCCGGCGCCCGTGCCGCGGGCGTCCTCGGGCCGCTGCTCGCCGTCGCGATCGTCGCCGCGCCGATGCGCGACCTCAACCCCCAGTGGTTCACCGCGATCTTCTCCCTGCTGCTGGTGGTCGTCGGCACGTACTCGCTGCTGCTGCGCGGCCACGCCCGCCAGCGCGTCCGCGACCTGGCCGCCGTCCGTACCGCCGAACGGCTCGAACTCGCCCGTGAACTCCACGACCTCGTCGCCCACCACGTCACGGGCATCGCGGTGCAGGCCCAGGCCGCCCGCTTCACCGCCCTGGAGGGCCCCGCGGCGGCCGGCGCCTTCCAGCGCATCGAGACGTCGGCGGGCGAGGCGCTGGGCGCCATGCGCCGCCTGGTCGGCGTGCTGCGCGAGGGGGAGGCCGAGACCGAGCCCGTCGCCGGGCTGCCGGAGGTCCGCGCCCTGACCGAGGACTTCGCCCGGACGGGCCCGCCCGTCGCCCTGTACATCGAGCGGGGCATGGAGAACTGGATCCCGGGCGAGGTCGCGGCGGGCGTCCACCGCGTCGTCCGCGAGTCCCTCACCAACATCCGCAAGCACGCCGCCGACGCCACGGCCGTACGGATCGGGGTGCGTGGCGTCCCCTCGGGCGTCGAACTGCGCATCGCGGACGACGGCGGGCGGGGCGCGCAGCTGCCGGAGAAGGCCCGGGGCGGCGGCTTCGGGCTCGTCGGGCTGGCCGAGCGCGCCAAGGCGATGGGCGGCTCGCTGCGGGCCGGTCCGGCGCCGGAGGGCGGCTGGCAGGTGACGGCACTGTTCCCGGTGGACCGGGCGGGACGGGGTGGGCAGGCGTGACGTTCGCGCGTTCGCCGGGGGCTCAATCCGCCGACGGCGCAAAGCCTGGGGCCTTCGCGTGGCGCGCGTCTAGCGTGACCATATGACGGAGACGAAGATCGAAACCTCTCAAGTGACCCCCGATATCTGGATGATGACGTTCACCGCGGGCCAGGCGTACGCGGTGCGCCTGCCGGGCGCGGAGGGCTGGGCGCTGGTGGACACGGGGCTGCCGGGGCACGCGGAGCGCGTGCTGGACGAGCTGGCGAAGCTGGGCGCCCGCCCGGAGGACGTCCGGGACATCGTGCTGACCCACTCCCACCTGGACCACATGGGCTCGGCGGCCGAGCTGGCCGAGGCCACGGGGGCGAGGGTGCTGGCGGGCGCGGGGGACGCGGCCGTGATCCGGGGCGAGGCGCCGGAGCCGCCGCCGGTGTTCGAGGAGTGGGAGATACCGCTGTTCGAGTCCGTGCAGAAGGGCCTCGCGGGCCTGCCGGCGCCGCGGCCGTGCCGGGTGGACCGGGAGCTGGGGGAGGGGGACGTCCTGGACTGGGGCGAGGAGGTCCGGGTCGTGCCGGTGCCGGGTCACACGGAAGGCAGCACGGCCCTGCACCTGACGCGCTCCGGGGTGCTGTTCACGGGCGACACCATCGCCAACGTGGGGCAGCTGACGATGGGCGTCTTCAACGTCGACCGGCCGCGGGCCGTCGCCTCCTTCCGCCGTCAGTCGGCGCTGGGAGTTCAAACGGCCTGTTTCGGCCATGGCACGCCGATCGTGGGCGGTGCGGGGGAGGCCCTGAAGGCCGTGGCCGACAAGCTGACGGCGTAGCACGGCTCAAAGTCGAGCGGGGGCGCCGAAGACGCCCCCGCTCGTCACCCGTTCGTGGGTCAGATCTTCCAGACCTGGTCGGACCAGGCCGGGTTGCAGTCGTGCTGGGCGGCCGGGGAACCGTTGTCCTGGCCGTTGGCGTAGACGACCAGGCACCGCTTGCTGTAGGTGTTGCGGATCTGGTAGCCGCCGCTCGCGACCGGCACGAGGTCCCACACCTGGTCGGACCAGCCGGAGTTGCAGTCGTGCTGGGCGGCGGGAGAGCCGTTGTCCTGGCCGTTGGCGTAGACGACGAGGCAGCGCTTGCTCAGCGAGTTGCGGATCTGGTAGCCGCCGGTCGCGACGGACTCCAGCTCCCACACCTGGTCGCCGTAGGCGGGGTTGCAGTCGTACTGCGTGGCCGGGGCGCCGTTGTCCGGCGTCCGCCAGGACACCACCAGGCAGCGCTTGCTGAAGTCGTTCATCAGGGACGCGGTCTTCAGCCGGGCCTGCCGGACCCACGGGCCGAGGTCGTCCACGCGGGTCTCGGTGACGCCCTTGCGGGTCTCGGTGGAGCCGAGGCAGCCGGTCTGCCAGGAGGCGGTGCTGATGGCCGTCAGCTCGGCGCGGCCGTCCTTCTCCCGGAACGCCGGGCCGCCGCTGTCGCCCTTGCAGACGCTCGCGTCGGCCGGGGCCTTGGCGGCGAGGCCGATCGTGGTGCCCTGGACGGACGCGACGGTGAAGGCGGCCGAGTGGAGCCGGGAGGGCACCCACTCGTCCTTCGTCCGGCCGTAACCGGTGACGCGCAGCGCCTCGCCCTGGGCGGGCGCGGTCGCGCCGATGGCGATCGGGGCGACGTCGGTGACGGGCTCGGCCAGCTTGGCCAGGACGACGTCGCGGTCGTCCCGGGTGAGCAGCTCGGTGACCGCCACCGTGCGGCCCTTGTCGGTGCCGAGGTCGGTACGGCCGACGGTCACCGTGGTCTTGAGCTTCGGCGCCCCGGCGGTGGGCTTGGCGGTGCCGTCGGCGAAGCAGCCCGCCGCGGTCATCACCCAGCGCTGGTCCACCAGCGCGCCCGAGCAGCTCCGCTTGCCGTCGCCGATGTCCACCTTCGCGGTGAAGGCGTAGGCGCCGTCGGCGACCGGGTCGCCGACGACGGCGTGCGCCGGCGCCGAGGTGAGCAGGCCGGCCGCGAGAGCGGCGGGAAGGAGAGCCGTGAGCCACGCGGCGCGCGGACGTCTGCCAGACATCATCTCGAGGTCCTTAGTGGTGCGAAGTGCGGGAGAAGCTGGCACGGTCCGGACGGCCGGGAACGATGATCCCAGAAGTGGATCAAGCTCGGCTAGCCACCGGAAACAAGTGATATGGCGCATTCCTTATCCCCGGGACGACCCCGCTACGGCCTCGGGACGACTCCGGGACGTCTCAGGACGGCACCACCCCCTGCTGCCCGTAGCAGAGGCAGAAGGGATGCCCGGCCGGGTCGGCGAACACGACGAACCCGCGTTCCCGCCCGCCGCTGTCGTGCAGGAACGTCGCACCGAGCGCGAGAACCTCCCGCTGGGCGCGCTCCACATCCGCGCGGGTGTCGACGTCGAAGTCCAGGTGCATCTGCTGCGGATGCGCCGGATCCGGCCACCGGGGCGGGACGTATGCGCTCTCCACCCGCTGGAAGGCGATCCGCTGCCGCGTGGCCGGATCGGTCAGCCACACCCAGCCGGGGTCGCTGTCGTCGGTGTCCACCCGCCAGCCGAGCACGGCGGAGTAGAAGCGCGCCAGGGCGAGCGGATCGGGACAGTCGACGACGACACACTGCAATTTCGCGATCATGAAGCCATGATGCCGCGCCGCCCATGGAATGCCGCGTCGTCTTCCCGATAGTCCAAGACGACAACAGGCTTTGTCCATGGTCACCTTCGCCCCTGCCGTCACACAGTGACGGCGTGACCGTAGAAGCCACAGGACCCAGCCGTCGCGCCGTCGTCGTCACCGCCGCCGCCCTCGCGGGCGCCGGCGCGTTCCCGGCCCGCGCCACGGCACACGGCACCGAGGCCCTCCTGCGCTCCGAGACCCTGGACGTGCGCGTCGATACGGCCTTCCCCCGGATCGTCTCCTACACCGACCGCGCCACCGGCGCCGTCCTCCACGGCCAGGAGGACCCCGTCACCTCCCTGCTCGTCGACGAGACCGAGCACACCCCGCACGTCACCGCGTCCCTCACCGCCGACCGCGCCGCGTACACCCTCACCCTCCCCGCCGGTACCCGGATCGACGTCGAGATCCACGTCCACGGCTCCCGCGTCGACTGGCGCGTCACCCGGATCGCCGAGGCCCCCGGACTCCCCGTCGGCACCCTGCGAATCCCCGGCCTCGCCTTCCTCTCCGTCCGCAGCACCCAGCCCGGCGCGGAACTCCTCGCCGCCCGCCTCCAGCTGGACGCCGCCAAGAGCGGCGACACCCACATCCGCCCCACCCCCACCACACCGCCCGACGCCACGCCCACCGGCTGCGCCTACGCCGTCGTCGCCACCGGCGAACTCGGCGGCGGCATCGAGACGAACACCGTCCACGACCGGCCCGACGCCGCCACCGCCTGGGAGAACGGCCGCTTCCGCCGACAGGTCCTCGCCCGCGACGGCCGCACCGAGGCCCGGATCACCTGCGGCCAGTGGACCCACCGCGCCGCCGGCGCCCCCGGCCACGACACCGAGCCCCTGCCGTACGTCCACGTCGTCGTCACCCGCGACCGCAACGGCGACGGACGCGCCGACTGGCAGGACGCGGCCATCGCCACGCGCGACATCATGACCGACCCGCTCGGCGCCGACGAGCAGCACCTGCGCGTCGTCCCCCACATCCCCTTCAACTTCGCCAGCCAGGCCACCAACCCGTTCCTCGCCGTCCTCGACGACGTCAAACGGATCCACCTCGCCACCGACGGGCTGCGGCAGTTCACCCTCCTGAAGGGCTACCAGTCCGAGGGCCACGACTCCGCCCACCCCGACTACGGCGGCAACTACAACACCCGCGCCGGCGGTCTCACCGACCTCAACACCCTGCTGCGTGCGGGAAAGCGCTGGAACAGCGACTTCGCCGTCCACGTCAACACCACCGAGTCCTACCCGGTCGCCCACGCCTTCTCCGAGACGCTCGTCGACCGGAACGACCCCCAATGGGACTGGCTCGACCAGTCCTACCGCATCGACCCCCGCCGCGACCTGCTCTCCGGCGACATCGTCCGCCGCTTCCGCCGGCTGCGCGAGGAGACCGACCCGGCGCTCGACACCCTCTACATCGACGTCTTCCGCGAATCCGGCTGGACCTCCGACCGCCTCCAGCGCGAACTGCGCGCCCAGGGCTGGCGGATCACCACCGAATGGGGGCACGGACTCGAACGCTCCAGCCTCTGGTCCCACTGGGCCACCGAGACCGACTACGGACCCGACACCTCACGCGGCGTCAACTCCCGCCTCATCCGCTTCATCCGCCACCACCAGAAGGACGTCTTCGCCGATAAATGGCCCCTCCTGGGCACCGCCCGCCTCGGCACCTTCGCAGGCTGGCAGGGCAAGACCGACTGGACGGCCTTCCACCGCCTGATCTGGACCCACAACCTCCCCGCCAAATACCTCCAGGCACACCCGATCCGCACCTGGACCGACCACGAGATCACCTTCGCCGGCCCGGCCGGGACCTCCGTCTCGGACGCCGACGGCACCAGGACGATCACCACCGACGGACGCGTCGTCCTCCGCGGCGACACCTACCTCCTGCCCTGGGAACCCCGCCGCGCCACCGACCCCGGCAGGCTCTACCACTACAACCCGCACGGCGGCACCACCACCTGGACCCTGCCCCGCGCCTGGTCCCGGCTGCGCGCCGTCGCCCTCCACCGCCTCACCGACCGGGGCCGCGCCGACACCCTCCGGCTGCCCGTACGGGACGGCCGCGTCACCCTCCGGGCCGCCCCCGACCAGCCCTACGTCCTGACCCGCCCGGACGAACGCCCACCGCGCCGCGACCCCCGCTGGGGCGAGGGCACCCCGCTGCGCGACCCGTCCTTCACCTCCGGCACCCTCGACGCCTGGCGGGCCAGTGGACCCGCCCGCGTCGAGCGCAGCGCCCTCGGCGACTGGGAACTGGTGATCGACGCGGGGGAGGCGGCCACCGTCGGCCAGCGGCTCGCCCGGCTGCGGCCCGGTACCTACTCGGCGTCCGTCCAGGTCGAGGTCGGCGCGGTCGCGGGGGAGCGGCGCCGGGCCGCGCTGAGCGTCCGCACGGCCGACGGGATCACCGCGACGAACTGGACGGACACCTCCACGGCCGTCAACTTCGTGGCCGCCGACCGCAAACACGGCACCCGCTTCCAGCGGATGTTCACCTGGTTCACCGTGCCGGAGGGCGGCGGGCCCGTCACCCTCGCCCTGACCGTCGGCCCAGGGCGGGCGCGGGTGCGGTTCGACGCCGTCCGCGTCGTACCCGGCCGCAGGGCCACGACTGAGGGCGCCCTCGCCTTCGAGGACTTCGAGAACGTGCCCCAGGGCTGGGGCCCCTTCGTCAAGGGGGACGCCGGCGGGGCCACCGACCCGCGCACCCACATCGCCCAGCGGCACGCGCCCTACACCCAGCGCGGCTGGAACGGCAAGGCCGTCGACGACGTCATAGACGGCACGCAGTCGCTGAAGTCGCGCGGCGAGAACCCCGGGGTGGTCTACCGCACCGTCCCTCATACCGTGCGCTTCACGCCGGGGCGCCGTTACCGGGTGTCCTTCCGCTACGAGAACGAGCGGGCGGGCCAGTACGCATGGGTGACGGCCGTCGACGAACCGGGAGCGCGTGAACTGGTCCGTACGCCCCTGGCCGTCGCCGTGCGACCGGCCACGTTCTCATACGAGTTCACGGCACCGGAGACGGGTGAGGCGTGGGTGGGACTGCGGAAAGTGGGGGACAACGGGACTGCTGAGTTCTGCCTGGACCGCTTCATCGTGCAGTTAGTAGGGCAATAAACCACCACGGGGTTCCGTCCCGTTGGCCACCGTCATCGGCCGGTGACCAGCGGGACGGACGCTCAGCCCCCGTTGTGGCCGGGCACTCCGCCCAGCCGGACCTCCGGCTCGCCCGGCCCCTCCAGCTCCAGCACCAGCACCTCGTTCGCCCCCTCGCGCAACACCGGCCCCGGAACGTACAGCGGACGACGCGGGCCCCGGTCCCAGTAACGCCCCAGACAGAAACCGTTGACCCACACGAACCCCCGTACCCAGCCGGGCACCTCCAGCACCGCGTCCCCCGCACCCACCACCCACAACGTCCCCCCGTACAGCCCCGGCCCCCCACCCGGCCCCGCCCGCCACGGCACCCGCGCCGACGCCCCGGGCTCCTCCAGCGCCGCCAGCCGCAGCCCCCGCGCCCGGACCCCGTGCACATACTGCCGCTCGTGCAGCAGCCCGCCCGTGACGCCCTTGGCCTCCCCGAGCCGCGGCCCGTAATTGACCCGGCCCAGCGACTCCACCCACAGCTCCACCACGGCCGGCCCCGCGACCTCACCGATCGGCACCGGATCCCGGGCGCCCTCGACCACCGCCACCCGCGCCCCGTCCACGAGGACCGTCGCCAGATCGCGCAGCCCCAGCACCCACAACGGGGACGCCTTCCGGGGCCCCGGGACCTCGAAGCGGTACCGCACCAGCCCCCGGTCCACCCCCAGGTCCTCGAACACCGGCGGCAGGGCCGTCTCGCTCTCCGCGCCCCCCAGCGCGTCCACGACCCCGTCCAGCGGCGCCCACCGCTCCAGCCGCCCCACCACCGGAGCTCCCAGCACCGGCGGCGCCGGCGGCGGCTCCGGCACCGGCCCCGCCACCCCGCCCGGGACGGCCGCCCCCTCCCGGAAACCCGCCAGCACCTCACGGAACGCCCAGAACTTCGCCGTCGCCCGCCCGTACTCGTCCACCGGAGCGTCGTAGTCGTACGACGTCACCGTCGGCAGCAACGCGCCGAGATGATCCTCACCGGCCCGGTTCGCCCCCGCCCAGCCACCGAAACTCGTCCCGCCGTGCGCCATGTACAGATTCACCGACGCCCCGCACTCCAGGACCTCCCGCAGCGCCCCCGCCGCCTCCTCCGCCCCGCGCACGGCCTCCTCCGCGCCCCAGTGCGTGAACCAGCCGCACCAGAACTCCATGCACATCAACGGACCACCCGGCCGGAACCGCCGCAGCACCCCGAACGCCTCACGCGCCCCCGAACCGAAATTCACCGTCGCCAGAACGCCGGGCACCGAACCGCCCGACAGCATGTGCTCCTCCGGACCGTCCGACGTCACCAGCGGAACCGTCACCCCCAACGCCTTCCACCGTTGGACGAGCCACCGCAGATAAACCCGGTCGCTGCCGTACGACCCGTACTCGTTCTCCACCTGCAGCAGCACCACCGGACCGCCCCGGTCCACCTGCCGCCCCACCACCTGCTCCGCCACCAGGGCCAGCCAGCCGTCCACCGCCCGCAGGTACCCCTCGTCCCGCGTCCGCACCCGCGCCGCCGGCCCCCCGGTCACCCACGCCGGCAGCCCACCGTTCTCCCACTCCGCGCAGATGTACGGACCCGGCCGCACGATCGCGAACATCCCCGCCGCCGCCACCGCGTCCAGGAACCGCCCCAACGGCCCCATGTCCACCGGCCCACCCTCGACCGGAGCATGCCAATTCCAGGGGACGTACGTCTCCACGCACGTCAGCCCCATCGCCCGCAGCATCCCCAGCCGATGCGCCCACAGCCCCTCGTGCACCCGGAAGTAATGCAGCGCCCCCGACAACAGCCGCACCGGCCGCCCGTCGAGCTCGAAATCCCCGTCCCCCACCACGAACCGCGGCACGAGCCCCGCCTCCCCACACACCGCCCGGACAGCGCGAACGCCGACCATCCTCGCCCTCTGGCGGCGGCGAAGGCCATGGACAAAGATCAGCCCTGATTGGACACCCGGACACCGGACCCACACGGACTTCCGATGCCCGGGAAACCGACACCCGGCAGCCGCGGAGGGCGGACACGCGTGTACCACACCTGGATGCGCTACTTCACGCCCGGACCGGTCCACCACCGGCTCGGCCTCGTCTGCCTCGGCGTCGGCCTCCAGCACGGCGCCCTCCCCACCGTCGGCCCGCGCACCCTCGACCACCACGTCGCCGTCGTCATCAGCGCGGGCACCGGCTGGTACCGCACCCCCGACCACCGCCTGACCACCATCACCGCCCCCGCCCTCATCCAGCTCCTCCCCGGCGTCCCCCACCACTACGGCGCCGCCCCCGGACCCGGCTGGGACGAAAGCTTCGTCGACTTCACCGGCACCGCCGTCACCGCCTACACCGAACTCGGCTACATCGACCCCGACCGCCCCGTCCTCCCCCTCACCGACACCACCGCCGCCCGCGCCGCCGTCACCCGCATCGCCCGCGCCGCCCGCCGCGGCAACCCCCACCTCGAAGTCGAGACCTCCGCCGCCGTCCACGAACTCCTCGTCGCCCTGCGCCGCTCCCGCGCCGACACCACCGGCGACACCGACCCCCTCCTCCACGCCCTCGCCCGCGACGCCTTCCTCCCCCTGACCGTCGCCCAGCACGCCGCCCGCCACGGCATGACCCCCGCCGAACTGCGCACCGCCGTCCGCCGCGGCGCCGGATGCAGCCCCAAGGACTACCTCCTCGGCATCCGCCTCGGCCGCGCCAAGGAACTCCTCGCCGCCACCGAGCTCCCCGTCGCCGCCGTCGCCCGCCGCGTCGGCTACACCGACCCCGCCTACTTCAGCCGCCTCTTCACCCGAAGGGTGGGCACCGCCCCCGTCCGCTTCCGCGAACGCCAGGGCCGAGCCGTACCGGGCGGCTGGAGCAGCACCGTCCCCGATCCGGAGCACCCACCGGTCATCGGACCACGCCCGTCCGCATAGGGTCGTCACCGTGGAGAAGAACAACAACGTCATCGACGAGTCCGTACGCGCCGAGCTGAGCCGGCTGCGCGACAGCATCGACAACATCGACGCGGCGGTGATCCACATGCTCGCCGAACGGTTCAAGTGCACCCAGCAGGTCGGTCACCTCAAGGCCGAGCACAAGATGCCGCCCGCCGACCCCTCCCGCGAGGCCCGCCAGATCGCCCGGCTGCGCGAGCTCGCCGAGAACGCCAAGCTCGACCCGGCCTTCGCCGAGAAGTTCCTGAACTTCATCATCGCCGAGGTCATCCGCCACCACGAGACCATCGCCCGCGCCTGACCTGAGGGCCCCTCGGGCCCAGCCGGGCCCCCGGACGCGTGGGGCCCGCTCCCGGGGACGACAAAAGGCCGCCCCCGGAGACGACAAAAGGCTCCCGCGCCCCTCCAGGGGCACGGGAGCCTCAAGGCCTATGGCTGGCTCCGCCGTCGTCAGCCGCGCGCTTCGCCCGCCGCCGCGTCCGACGCCTTCGCCGTGCGCAGCTCGTCCAGGTAACGGTCGACGACGCCGCTCTGCCGGGCGTAGTCCGCCATCGGCTCGCCGACGATCCGGCCCGCCAGCTCCGTGGCCAGCGCGCCCACCTGCTCGCGCAGCTCGGCCTCGGCCACCGCGCGCTCGGCGTCGATCACCGCGTGACCGGCGGAGATGATCTCCTCGCGCTGACGCTGACCCTCGGCACGCAGCTCCGCGATGATCGCGTTGCCCTGCTCAAGGGACTCCTGGCGCAGCCGGGCGGCCTCGTGGCGGGCCTCCGCCAGCAGCTCCTGGTACTCGGCGTGGACCCGCGCCGCCTCGGCGCGCGTCTCCTCCGCCTCGTCCATCCGGCCGTCGGTGGCCTGCTCGCGCTCGACGAGGACCTTGTTGATCCGGGGAAGGATCGCCTTCGCCATCACGGCGAAGACGAGGAAGAACAGCACCAGGCCCAGAACGAGCGGGGCGAGGTCGGGCTTCAGGGGCCCTACGTCGAGAGCGAAAGTCATGGCCATGGTGTGCACATTACCTTGCGGCGCCGCCCCGCCCCGCCCCCGACCCCGCCGAACACCGCCCGAGGCCCCCCGCCCGGCCCCGGCCCCCACACCCCAACTCGCCCCCGCCACAAGGCCAGGGCACCCAATACCCACCATCGGGCGAAACCTCCCGCACCCCGGGTCACGGCACGTGTACAGCCGGTAGCTTGGCCGGTCGGTGCTGCCCGTGCCCGTTTGAACTCGTGGAAGGCCACTCGCCCCGATGACCACCCCCCAGACCCCCGCATCCGCCCCCGACCAACCCCTGGACCTCGTGGGCATCGGCATCGGCCCCTTCAACCTCTCCCTCGCCGCCCTCGCCCAGCCCCTCTCCGACCTCCGCGTCGCCTTCTACGACCAGAACCCCGCCTTCCACTGGCACCCCGGCCTGCTCATCGACGGCACCACCCTCCAGGTCCCCTACCTCGCCGACCTCGTCACCCTCGCCGACCCCACCAGCCCCTGGTCCTTCCTGAACTACCTCAGGACCCGAGAGCGCCTCTACCCCTTCTACTTCTCCGAGCGCCAGCACATCCACCGCGCCGAATACGACGCCTACTGCCGCTGGGTCAGCCAGAACCTCCCCGGCCTCCACTTCAACCACCACATCGACGCCGTCCGCTGGAACCCCGAACGCGTCCTCTTCGAGATCGACTACACCCAGCTCGACCCCGAAGGCGAAGCCGACGCCCTCGGCCGCGCCTACACCCGCAATCTCGTCCTCGGCGTCGGCACCGCCCCCTACATCCCCGAACCGCTGCGCCCCCTCGCCGAAGCCCCCAACGTCCCCGTCACCCACTCCGCCGACTACCTCGACCACCGCGACAAGATCCTCGACGCCGAACACATCACCGTGATCGGCTCCGGCCAGTCCGGCGCGGAGATCTTCCTCGACCTCCTCCGCAGCCGCCCCGTCGGCCGTGAACGCCTCCACTGGCTCGCCCGCACCCCGGCCTTCGCGCCCATGGAATACAGCAAGCTCGGCCTGGAGCACTTCACCCCCGACTACACCCACTACTTCCGTGCCCTGCCCGAGCCCGTCCGCGACCAGGTCCTGCCCCAGCAATGGCAGCTCCACCAGGGCATCGACCGCCACACCATCGCCGACATCCAGGACGAGCTCTACCGCCGCAGCCTCCACGGCGGCTGGCCCGACGCCGTCCTCACCCCCGGAGTCTTCGTCCGCACCGCCGGCCGCGTCGGCACCACCCGCGTCGAACTCCACCTCGAACACACCCAGCAGGGCAGCCGCTCCCGCCTCACCACCGACGCCGTCGTCCTCGCCACCGGCTACCGCGAACGCCGCGTCGACACCCTCCTCGCCGCCCTCGACCCCTACATCCGCCGCGACTCCAACGGCCGCGCCCGCGTCGACGAACACCACCGGCTCGTCCTCGACCCCTCCGTCAAGGGCGCCATCCACGTCCAGAACGCCGAAACCCACACCCACGGCGTCGGCGCCCCCGACCTCGGCCTCGCCGCCTGGCGCAGCGCCGTCATCCTCAACGCCCTCATCGGCCGCACGGCATACCCCCTGCCCCACCGCACGGCCTTCACCACCTTCGGCCTGGAGCCGCGGACCCAGCCACGGCCCCAGCACGCCGTCGGCGGCACCGGTTCAGAAAACCGGCACACCATCCCGCGTCAGCTTCCAGTCCACTGACGCGAACACCCCCACATCAATGGAGCCCTTGGCCTTCACCCAGCCGATGATCGTGTTACGGATCTCCTCGGAATTCGCCCACAGCTGCTTCGACCGCGCGACATGCGGGAAATTCCCACCACCGCTCGCCCGGTAGTTGTTCACCGCCAGCACGAACTCCGCCGCGTCGTCGAGGGGCTTCCCCCGGAACGACAGATTCACAATCCGCGAACCCGGCTCCTTCGCGATGTCGATCTCATAGGAGAGACCGCTCACCACGTCATAGTTGTAATCCGGAATCGACTCGGCGTTCGTCAGCTTCGCCGGGTCGACCGGAGCGCCGGGAGCCGTCCGCACGTAATAGCGCGCCGAGAACTCCAGATACGCCCGCAGCTGCGCACCGGTCAGCAGCCGGGCCTCCAGCGTGTTCTCGAACGGATACAGCCCCGCCACCTCGCGAATCGTCACCTTCCCCGCCGGCACCGACGCCGTCCGCGAGAAACACGACGCCTGCGACAGAACGGGGAGCGAGGCATGGGCGGTGCCCGCCAGAGCCGCCTTCACCGTCTCCGCCTGCACATGATTGATGAAATCGATGATCGGCGTGTCCTTGTACGCCGCCTCCGCCGCGCTCATCACCGCCGACGACGTACCGATCACCTGATTCACATACGCCACGACCTTCCGGTGCTCCTTCACCAGCAGACCGGTGATCCGGCGATCCTCCGCCACGGTATTGGAATTCAGCACCTTCGCCGAAACCGACTCCACCTGCCAGCGACCCCGCTCCCACACCAGACCGAAGTCGAACAACGTCAACCGCTGCCCCCACTTCAGCGGCTCCGAAAGCACCACCTGCTTACCGGACTCCTTGTTCGTCACCCGGTACTCGGGAATCTCCGTATGCGCGTGCCCCACCAGAATCGCGTCGATACCCGGCACCCGCTCCGCCACCAGCGCCGCGGCGTTCTCCACATACGGCAACTGATCACCGTACGACGACGTACCACTCGAACCCGAATGCGCCGCCACGATCACCACATCCGCACCCATGGACCGCAGCTTCGGCACCCACTTCGCCGCCTGCTCCTCCAGCCCCGGGAACACCATCTTCCCCTGCACATTCGCCTTGTCCCAGATCGCGATCCCCGGATTGGTCAGACCCAGAATCGCCACCCGCACATCACGACCGTGCGGAGTGCACACCCGCTTGATCACATACGGACGGAACGCCGGCCGCAGCGACTTGGCATCCAGCGCGTTCGCGGCCAGCAGCGGAAAATCACACTGCTCCTCGAACTTCCGTAGCGTCGGAATACCGTAATTGAACTCATGGTTGCCGACCGCCGCCGCGTCGTACCCGATCGCGTTCATCGCCCGCGCCATCGGATGCACCGGGCCGCCCGCACCCGTGATCGGATCCACCTTCGCGTAGTAGTACGACAGCTGGGTGCCCTGAATCGTGTCACCCGCGTCGATCAGCAGGGTGTTCCGCCGGCCCTTCTCGGCCCGCACCTGCCCCACCAGCGTCGAAATCTTGGCAAGACCGACGTCATTGTGCGCCTTGTCGTCGAACTCGGCATCCGTGAAGTAATCCCAGTTGAAGACATTGCCATGCAGGTCGGTCGTCCCCATCACGGTCAACGCGTACCGCTTCTTCCGGCGAGCACCCCCGTCCCCGGCGAGCCCCTCCGCCTCCGCCGGCACGGCCCCCACGGCCCCCGCCAACGCCACACCGGCGCCCGTCACGGCCGTACGCTCCAGGAAATTCCTACGGTTGAGCGGCATATGTTCTGTTCTCCCCATTCATATCCAGAACCAACGCGCGTAGATTCTGACCCACCCCCCACACCCACCAACACCCTCAACCCCCTGCGATCCCCATCACCACGCGCCATCCCTCCCCGTCCCCACCCCCGCCTGAGACGCTGACCCCATGACCGACCTCCCCTACGGAACCCCCGACGCCCCCCGCGTCGCCGTCCGAGGCGAAGCCCGCCTCGAAGTCGACCCCGAGATCGCCCGCATCGGCATCACCGTCACCGCCCGCGGCACCGACCGCCGCAACGCCCTCCAGGACCTCACCCGCCGCAACAACCAGGTCCTCGACCTCCTCAAGTCCTACGGCGACGGCGTCGAGAAGACCGAGACCGGAACCTTCAGCATCACCCCCCAGCTCACCGACAAGGGCCGCCACGAACGCGTCCGCGCCTACCACGGCCACGTCCGCATCACCGCCACCCTCGCCGACTTCACCGCCCTCGGCGAACTCGCCACCCGCCTCGCCGAACTCGACCTCACCAGCGTCGACGGCCCCTGGTGGAGCCTCCGCCCCGACTCGCCCGCCCACGGCGAAGCCCGCCGGCAAGCCGTCCGCGAAGCCGTCCAGCGCGCCCGCGAATACGCCGCCGCCCTCGGCGCCGAACTCGCCGCCGTCGTCGAGATCGCCGACATCGGCGCCGAGAACACCGTCCCGGCCATGCCCGTCGCCCCCGGCGGCATGATGCGCTCGGCCGGCTACGGCGGAGCGCCCACGCCGCCGCCCGCGCTCGACCTCGAACCCCAGCGCCAGACCGTCTACGCCAGCGTCAACGCCCGCTTTACGATGACCCGCCCGACGCTCTGAGGGGTGTACCGGTGACGCATGGGGGTGCTCATCAGAGCACCCCCATGCACGTTTCACAAGGTGTCAACAAGCTTTTACCGAAAGGTCGTTGGCCAGTTGCGGGGGGCCAATTCTCTACCCACCGGTAGGTCATAAGGTCGTGCCATGCGCCGAGCGAAAATCGTCTGCACCCTTGGGCCCGCCACCGACTCGTACGAGCAGATCAAGGCACTCGTGGAAGCCGGCATGGACGTAGCCCGCTTCAACCTCAGCCACGGCACGTACGCCGACCACGAAGCGCGCTACCAGCGGGTACGCAAGGCAGCGGAGGAAACCGGCCGCAACGTCGCCGTACTCGCCGACCTTCAAGGCCCGAAGATCCGCCTGGGCCGATTCCGCGAAGGACCCGTACTCCTTGAACGCGGCGACGAATTCACCATCACCGTCGAAGACGTCGAAGGCGACCGCCACCAGTGCGGCACCACCTACAGCGGCCTCGCCTCCGACGTCGCCAAGGGCGAACGCATCCTCGTCGACGACGGACGCGTCACCCTCGAAGTCGTCCAGGTCACCGGCCCCCGCGTCAAGACCCTCGTCCTCGAAGGCGGCATGGTCTCCGACCACAAGGGCCTCAACCTCCCCGGCGTCGCCGTCTCCGTCCCCGCCCTCTCCGAAAAGGACATCGACGACCTCCGCTGGGCCATCAGGACCGGCGCCGACGTCATCGCCCTCTCCTTCGTCCGTAGCGCACGCGACATCGAGGACGCCCACCGCGTCATGAACGAGGAAGGCCGCCGCCTCCCCGTCATCGCCAAGATCGAAAAGCCCCAGGCCGTCGACAACCTCGACGGCATCGTCGCCGCCTTCGACGGCATCATGGTCGCCCGCGGCGACCTCGGCGTCGAAATGCCCCTGGAATCCGTCCCCATCGTCCAGAAGCGCGCCATCAAACTCGCCAAGCGCAACGCCAAACCGGTCATCGTCGCCACGCAGATGCTCGACTCGATGATCGAGGCCTCCCGCCCCACCCGCGCCGAGGCCTCCGACGTCGCCAACGCCGTCATCGACGGCACGGACGCGGTGATGCTCAGCGGCGAGACGAGCGTCGGGAAGTACCCCGTCGAGACGGTCCGCACGATGGGGCGCATCGTCATCGCGGCGGAGGAGGACATCCTGGCGAAGGGCCTCCCACCACTGACCGAGCGCAGCAAGCCCCGGACGCAAGGCGGCGCCGTCGCCCGCGCGGCGGCCGAAATGGGCGACTTCCTCGGCGCGACGTTCCTTGTGGCCTTCACTCAATCCGGTGATACGGCTCGCCGGCTTTCGCGCTACCGCTCGCCGATTCCGCTCCTGGCGTTCACGCCGGAACCGGCGACGCGGGCGATGCTCAACCTGACGTGGGGCGTGGAGACGTTCCTCGGCCCGGTGGTCGAGACGACGGACGAGATGGTCGACCAGGTGGACGAGTACCTGCTGAGGATCGGGCGCTGCCGCCAGGGCGACATGGTCATCATCACGGCGGGCTCCCCGCCGGGCATGGCGGGGACCACGAACCTGGTGCGGGTGCACCACATCGGGGAGGACGACGCGCCGAAGGAGTAGGGGTCAGTATTTCGGGCCTATGTGGGCGTCCATGAGGGCGACGGAGTCTTTGCGGGCGACGGAGACGTTCCAGGCGTTGGCCTGCTTCCAGCTGACGCCGAGTCTGTCCAGGGCGTCGGTGTACAGCCGCCGGATGTCCGCGGACTTGTTGGTGAAGAAGTAGCGCGGGTATTCGTAGCGCTTGGGTCGGCCCCGCACTGGTCGGGTGGCCCAGTTGGTGATGCGGCATCCGTCGGAGTGGACGAGGCCGCGTACGAACTCCCACGGGTGCGCGTTCACGATCTGCTGCTGCCAGGGTTCGAGGCTGATCTCGCGCTCGTGCTTCTTGCCAGGGCCGTGCTGAGGGAAGAGGCACGCCCAGTGACGGCTGGTGCTGGCTACCGAGACGCAGCCCTGCTTCTGGACGACGCACACGCTGTTCTCCGGCCGCACGCCCTTCATCGCGTCGCGACAGGCCATGATCAGCCCGGGCCACGCGTCGGCGCATGCGATGCGGAGGGCGTAGGTGCCGCTCGACTGTCTGCTGACGCAGCCGTCGCCCAGGTAGAGGCCGAGCAGGTACGCGTACGCGGCGGGATCGTCGGGTGGTCGCGGGACGGGGCCGCAGCGGCAGCAAGCCGACGCCGGGCGTGCGCGGGGTTCGATCCGGGTCTGCCATGAGCGGAGCGCGTACCGGGATATCCCGGTCTCCTTGCTCACGGAGTTGAGGCTGCGGCCTTGATCGACGAGGGCGAGGGCTCGCTGACGTGTTGTGAGGTCGTACACGTCGTGAGCGTCGCTGATGGGCTGCGGCGGAGGGCGGAATTCGAAGCCGTGTTCACCGTGGCGAGTGAAGATCGCCAAGCATCCGCCAACCTTCGAATCGAAGGTGAAGTGCCCTGGGTGGGACTCGAACCCACACTGAATACTGTTTGAGAGTATCGTCTCTGCCGATTGGACTACCAGGGCTGGCTACGAAACCAAGGTTAGCGTAGTCGGGTCGTACATCAAACCTACAGGAGCTAGGTAGGCTCGTGCAGCAGCACCCCGCTTGAGCAAGGAGACCCGTGACCGCCGCCGAGCCCACGCCGCCCGTCGACGACGAGCCGCAGCACACCCCTCCGCACGTCACCCGTGTCGTGATCGCCGAGGACGAGGCCCTGATCCGTCTCGACCTCAAGGAGATGCTCGAGGAAGAGGGCTACTCCGTCGTCGGTGAGGCGGGCGACGGTGAGACCGCCGTGGCGCTGGCCCGCGAGCACAAGCCGGATCTGGTGATCCTCGATGTGAAGATGCCCGTCCTCGACGGGATCTCCGCCGCCGAGCGGATCGCGTCCGAGTCGATCGCCCCCGTGCTGATGCTCACCGCGTTCTCGCAGCGCGACCTCGTGGAGCGGGCCCGGGACGCCGGGGCCATGGCCTACCTCGTGAAGCCGTTCAGCAAGAGCGACGTCGTGCCCGCCATCGAGATGGCGGTCTCCCGCTTCACCGAGATGAAGGCGCTGGAGCAGGAAGTCGCCGACCTCGCGCAGCGGCTGGAGACGCGGAAGCTCGTAGACCGGGCGAAGAGCATCCTCCAGACGCAGTACGGGCTGACCGAGCCCGCCGCGTTCCGGTGGATCCAGAAGACGTCGATGGACCGCCGGCTGTCCATGCAGCAGGTGGCCGAGGCGGTCATCGAGGACGCCCGGGAGAAGAAGGCGGCCAAGGAGCAGTAGGCATCAACGCCCGGTGAAGGGCCCGTGTCCGGTAGGCCGGACACGGGCCCTTTCGCATGCGCGCGCAGAGGTCAGTCCTCGCCCAGGTACGCCTTGCGCACCGACTCGTCGTGGAGCAGCTCGGCCCCCGTTCCGGAGAGGACGATCCGTCCCGTCTCCATGACGTGTCCCCGGTCGGCGAGACCCAGCGCTGCCTGGGCGTTCTGTTCGACGAGGAGGATCGTCGTACCGCTCGCCTTGAGCTCGGCGATGGTGTCCATGATCTTCCGCATCATGATCGGGGAGAGGCCCATGGAGGGCTCGTCGAGCATGAGGAGCTTGGGGCGCGACATGAGGGCTCGTCCCATCGCGAGCATCTGTTGTTCGCCGCCGGACAAGGTGCCCGCCGGCTGCCTGGCGCGTTCGCCGAGGATCGGGAAGAGCTCGTAGACGCGCCGGATGTCGTGGGCGATGCCGTCGCCGTCCTTGCGGAGGAACGCTCCGAGCTGGAGGTTCTCGGCGATGGTGAGGCGGGGGAAGATGTGGCGGCCTTCGGGGGAGTGGGCGAGGCCGAGGGCGACGACGCGGTGGGCGGGGATGCCGGTGAGGGGGCGGCCGTCGAAGCGGATGGTGCCGGAGCGGGGGGTGAGGAGGCCGGAGAGGGTGCGGAGGGTGGTGGTCTTGCCGGCTCCGTTGGTGCCGATGAGGGTGACGATCTGGCCGGTGTCGACGGCGAACGAGATGCCTTTGACGGCTTCGATCTTGCCGTAGGCGACGTGGAGGTCCTCGACTTCGAGGAGGGCGGTCATCGGTCGGTCTCCTCTGCGGCGTGGGCCTCGGCCGCCTGTACTTCCGCGGCTTCCGCCTCGCCGGGTGCGCCGTCGAAGGGGGTGCCGAGGTAGGCGGCGATGACGCGTTCGTCGCGTTGGACGGTTTCCGGTGTGCCTTCGACGAGTTTCTCGCCTTGTACCAGCACGGCCACGTGGTCGCAGAGGTTGAAGATGAAGCGCATGTCGTGCTCGATGACGAGGACGGCGGTGCCCTGGTCGAGGATGGCGAGGACGAGCCCTTCGGTGTCGCGGGTCTCTTGGGGGTTCATTCCGGCGGTGGGTTCGTCGAGGAGGAGCAGGCCGGGGTCGCTGGCGAGGGCGCGGGCTATTTCGAGTCTGCGTTGTTCGCCGTAGGGGAGGTTGCGGGCGAGGTGGTCGCGTTTGGCGGCGAGGCCGGTGAATGCGAGGAGTTCCATGGCGCGGTCCTCGGACGCCTTTTCGGCGCGGCGGAAGGCGGGGCCGCGGAGGAGGGCGGAGAGGAGGCCCTCTTTGGTGCGGGTATGGCGGCCGACGAGGACGTTTTCGAGGACGGTCATATTGGCGAAGAGGCGGATGTTCTGGAAGGTGCGGGCGATGCCGGCCTGGGTGACGAGGTGGGGTTTGGGCGGGAGGACGGTGTCGCGGTAGGTGACGGTGCCTTCGGTGGGGGTGTAGAGGCCGGTGAGGCAGTTGAAGAAGGTGGTTTTTCCGGCGCCGTTGGGGCCGATGAGTCCGACGATCTGACCTTCCCGGACGGTGAGGTCGACGGCTCGTACGGCCGTGAGTCCGCCGAAGCGCATGGTGACGCCGGTGGCGGTGAGGACGGGGGCCGCGGTGGCGGTCGTGGTCGTCATGGTGGCTATGCCTCCGCCTTGGTGAGCCGGATGCCGTCGGCGCCCGGGCCCGGGTCGGTCGAGGCTTCGTGGAACTCCAGCTGCCGGCGGCGGTTGGGGATGATTCCTTCGGGCCGGAAGCGCATGAGGAGGATGAGGGCGAGGCCGAAGGCGAGGAGCTGGTAGTCCTGGAGGAACTGGAGTTTGGCGGGGATGAGGTAGAGCAGCGCGGCGCCGAGGAGGGGGCCGGTGATGGTGCCCATGCCGCCGAGGATGACGGCGGCCAGCAGGAACGCGGAGTTGGGCGGTACGGGTCCGGCGAAGACGTATTGCTCGGGAACGACGGTGTAGGCGACGTGGGCCTGTACGGTGCCGGCGAGTCCGGCGAGGGTGGCGCCGAGGGCGAAGGCGATGAGTTTGAGGCGGAAGCCGTTGATGCCCATGGCGGTGGCGGCGGTTTCGTCCTCGCGGATGGCGACCCAGGCGCGGCCGATGCGGGAGTTTCCGGCGCGGCTGAAGACGAGGACGACGAGGGCGGTGAAGAAGAGCATCAGGAGGTAGTAGTTGGCGAAGGGGGTGAGGGTGAGGCTGCCGAGGGAGTGTTTGGCGCCGAAGTCGTAGCCGAGGATGACGAGGTCGGGGATGTTGGGGATGCCGTTGGGGCCGTTGGTGAGTGAGGGGCCGGATTCTCCGTTGAGGTTGCCGACGGTGATGCGGAAGATCTCGCCGAAGCCGAGGGTGACGATGGCGAGGTAGTCGCCGCGGAGCCGGAGGGTGGGGGCGCCGATGACGACGCCGAAGACGAGGGAGGCGGCGGCGCCGGTGAGGACGGCGGCCCAGAAGGGGAAGTGGATGTGGAGGGTGGAGGCGGTGGAGCCGGAGACGAGGGCGGCGGTGTAGGCGCCGACGCCGAGGAACGCCACATAGCCGAGGTCGAGGAGGCCGGCGAGGCCGACGACGACGTTCAGGCCGAGGGCGACGGTGGCGAAGATGAGGATGTTGACGATGATGAGGGTGTATTCGTCGGTGTCCTGGGTGAGGGGGAAGAGGACGGCGGTGACGAGGGCCGCGGTGAGGGTGACGCGGCGGTGCCGGTGGGTGAGGGCGGTGAGCCGGGCGCCCAGTCCGCCGGCGGAGAGGGCGGCGGTGGTGAAGCCGGTGAGCAGGAGGAAGCCGGTGAAGAGTTCGCCGTAGGCGGTGCCGATGCCGTAGGTGAGGACGCGGAGGGCGAGTCCGAACACGGCGGCGATGACGGCGATTTCGGCCCATGCGGGGAGGGCGCGGGCCGGCGGTAGGGGGCGTGCGGGGGTGTGGGGGAGGGCGAGGGCGCCGGTGAGGGTGGTGAGGGCGGCCGCTCCGGCGAGGTAGCCGCCGGGTTCGAGGTTGACGAGTCCGCCGAGGCGGGCGGCGATGGCGATGAGGGTGTACCAGGTGGTGGCCAGGGTGCCGGCGGCCAGGAGGAGGGTGGCGGTGTGGCGGCCGGAGGGGTTGAGCCACCGGAGCCCGGGGAGGCCGGTTGGGGCGGGAGTGGCGAGGACTTGGGCCAGGGTGAGCGCCGCGCCGGTGAGGGTGAGGATCTGGAGGCCGCCGGGGTAGCCGGTGACGGTGAGGTTGCCGGGGAAGGCGCGGGTCCAGGTCCAGGGGAGGAAGGTGGAGAGGAGGGTGAGGAGTGCTCCGCCGGCCGTGAGGATCTTGGCGGTGGTGGCGGGCAGAGGGATGAGGGGAAGACCGAGCCGGGGGACGGCGCGGTGGCCGGTGCCGGCGTCGGCGTCGGCGTCGGTCCGGTGGTGTTGTGGGGTCATGGGTCTCACGCCCGATCCGCGACGCGTTCGCCGAGCAGTCCTTGTGGCCGCACGAGGAGGACGACGATGAGCAGGACGAAGGCCCAGACGTCCTTCCAGCCTCCGCCGCCGAGCTGCTGCATTCCGGGGATGTGCTGGATGTAGGTGGTGGAGGCGGTTTCGGCGATGCCGAGGACGACGCCGCCGAGCATGGCGCCATAGATGTTGCCGATGCCGCCGAGGACGGCGGCGGTGAAGGCCTTGAGGCCGAGGATGAAGCCCATCTCGAAGTTGATCTGTCCGGCGCGGAGTCCTTGGGCGACGGCGGCGACGGCCGCGAAGGCGCCGCCGATGGCGAAGGCGAGGACGATGATCCGGTCGGTGTCGATGCCCATGAGCCGGGCGGTGTCGGGGTCCTGGGCGGTGGCCTGCATGGCGCGTCCGGTGCGGCTCTTGGCGACGAAGAGGCCGAGGGCGAGCATGCACAGGGGGGCGGCGACGAGGACGAAGACGTCGTCGCGCTGGAGGTGGACGTTGCCGGTGAGTGCGAAGGCGTCGCCGTGGAACTGCGGGAAGCTGCGGGATTTCTTGGCGTCGGGGTAGAAGGCCCAGACGAGTTGCTGGAGGGCGATGGACAGGCCGATCGCGGTGATGAGGGGGGCGAGGCGGGGGGCGTCGCGGAGGGGGCGGTAGGCGAAGCGTTCGGCGGCGGTGGCGACGGCGACGGAGGTGAGGGCGCCGCCGAGGAGCATGAGGGGGAGGGCGGCGGTGAGGGGGACGGTGTCGGGGAGCCAGAGCCGGACGGTGAGGGCGCCGAAGCCTCCGATCATGACGATCTCGCCGTGGGCGAAGTTGATGAGCTGGACGATGCCGTAGACCATCGTGTAGCCGATGGCGATGAGGCCGTAGAGCGTTCCCAGTGCGAGTCCGCTGACCAGTGTCTGCGGCAGTTCGTGCACCGCGTGCCTCCCCGTGGGGTGTGGTGGACGGTGCCGCGCGAGGGTGCGCGGGTGCGGGTGCCTTCGCGCGGGTGGCCCGGTCAGTCCTGGAAGGTGGCGCTCTTGAGGGATTTCCAGGTCTCGCCTACGACCTGGTAGACGGTGAGCTGTTTGTTGGTGGTGTCGCCGTACTGGTCGAAGGAGACTTTTCCGGTGACGCCGTCGAAGGAGACCTTGGCCATGGCGTCCCGGACTTTGTCGCGGGCGTCGGCGGGGAGTTTGCCGTTGTTGTCCTCGACGGTCTTCTTGACGGCCTGGACGATGGCCCAGGCGGCGTCGTAGGAGTATCCGCCGTAGGTGGCGTAGGCGTCCTTGTAGCCGGCGTCCTTGTAGCCCTGGACGAATTTCTTGGCGGAGTCGAGTTCTTCGACGGGGTAGCCGACGGAGGTGGCGAGGTCGCCGTCGTTGGGTTCGCCGGAGGCGGTGATGAAGCCGGGGTTGTAGATGCCGTCGCCGCCCATGAGGGGGATGCGGGCGCCGGCCTTCTTGACCTGGTCGGAGAGGAGGCCGGCTTCGGGGAACTGGCCGCCGAAGTAGACGGCGTCGGCTCCGGAGTTCTTGATCTTGTTGGCGATGCCGGAGAAGTCGGTCTCCTTGACGGTGAGGTGGTCGGTGCCGGCGATCTCGCCGCCGAGGCGTTTGAATTCCTCGGCGAAGATGGTGGCGAGGCCGACTCCGTAGGTCTGTTTGTCGTCGACGACGAAGGCCTTTTTCTTCTTGGCTTCCTTGTAGAGGTGCTGGGCGGCGAAGCGGCCCTGGATGATGTCGGTGGTGGCGGTGCGGAAGTAGGTCTTGAAGGGACGGTTCTTCTCGCCCTTGGCCCAGTTGTCGCCCTGGGTGAGGGCGGGGTTGGTGTTGGCGGGGGAGACCAGGGTGAGGCCGGCTTTCTCGAAGACGCCCTGCATGGACTGGGCGACGCCGGAGTTCATGGGGCCGACGACGCCGAGGACGTCCTTGTCGGCGGCGAGTTTGGCGGCGTTCTGCTGTCCGGTGCCGGGGACGGCCTGGTCGTCGAGGGCGGTGGTCCGGAAGGTGACGCCCTTGACCTCGTTGTTCTTGTTGGCGGTGCGTACGGCGAGGTCGACGGAGTTCTTGATGCCCTGCCCGAAGGGGGAGAGCGAGCCGGTCAGCGGGGCGTCGACGCCGATGGTCACGGTGGTCTTCGCGCCGCCGTCGCCGGAGCCGTTGTCCTTGCCGGCGCCGGCGTCGCGTGATCCGCAGGCGGTGAGGGCGAGGGCTCCGGTGGTGAGCGCGGCGGTGAGGATGGCGAGGGAGCGGTGGCGCACGCTGGGTCCTTTCCCTGGCGCGGTGGCCTCTGGAGAGGTGCCGTGTCACTCGCCGGGCGGCTTCGGGCGCGGGGTGGGAAGGTGCTGTGCGGGATGGCTGCGGTGTGCTGGACGAACGGCCCGGCGGTCACGATGTGCCGCGACTGTAGGGGGTGGGCGCGGGGATCGGGCAGAGGTGGCGCCGATGCTGTGACTTTCTTGTTATGACGGAGATCACACTCCGCTTTTCGGTCGTCGTCGGGTGTCCGGATGCGCGACGGGCGGCCGCGGGGTTCCGCGGCCGGCCGTCGTCAAGGGTGGGGTGCGTCCGTCAGCCGGCCGTCTGCTCGCGGATGACGCAGGTGAGGCGGGCGGAGCAGACGCGGCGGTCCTGCTCGTCGGTGATGGCGATCTCGTAGGTGGCGGAGGTGCGGCCGCGGTGGACGGGGGTGGCGACGCCGGTGACGAGGCCGGAGCGGACGCCGCGGTGGTGGGTGCAGTTGAGGTCGACGCCGACGGCGATCCGGGTGGGTCCGCCGTGGAGCATGGCGCCCACCGAGCCCAGGGTCTCGGCGAGGACGGCGGAGGCGCCGCCGTGCAGCAGGCCGTAGGGCTGGGTGTTGCCCTCGACGGGCATGGTGCCGACGACGCGTTCGGGGGAGGCCTCGACGACGGTGACGCTCATCCGCTCGCCCAGGTGGCCGGCGGAGAACAGGGCGTTGAGGTCGAGTCCGCTGTCGGCCCACTGGTCGAGGATGTCCTGCGGGAACGTGGTCTTGCTGTGCTCGCCCATGTGCTGCGGCTCCGATCGCCCGTGGTCATTGTGTTGTGAACGTTTTTTCAGCCGGACCGTCCTGTCGTCAACTGCCGTTAACGCCCGCGGGCGCGGCCGCCGGCTCGAGCCGGATGACGACCGACTTGCTGGCGGGCGTGTTGCTGGTGTCGGCGGTGTGGTCGAGCGGGACGAGCACGTTCGTCTCGGGGTAGTAGGCGGCCGCGCAGCCGCGCGGGGTGGGGTAGTGGACGACGCGGAAGCCGGGCGCGCGGCGTTCGGTGCCGTCGGTCCACTCGCTGACGAGATCGGCGTACGCCCCGTCGGCCAGGCCGTGCTCGCGGGCGTCGTCGGGGTGGAGGAGGACGACGCGGCGGCCGTTCTTGATGCCGCGGTAGCGGTCGTCGAGGCCGTAGATGGTGGTGTTGTACTGGTCGTGGGAGCGCAGGGTCTGCAGCAGCAGCCGTCCTTCGGGCACCCGCGGGTACTCGACGGGGGTGGCGCTGAAGTTGGCCTTGCCGGTCGCGGTGGGGAAGCGGCGGGCGTCGCGGGGGGCGTGGGGGAGGGTGAAGCCGCCGGGGCGGGCGACGCGGGCGTTGAAGTCCTCGAAGCCGGGGATGACGCGGGCGATGCGGTCGCGGATCGTCGCGTAGTCGCGTTCGAAGTCCTCCCAGGGCGTGGGGCTGGCCTCGCCGAGGGTGCGGCGGGCGAGGCGGCAGACGATGGCGGGCTCGGAGAGGAGCTGGGGGCTCGCGGGTTCGAGGCGGCCGCGGGAGGCGTGGACCATGCCCATGGAGTCCTCGACGGTGACGAACTGGTCGCCGGCGTGCCGGCGGTCCCGTTCGGTGCGGCCGAGGGTGGGGAGGATCAGGGCGCGGGCGCCGGTGATCACGTGGGAGCGGTTGAGCTTGGTGGAGACGTGCACGGTGAGCCGGGCGCGTCGGACGGCGGCTTCCGTGACGTCGGTGTCGGGTGTGGCGGAGACGAAGTTGCCGCCCATGGCGAAGAAGACCTTGGCCTGTCCGTCGCGCAGGGCGCGGATGGCGCGGACGACGTCGAGGCCGTGTTCGCGCGGCGGCGTGAAGCCGAATTCCTTCTCGAGGGCGTCGAGGAAGGCGGGGGCGGGGCGTTCGAAGATGCCCATGGTGCGGTCGCCCTGGACGTTGCTGTGGCCGCGGACGGGGCAGACGCCGGCGCCGGGGCGGCCGATGTTGCCGCGCAGCAGGAGGAAGTTGACGACTTCCTTGATGGTGGGGACGGCGTGCTTGTGCTGGGTGAGGCCCATGGCCCAGCAGACGATGACGCGCCGGGAGTCCAGGACCATGCGCAGGGCGGTTTCGATCTCCTCGCGGCGCAGTCCGGTGGCGCGGAGGGTCTCGTCCCAGTCGGCGGTGCGGGCGGCGTGGGCGAAGTCCTCGAAGCCGTGGGTGTGCTCGTCGACGAAGGCGGTGTCGACGGCGCCTTCGGTCTCCAGGATCAGGCGGTTGAGGAGGCGGAAGAGGGCCTGGTCGCCGCCGAGGCGGATCTGGAGGAAGAGGTCGGTGAGGGCGGTGCCGCCGGCGGCGAGGCCGCGGGCGTTCTGGGGGTTCTTGAAGCGTTCCAGGCCCGCTTCGGGGAGCGGGTTGACGGTGATGATCCGGGTGCCGCCGCGCTTGGCCTTCTCCAGGGCGCTGAGCATGCGGGGGTGGTTGGTGCCGGGGTTCTGGCCGGCGACGATGATCAGGTCGGCCTTGTAGAGGTCGTCCAGCAGGACGCTGCCCTTGCCGATGCCGATGGTCTCGGTGAGGGCGGAGCCGGAGGACTCGTGGCACATGTTGGAGCAGTCCGGCAGGTTGTTGGTGCCGAACTCGCGGGCGAAGAGCTGGTAGAGGAAGGCGGCTTCGTTGCTGGTGCGGCCGGAGGTGTAGAAGACGGCTTCGTCGGGGGTGGCGAGGGCCTGGAGTTCCTCGGCGATGATGTCGAAGGCGCGTTCCCAGGTGACGGGTTCGTAGCCGGTGGCGCCCTCGGCGAGGTACATGGGGTGGGTGAGGCGGCCCTGCTGGCCGAGCCAGTAGCCGCTGCGCTCGGCGAGGTCGGCGACGGGGTGGGCGGCGAAGAAGGCCGGGGTGACGCGGCGGAGGGTGGCTTCCTCGGCGACGGCTTTGGCGCCGTTCTCGCAGAATTCGGCGGCGTGGCGCTTGTCGGGCTCGGGCCAGGCGCAGCCGGGGCAGTCGAAGCCGTTCTTCTGGTTGACCTTGAGGAGGGTCAGGGCGGTGCGGCGGACGCCCATCTGCTCGTGGGCCATGCGCAGTGAGTGGGCGATGGCGGGAAGCCCGGCGGCGGCGTGCTGCGGGGCGGTGACGCTGGGCGCGTCCTGTACGGGGTCGCCGGTGGGCGGCTTGCCTGCCATCTCGCTCTCCCTTGAGCGGTCGGTGGATCTTGGGACGGGCGTACGGGCCGATCCTGTCACGGGGCCGGGACGGTGGCGGTGGTGAGGGTGACCGGTGTGCGGGGCGGTCGGGATTGTCAGTGGGGCGTGGCAGGATCGGGGGCGTGGCATCCAAGGCATCGAATACCCCGACCGAAGCGAACGACCCGACCGGCGACGCCGGGGGAGGCCGTCCCCGTCTGCTGTTGATGGACGGGCACTCCATGGCGTACCGGGCGTTCTTCGCGCTGCCCGCCGAGAACTTCACGACGTCTGCCGGTCAGACGACGAACGCGGTGTACGGCTTCGCGTCGATGCTGGCCAACACGCTGCGTGATGAGCGGCCCACGCATTTCGCGGTGGCGTTCGACGTGTCGCGGAAGACGTGGCGCTCGGAGGAGTTCCCCGAGTACAAGGCGACGCGTTCGGCGACGCCGGACGAGTTCAAGGGTCAGGTGAAGCTGATCGGTGAGCTGCTGGACGCGATGAACGTGCGGCGTTTCGCCGTGGACGGCTTCGAGGCCGACGACGTCATCGCCACGCTGGCGACGGAGGCGGAGGCCGAGGGCTTCGAGGTCTCGATCGTCACGGGCGACCGCGATTCCTTCCAGCTGATCACCGACGCGGTCACGGTGCTGTACCCGACGAAGGGCGTCTCGGAGCTGACGCGCTTCACTCCGGAGAAGGTCCAGGAGAAGTACGGGCTGTCCCCGTCGCAGTATCCGGACTTCGCGGCGCTGCGCGGCGACCCGTCGGACAATCTGCCGGGCATCCCGGGTGTCGGTGAGAAGACGGCAGCGAAGTGGATCAACCAGTTCGGTTCGTTCGCGGAGCTCGTCGAGCGGGTCGACGAGGTCAAGGGCAAGGCCGGGCAGAATCTGCGCGACCATCTGGAGGCGGTCAAGCTCAACCGCCGGCTGACCGAGATGGTGCGGGACGTGGCGCTGTCCACGCATCCGGACGATCTGGAGCGCCGGGCCTACGACCGGAACGCGCTGGTGACGTTCCTGGAGGGCCTGGAGATCCGTAACCAGGGTCTGCGGGACCGGCTGCTGGCGGCCGACCCGGGCGCCGACTCGGCCGAGGAGGCGGCCCCGGAGGCGGGCGCCGAGGTCGACGGCGTGGTGCTGGGCACGGGCGCCCTGGCCCCGTGGCTGGCCGAGCACGGCGCGGGCCCGCTGGGTGTGGCGATCACGGATTCGTGGGCGAAGGGCAGTGGCCGGGTCGCGGAGATCGCGCTGGCGACGGGTGAGGGCCCGGCCGCGTGGTTCGACCCGGCGGAGCTGGACGAGGCCGACGAGCGGGCGTTCGCCGAGTGGAGCGCGGACCCGGCGCGTCCGAAGGTGATGCACGACGCGAAGGCCGCGATGCGGGTCTTCGCCGATCACGGCTGGTCGGTCGAGGGCGTGACGATGGACACGGCGCTGGCCGCGTACCTGGTCAAGCCGGGGCGCCGGTCGTTCGCGCTGGACGCGCTGTCGGTGGAGTACCTGGGGCGCGAGCTGGCGACGGCCGCGGCCGGTGACGGCCAGCTGGCCTTCGGGGCCGACGAGCAGGCCGAGGCGGACGCGCTGATGGGCCGGGCCCGTACCGTGCTGGATCTGGGCGGCGCGTTCGCCGGGCGGGTCGAGGAGGTGGGCGCGGCGCGGCTGCTGGCCGATGTGGAGCTGCCGACGAGTGCCGTGCTGTCCGCCTGTGAGCGGGCGGGCATCGCCGCCGACCGGGGCTGGCTGGAGCGCATGGAGCAGCAGTTCGCCGCGGCCGTGCAGCAGGCGGTGGAGTCGGCGCATCTGGCGGCGGGCCGCGAGTTCAACCTGGGCTCGCCCAAGCAGCTGCAGGAGGTCCTCTTCGGTGAGCTGGGCCTGCCGAAGACGAAGAAGACCAAGACGGGCTTCACCACGGACGCGGACGCGCTGGCCTGGCTCGCCGCGCAGACGGACAACGAGCTGCCGGTGATCATGCTGCGGCACCGTGAGCAGTCCAAGCTGCGGTCCACGGTCGAGGGCCTGATCAAGGCGATCGCCGCCGACGGCCGGATCCACACCACGTTCAACCAGACCGTGGCGGCCACGGGCCGGCTGTCCTCCACCGACCCCAACCTCCAGAACATCCCGGTGCGGACGGACGAGGGCCGGGCCATCCGCCGGGGTTTCGTGGTCGGTGAGGGCTTCGAGTCTCTGATGACCGCCGACTACAGCCAGATCGAGCTGCGGGTGATGGCCCACCTCTCGGAGGACGAGGGCCTGATCGAGGCGTTCACCTCCGGTGAGGACCTCCACACGACGGTCGCCTCCCAGGTGTTCGGCGTCGCCAAGAGCGAGGTCGACCCGGAGATGCGCCGGAAGATCAAGGCGATGTCGTACGGCCTGGCGTACGGGCTGTCGGCGTTCGGGCTCTCGCAGCAGCTGAACATCATGCCGGACGAGGCGCGTCGTCTGATGGACACGTTCTTCGAGCGGTTCGGCGGTGTGCGCGACTACCTCCAGCGCGTCGTCGAGGAGGCCCGTGCCACGGGCTACACCGAGACGATGCTGGGTCGGCGCCGCTACCTGCCGGATCTCAACAGCGACAACCGGCAGCGGCGCGAGATGGCCGAGCGGATGGCGCTGAACGCCCCGATCCAGGGCACGGCCGCCGACATCGTCAAGATCGCGATGCTGCGGGTGGCCGAGGCCCTGGCGGCGGAGAAGCTCACCTCCCGGATGCTGCTCCAGGTGCACGACGAAATTGTGCTGGAGATCGCGCCGGGGGAGCGGGAGAAGGTCGAGGAGCTGGTCCGTCGCGAGATGGCCGGCGCCGTCGAGCTGCGCGCCCCGCTGGACGTGTCGGTGGGCGTCGGCGGGGACTGGGAGTCCGCCGCGCACTGACGCCCCGCGTACCGGGTGTCGTACGGCCCGTCCCCGGCGATCGTTCGCCGGGGGCGGGCCGTACGGCGTTGTTCTCTTCGGCGCCGGGCGTTGCTACCGTGCCCCCTCACCTGACGTCTCGTCAGGTGAGGGGAATCCGCCGGGAGGCTCCGCATGCGCGCACTGGCCGCCGCGGCCATCGGACTGGCCGCGGCCCTCGCCCTCGTCCTCGCCGTCACGGCCGTCGGCCCGCCCCGGGGCGAGACCTCCCCCGAGCCCCTGCTCACCTCCGCCCCCGCCCGGCCCTAGCGGAGCGCCGCCATGCGCCGACGGGCGAGCCTCGTACTGCTGGCCTTCGCGGTCTTCTGCACCGCGCTGTCACCCCTGCTGCGCTGGTACGCCTTCCCCCGCCTCGCCAAGGTCCCGGCCGGCCAATACCGGACCGTCGTCATGGAGGCCGAGAACGCCACCCTCATCGACTACGGCACCCTCAAGCCCCGCACCGTCCCCCGCCTCACCGTGGTCCAGACCCTCAAGGGCAACGTCGAGAAGGCCCGGGAGGTCGGCGCCGAGACCGGCCGCGACGTCGTCGTCTGGGACACCCTCTCCTACGCCGCCGGACCCGACGGTGCCATGGTCTCCATGATCCCCGAACGGTACGTCTTCGACGCCCACAGCCAGGAACCCGTCCACGCGGGCGGCGAACACGTCGACGGCACCCCGGTGCGCCGCGACGGCATCGAGTTCAAATGGCCGTTCCTCGTCGAGAGACGCGACTACCGCTACTTCGACCTGATGACCCGCACCTCCGCGCCCATCCACTACAAGGGCACCCGCGTCTTCCACGGCCTGGACGTCTACTACTTCGAGCAGACGATCCCCTGGACGAAGGTGCCCCTGCCCAGGAAGCTGCCGCTCGGCATCAGCCCCGACACCGTCCGCCGGCTCGGCCTGGAACGCTGGTACACCACCCGGCGCATGTTCTGGATCGACCCCGTCACCGGCGCCCCCGTCAACGGCGAGGAGATCCACCGCGAGGAGATGCGCTGGACCGGCGCCCCCGGCAAGGAACCGATCCCCGCCTTCTCCGGCCATGTGAAGATGCGCCCCGACTACGTCGACTCGACCGTCGCCCTCGTGGCCTCCCAACGGCAGCTGGTCCTCCTGCTCACCAGCTACCTCCCCTGGGGCCTCCTCGGCCTCGGCGGCGTCCTGCTCGCGCTCTCCCTCGCCCTGGAGGCCCGAGATCGGCGTGCGATCGCGGCGGACCGGGCACACGATGGAGGGAAACCCGAACGGGTGACCCCGAAAGAGGTCGCCTGAGCAGAGGAGGCCCGCCGTGAAGGATTCCCCGGAGGACGCGTCCACCCCGTCCCGCCCCAGCCGGCTCTACACCGGCGGCGAGCGGCCCTTCGACCCCGAGGACCTCGTCATGGCCTCCGGCCATGACGTGACCCCCGAACGCGTCGAGGCGGCCAGGCGCCACATAGAGGAAAAGGGAGCCGCCGCCCTGGAGCGGTACCTCCCCTGACGACGGGGCCGGCGGACGGGACGCACCACGAAGCGGACGGGACGACCACGCACGGTCATCCGCGAGGCGACGCGCTAGCGCCTGGCGTTGGCGCGCCGCGTCGCGGTGGCCGTGGCCGGGTCCTCCGGCCAGGGGTGCCGCGGATACCGGCCGCGCAGCTCGGCCCGTACGGACCGGTAGCCGTCCCGCCAGAACGACGCCAGATCCGCGGTGACCGCCGCCGGACGCCCCGCCGGGGACAACAGATGGACGAGCACGGGCACCCGCCCTCCCGCGACCCGGGGCGTCTCGTGCAGCCCGAAGAGCTCCTGGAGCTTGACCGCCAGCACGGGCTGCTCACCGCCGTAGTCCACCCGGATCCGTGAGCCGCTCGGCACCTCGATGCGCTCCGGCGCCAGCTCGGCCAGCCGCACGGCGTCACCGCTCGCCCACGGCAGCAGTCGCTCCAGCGCCGCCCCCGCGTCCAGCCGCTCCAGATCCGCGCGCCTGCGGGCCCGGTCCAGCTCCACGCCCAGCCATTCGTCCGCCCGCGCCAGCAGCGCCTCGTCGGACACGTCCGGCCACGGCTCGCCCAGCTCACGGCGGAGGAACGCCAGCCGCTGCCGCAGCGCCGCCGCCTCCGCGCCCCACCGCAGCAACCCCAGGCCCTCGCGGCGCAGCCCCTCCAGCAGCGCCGCCCGCACCAGCCCCCGGTCCGGCGCGCTCAGCACGCTCGCCGTCAGCTCCACCGCGCCCAGCCGGGCCACGCGGCGCGCCACGACGTCGCGCCGCTCCTCCGACCAGCGCACCTCGTCGCCCTCGTCGAGCAGCGACCCGGCGGCGGCCCGCGCCGTCTCCTCGTCGATCACCGCGCCCAGCCGCACCCGCGCCGACGCGGCGGCGACGGGCCGGTCCGCGACGGCCACCGCGAGCCAGGGCGCGGTGCGCAGCCGGGACCCGTCACCCAGCTCGGCGCCGGTGCCGGACACCATCAGGTACGAGGCCCCGCCGCGCAGCCGCGCCACCCGCTCGGGGAATGCGAGCGCGGCGATCAGGCCGGCGACGGCGTCGTCGCTGTCCGCACGGGACGCGGCCGCGGCGGGCTCCTCGGAGACGCTCCGCAGCGCGCTCTCCAGCCTGCGCGCCTCCACGCGCCAGCGGGAGCCGTAGGCGTCGTTCCCGCGCCGGGCGGAGCGCCACGCCGCCGCCAGATCGTCCCCGTACTCCCTCGGCGGTTCCTCGCTCAGCAGCGCCACGACCTCCGCCGCCCGGCGTGCGCCGACCTCGCGCGCGCCGTCCAGCAGGGCGCGTGCGAGCCGGGGGTGCACGCCCAGGCGCGCCATGCGCCGGCCCCGGTCGGTCGGCCGCCCGTCGGCGTCCACCGCGCCGGTGGCCGCGAGCACCGACCGCGCGGCCGCCAGGGCGCCGGCCGGCGGGGCGTCGAGCAGCGCGAGGCCGGTCGCGTCGGGATCGCCCCAGCAGGCCGCCTGCAGGGCGAACGCCGTCAGGTCCGCCACCGTGATCTCCGCCGCCGGGAACGCGGGCAGCCGCGTCTCGTCCGCCTCCGTCCAGCAGCGGTACACCGCCCCCGGGGCCTCGCGCCCCGCGCGGCCCGCCCGCTGGCGGCCGGACGCGCGGGACGCCCGTACGGTCGTCAGCGCGCTCAGCCCCCGGGCGTGGTCCATGCGCGGCTCCCGGGCCAGCCCGGCGTCCACGACGACCCGTACGCCCGGCACGGTCAGGCTCGACTCGGCCACCGAGGTCGCCAGCACCACGCGCCGCGTCCCGGTGCCACCGGCCAGCACCGCGTCCTGCACGGCGGCCGGGGCCCGCCCGTGCACCTGGAGCACCTCGGCCCCGCCGGGCGCCCCGCCCAGCAGACCCGCCACCCGGCCGATCTCGCCCACGCCGGGGAGGAAGCAGAGCACGTCGCCCTCCCGCTCGCGCAGCGCCCGCCGCACCACGGCCGCCACGTGCTCCAGCAGCGCCGGATCCACGCGCATGCCGTGCGGCGGCCGTATCGCGCGCTCCGGCGGCGCCCACACCACCTCCACGGGGTGCGACACCCCCGCCGCCTCCACCACCGGCGCGCCGCCCAGCAGCCGCGCCCAGCCCTCGGCGTCCGTCGTCGCCGACGCGGCCACCAGCCGCAGCTCCGGGCGCAGCGCGGCCCGGACGTCCAGGAGGAAGGCGGCGGCGGTGTCGGCGTCCAGGTGGCGTTCGTGGCACTCGTCGAGCACGACGACGTCGACGCCGGCGAGCTCCGGGTCGCGCTGGAGGCGCTGGAGCAGGACACCGGTGGTGACGACCTCCACCACGGTCGAGGGCCCGGCCCGGCGCTCGCCGCGCACGGTGAAGCCGACCTTCCCGCCGACCTCCTCGCCCAGCAGCCACGCCATCCGCCGCGCGGCGGCGCGCGCGGCGATCCGGCGGGGCTCGGCGACCAGGACGCGGCGCACGGGCCCGGAGCCGGTCAGCCCCGCCAGCGCGAGCGGTACGAGCGTCGTCTTCCCGGTCCCGGGCGGCGCGCACAGCACGGCCGCACCGTGCCCGTCCAGGGCATGGACAAGGGAGGGCAGGGCGGCGCGTACGGGCAGCTGTTCGAGGACGTCGGTGCGGATCACACGCCAAGTCTCGCCCACCGGCGGATGCGCCCCGTCAGGGGCGCGGGGAACTGCGCGCCTAGCCACGGACGGCCGGCAGCCGACAAACGGCCGTCTCCCCATAAGCAGCCCGCAGGGCTACTCGCACACGAAGATCGCCGTCCCCGGAATCAAATGCCCCCGCAGCGGGGACCAGCCACCCCACTCCTGCTGGTTCCACGCGGGCCACTCCGGCTCGACCAGGTCGACCAGCCGGAAGCCCGCGGCCACGACATCCCGCACCCGGTCCCCGACCGTCCGGTGGTGCTCCACGTACACCGCCCGGCCCGTCTCGTCCTGTTCCACGTACGGCGTGCGGTCGAAGTAGGACGCGGCGACGGACAGCCCCTCGGGCCCGGGCTCGTCCGGGAACGCCCAGCGGATGGGGTGGGTCACCGAGAACACCCAGCGGCCCCCCGGCCGCAGCACCCGCCGCACCTCGCGCATCAGCCGCACCGGGTCGGCGACGAACGGCACCGCGCCGTACGCGGAGCAGGCCAGGTCGAAGGAGCCGTCCGCGAAGGGCAGGGCGCAGGCGTCGGCCTCCACGAGGGGGAAGTCCACGCCGATCCGCAGGGCGTGCTGGAGCTGCCGGTGGGAGAGGTCGAGGGCCACCGGGCGGGCGCCCCGCGCGGCCAGCCAGCGCGAGCACTGGGCGGCGCCGGCGCCGATCTCCAGGACGTCGCGGCCCCTGAGCGATTCCGCCGGGCCCAGCAGGGCGGCCTCCGCCTCGTCGAGGCCCTCCGGCCCCCAGACGAAGCGGTCGTCGCCGAGGAAGCCGCCGTGCTCGTTCTGGTACTCGTCGGCGTTCCGGTCCCACCAGCCACGACTGGCCCGGCTGCTCTCGGCCTCGCCGGTCTCACGGCGGGTGGCCTCGGGCTCGTATTCTTGGATCATCTGATCATCCCGGCGGTCGCGCCTGGGCCGTGTGCCGGCCGGCGGTGGGGTGGTCGGTCGGTGGTGCGCGGCGGGCTCGGAGGCGGGTCGACGCGTCACGGGGACACGATCTTCGCAGGTTCCCCTCCGGAGCGTGACGCCAAGGGGTCGGCGGGGCCGCCCGGGGGTGGCGCGCCGGGGCGCTTCGGGACCCCCGTGGCCTCGCACAACCCGAGTTGTGCCGGATTTACCGCGATTCGTCCCGGGTGTGCGCCTTCGCGCATTGACCGTGTCCGGCTGCCCCCGTATGCTACAAGTTGCGCTGCGAGCCTGCGCGCCTCAGACGGAGCAGGTCGCGCTCGCACTTGTTGTATGTCCCCTCGGTTGTCGAGGCGCTCCCGGTTCCGCCGGGTCAAAAGCTCTTCACGGAGAGTGCGCCTCCAAGGCTGTCCGGCTTCGGCAGTGTGATACGGGCTCTCGGCGTAGCAGTACCTACGACTTCAATGTCCGTACCGGAGCCCTTTCCCACATGACGAGCAGCACCGAGACCACCGCCACCACCCCGCAGGTTGCGGTCAACGACATCGGTAACGAGGAAGCCTTCCTCGCCGCGATCGACGAGACGATCAAGTACTTCAACGACGGCGACATCGTCGACGGCGTCATCGTGAAGGTCGACCGGGACGAGGTCCTGCTCGACATCGGTTACAAGACCGAGGGTGTCATCCCCTCCCGCGAGCTCTCGATCAAGCACGACGTCGACCCGAACGAGGTCGTCAAGGTCGGCGACGAGATCGAGGCCCTGGTTCTCCAGAAGGAGGACAAGGAAGGCCGCCTGATCCTCTCGAAGAAGCGCGCCCAGTACGAGCGCGCCTGGGGCACCATCGAGAAGATCAAGGAAGAGGACGGCATCGTCACCGGTACCGTCATCGAGGTCGTCAAGGGTGGTCTCATCCTCGACATCGGCCTCCGTGGCTTCCTGCCGGCCTCCCTGGTCGAGATGCGTCGTGTCCGCGACCTCCAGCCCTACGTGGGCAAGGAGCTCGAGGCCAAGATCATCGAGCTGGACAAGAACCGCAACAACGTGGTCCTGTCCCGCCGCGCCTGGCTGGAGCAGACCCAGAGCGAGGTCCGTCAGACCTTCCTCACCACCCTCCAGAAGGGTCAGGTGCGCTCCGGCGTCGTCTCCTCCATCGTCAACTTCGGTGCCTTCGTGGACCTGGGTGGCGTCGACGGTCTCGTCCACGTCTCCGAGCTGTCCTGGAAGCACATCGACCACCCGTCCGAGGTCGTCGAGGTCGGCCAGGAGGTCACGGTCGAGGTCCTGGACGTCGACATGGACCGCGAGCGCGTCTCCCTGTCGCTCAAGGCCACCCAGGAAGACCCGTGGCAGCAGTTCGCCCGGACCCACCAGATCGGTCAGGTCGTCCCGGGTAAGGTCACCAAGCTCGTTCCGTTCGGTGCGTTCGTGCGCGTCGACGAGGGCATCGAGGGCCTGGTCCACATCTCCGAGCTGGCCGAGCGCCACGTGGAGATCCCGGAGCAGGTCGTCCAGGTCAACGACGAGATCTTCGTCAAGGTCATCGACATCGACCTCGAGCGTCGTCGCATCAGCCTCTCGCTGAAGCAGGCCAACGAGTCCTTCGGTGCCGACCCGTCCGTGGTCGAGTTCGACCCGACCCTGTACGGCATGGCCGCGTCCTACGACGACCAGGGCAACTACATCTACCCCGAGGGCTTCGACCCCGAGGCCAACGACTGGCTGCCGGGTTACGAGAAGCAGCGCGAGGAGTGGGAGCGCCAGTACGCCGAGGCGCAGCAGCGCTTCGAGCAGCACCAGGCGCAGGTCATCAAGTCCCGCGAGGCGGACGCCGAGGCTGCCGCCGCCGGTGACCAGGCCGCTGCCCAGGCCGCTCCGGCCGGTGGCTCGTACTCCTCGGAGTCGGCCGACACCTCCGGCGCCCTGGCGTCGGACGAGGCTCTCGCCGCCCTGCGCGAGAAGCTCGCCGGCGGCCAGAGCTGAGGCTCTGACCGACCGCGCTCAGCTGAATAGCTGACCGATGTAAGGCCCGCTCTCCTTGGAGAGCGGGCCTTACGCGCGTCTGCCGCCCCTTTTTCACCCCCGTGCTCCGGCCCGGACGGGAATGGTCGCGGTCCCCAAGAACGTTCTCCCTCAAGGAACATGAGGAGGAACGGTCACCGTGTTGGATCCGCAGGGTTTGTACGAATGGGAGCCCAAGGGGCTCGCCGTCGCCGACCTGGCTCTTGCCCAGGACACGGCCGGACTGGTCATGCTCTACCACTTCGAGGGCTACATCGACGCCGGTGAGACGGGCGAGCTGATCGTCAAGCGGCTGCTGGGCGACCTGCCGCACCAGGTCGTGGCCCGCTTCGACCACGACCGGCTCATCGACTACCGCGCGCGGCGCCCCCTGCTGACGTTCCAGCGCGACCGCTGGACCGCCTACGAGACGCCGAAGCTGGAGCTGTACCTGGTGCAGGACGCCACGGGCGCCCCGTTCCTCCTGCTCACCGGCCCCGAGCCGGACGTGGAGTGGGAGCGCTTCGCCGCCGCCGTACGCCTGCTCGTGGAGCGGCTCGGCGTACGGCTGTCCGTCAACTTCCACGGCATCCCCATGGGCGTCCCCCACACCCGGCCCGTCGGCATCACCCCGCACGGCAACCGCACCGACCTGATGCCCGGTCACCGCAGCTACTTCGACGAGGCCCAGGTGCCCGGCAGCGCCGAGTCGTTCGTCGAGTACCGCCTCGCGGAGGCCGGCCACGACGTCCTGGGCGTCGCCGCCCACGTCCCGCACTACGTCGCCCGCTCGTCCTACCCCGACGCGGCGCTGACGGCCCTGGAGGCGGTCACCGCCGCCACGGGGCTCGTCCTGCCCGACGCCGCGCACGCCCTGCGCACCGCGGCGCACCGCACCCAGGAGGAGATCGAGCGCCAGCTCGGCGAGGGCGACGAAGAGCTGATCACGCTCGTCCGGGGCCTTGAGCACCAGTACGACGCGGTGGCCGGGGCCGAGACCCGGGGCAATCTCGTCGCCGAGCCGGTCGAACTGCCCTCCGCCGATGAACTGGGCGCCGAATTCGAGCGTTTCCTCGCCGACAGGGAGGGCGACGGCGGCCGCTGACACCTCGCCCGATAGCGTGGGGCCCATGCTGAAGGTGGGCCTCACGGGCGGGATCGGCGCGGGCAAGAGCGAGGTGTCGCGGCTCCTCGCGTCCTACGGAGCGGTCGTCGTCGACTCGGACCGCATCGCGCGGGAAGTGGTGGAGCCGGGCACGCCCGGACTGGCGGCGGTCGTCGCCGAGTTCGGCCCCGGCGTCCTCACCGCGGAAGGCGCCCTCGACCGGCCCGCGCTGGGTGCGATCGTCTTCGCCGACAAGGGCCGGCTCGCCGCCCTCAACGCCATCGTGCACCCCCTCGTGCGCGCCCGCTCGGCCGAACTGGAGGCCGCCGCCGGCCCGGACGCCGTCGTCGTCCACGACGTGCCCCTCCTCGCCGAGAACGGGCTCGCCCCCCTCTACGACCTGGTGGTCGTCATCGACGCCGGCACCGAGACCCGGCTGGACCGGCTCGTCCGGCTGCGCGGCATGACCCCCGACGAGGCCCGCGCCCGGATGGCGGCCCAGGCCACCCGCGAGGAGCGACTGGCCGTCGCGGACCTGGTCATCGACAACGACGGCCCGCTGGAGGCGCTGGAGCCCCAGGTCAGGGCCGTCTGGGAGCAACTGCGCGAGCGGGCGGCGACGCACTCCGACTGAGTCGTTCATCAGATCGGGTGAGACCGTGGCGCGCCCCGCCGGTAGGCGACGGCCCCCGGTGAGCCCTTGGTGCGGGCCTTCCGGGCCCGTACCCGGCGGCCGGTGGCCGCGCGTACCGCGACGGCACCCCTCTCCGCGTCGCTAGCGTGTCGCCTCGAACGGCGTCACCGCGCGGCTGCTCCGAGGGGGAACGACGACCATGGCCATGCCGGAACTGCTCGGCGCGAGCCCCTTCGCGCCCACTCCCCGGCCGAGGTTCAAGACCCGCCTCGGCGGGGTCTGCCTCGTCGCGGCCGGACTGCTGCTCATGGAGTTCACCGCCACGTCCGCGGTGAAGGCCGCCGGCTACGCGGACCACCAGGGGACCATGACCATCGGCCACTGCCGGGTCACCCGGCAGGGCAGCGGCCACGAAGGCACCAGCTGTGACGGCGTGTTCCGCCCTCTGGACGGTGGCGCGGTGCGCACGGACGCGGAGATCGACGGGCCGTACGTTCCCGGCGAGCGGGTGAAGGTGTACCGGGAATGGGGCTCCTACTCGCTGGTCAGCGCGCGTGCGTTCTGGGGGTGGCTGATCCTGCTCTTCATGGCGCTTCCCGTCATGGCCCACGGTGTCCTGATCACCGTCGCCGGATTCCACCCCAGAACCGCCGGCCAGTTCAAGGCGGTGCGGGAAATGCTGCGCGGGGCCATGGTGGCCGAACACGTCCGGTGGCTGCGCCGGGTGGGAGGCGTGGGCATGCTGGCCTGCTTCTTGCTGGCGTGCGTATCGCCGTGACGCCCGTTCGGGCCTCCGAGTTCATTTCGACCCCCGAGGTCATTTCGACCTCCGAGTTCATTTCGAAAGGGAAAGGGCTGCCGTGTCCGGGCGACTTCGGGTGGAGACGGAATGGTTGGAGGAATTCTCCCGGCAGGTGGGCCGGGGCGCGGAGGACGCCTCGGAAATGACCTCCTACACCAGGGGATTCACCTCCTTCGACTTCATGGAACACGGGCTGCTGGGATTACTCGCGGGGCAGCACGCCGACGTACGGGACACCGTGCTGCGCACCCTCGACCGGCTGACCGCCGTGCTCCGGGAATCGGCGCGG
This sequence comes from Streptomyces sp. L500, assembly GCF_054551825.1. Taxonomy (NCBI): domain Bacteria; kingdom Bacillati; phylum Actinomycetota; class Actinomycetes; order Kitasatosporales; family Streptomycetaceae; genus Streptomyces; species Streptomyces sp. L500. Next base: position 63,850 of record NZ_JBTOLC010000012.1, read on the forward strand.
GAACTGGACGCCGCCGCCTCGTACTACCGGCGCACCGACCTCGGAGTCGCCGCAGAGACGGACGCGGCCTACGGCCGGGCGAGGCGCTGACCCGGACATGGACTTCGCCGACATGGTCTTTGCCGACGTGGCCGAGCCGACCCGCCACCTCACCCCGCCCCAAAAGCCCGCGGAGTTCGTCCATCCGCTGAAACCCGTCAACGACGTCGGGGATTTCCTCAGCCCGGCCGGATGGTTCCTGAAACTGGCCGAGCTGATGGTGCCGGGCGACCCGATGGAATACGCGAAGCACGCCCTCGCCGGGGACTGGGAGTCGTACGCGCGCTGCGCCGACGTCTGGCGGAACCTGGGCCGTTCCTGCGACGACCTCGCCCGGAACCTCGGCTCCGGCACCGGCGCCGTCCGCGCGACCTGGCAGGGGAACGCGGCCGACGCCGCGCACGGCTACTTCGACGCCCTGCGCAAGAACCTGGAGGACGCGCGGGACGCCCTGTACGCGATCGACGACGAATACCGGGAGATCGCCCGCTCGGTGGCGTACACCGGCGAGGCCGTCGCCGCGTGCGTCAGCGCGATCCTCGACGCGCTCATCACCGTCTCCATCGCCGTCGCGGCCTCCGCCGCCTCCGGATGGACCGGATGGGGCGCCGCGATGGGGTACGCGCTCGGCGCCGCCGAGGCGAAGACCATCCTCGCGGAATGGGCCGCGATGACCAATCTCCTCAACGCGGCGCAGGTGGCCATGAACGTCAGCTGCGCGGCGATCGGGCGGACCGGTGGCGAGATCGCGGCCTCGCTCGGTGCCTTTCCGCTGCCGCGTACGGGTTACGACCACCCGGCCGTCTGACGCCGGAACAAAAAGAAAGGGCCGGGCGATGCCGGAACAGCACGTCGGATTCGAGGAGTTCGTGACCCCGGGCCGCGACCGGGCCCGGGCCCGCGTCGTCCACGAGGCGCTCCGGCACCTCGCCGACGGCAGCGGCGGTGAGGTCCTGCGGGAGATGGCCCAGGAGGTCCTCTCCGGCCGGATGCGCCTCCACGAGGCGGTGCGGGTGGGCGCGTACTCGGAAGCGCTCACCGAGAGCGTGGAGACCGCCCGGGCGGCCTGGGAACGCCTCTCGCCGGAGGAGCGGGAGCGGGGGACGGCCGAGGCGCGCCGCTTCCTGGCGGCCCGCGCCGAGCCGCCGGGCCCGTCGTGAGGCTCGCGCGGCCGCGGAGGGCTAGGGCTGCCCTTTTCCCTCTCCGGGGTGGTTTGTGTTCCTGACGGCCTCATACGGCGGGACGTCCCGGCCGGGCTGGTAGTGCGGCCCTTGCCGGATGTGCCGGATGATCACGACCAGGTCGATCACGGTCACGAGCATCACCACCCCGCACGCGATCGCCCACCCCGGCCGCCCCGCCAGCGCGAAGAACGCCGTCCCGGCGGCCGTCCACACCAGCCCGAAGGACGCCAGCCCGAACCGCAGCCGCAGCGGGCTGCGCGCCGTCATCGGTTCGTTGCCCGTACGCATGGCGCACCATCTCCCGTTTCCAGGATCCCTCGGGGGCGGGCCTCAGAACAGCGGTTCCGGGAGGACGCCCTCCAGCGACAGCAGGACCCGCTTGGCCTCCAGGCCCGGGCCGAAGCCGCCCAGGCCGCCGTCGCTCCCGATGACGCGGTGGCAGGGGACGACGATGGGCAGCGGATTGCTTCCCATGGCCGTGCCCACCGCGCGGGCCGCGCCGGGGTCGCCCAGGCGGGTGGCGAGGTCCTGGTAGGCGACGACGGTGCCGTAGGGGACGTGGGCGAGGAGCTCGCGCAGGGTGCGGCGGTTGAAGCCGGAGGTGAGGGACCAGTCCAGGGGCACGGAGAAGGCGCGGAGGCGGCCCGCGAAGTAGTCCCGGAGCTGGTCCACGGCCTCGGCGAGGAGGTCGTGGCAGGCGGAGGGCGCCGTCGCGGGGGCGGTGCCCAGGTGCCGTTCCAGCTCGGACAGGGTCCGCTCGGTCCTGTTGGCGTCGGCGTGGAAGACGACGGTCAGCAGGCCGTCCGGGGTCGCGGCGAGGCCCAGGGGACCCACGGGCGAGTCGGTCGTCGACCAGGCCCAGGCCCGGGGGCCGGGCGGCAGGGGGCGCTCGGAGTCCGTCACGCCCCCAGCCTAGAGCGTGGCGGGGCGCCCCCTGCCGGGGCCCCGGGCCCCGGACGGCGTCGTCTCAGACGGCGTCGTCCAGGGGCGCGTCCTCGTCGGCGGGGGCGTCGGCCGGGTCCGGGCCGGACCGGCCGTCGTCGTTCAGCATGGACGGGTCGTCCGCGTCGTCGTCCACGGCGGCGGCGATGACATGGGGGGCGTTGGTGATGATGCCGTCCACGCCCATCCGGGCCAGGCCGACCGCCTTGTCCTCGTCGTCGACGGTCCACGCGCAGACCTCGAGCCGCCGCCCGTGCGGGCCCTTGAGGGCGTGGGCCGCGTCGAGCCACTCGGCGGTGATCCGGGTGTGGTCCGGGTTGATCTGGTCGGCGAACGCGGCGTACGAGGGGAGGTCGGCGGCCTTCGGGGCGCCCAGGAAGCCCTTCTTGAGGTCGGGGCGGAGCTTGTGCAGCGTCTTCAGGGACGGCGCGCTGAAGCTCTGGACGACCAGTGCCTCGTCGATGTGCCGCCGGTCCAGCCAGCCGGAGCGGCGCAGCTCGGCCACGATCTGCCGCTCGATCCCCGGGTAGAGCTCCGGGGCCTTCACCTCCAGCAGCAGCTTCTGGTGGTTGTCGTCGACCCGGCGCAGATAGCGGTCGAGCGTGGGGACCCGTTCGCCGGCGAAACGGCTGTCGTACCAGCTGCCGGCGTCCAGCTTCTCGATCTCGTCGAGCGTGAAGTCCGCGACCTTCCAGGGAGCGCGTCCGGGGAAGCGCCGCTTGGCGTCCGTGGTGCGGTCCAGGGTGGTGTCGTGCATGACGATCAGGGCGCCGTCCTTGGTGCGCTGGACGTCGTTCTCCACCCAGACGGTGCCCAGCCGGGCCGCTCTGTCGATCGAGGCCAGGGTGTTCTCCGGCGCCTCGACGGGCACCCCGCGGTGACCGATGACGACGGGGGCGGCCGGGCCCTCGGCGGCGGTGGGCGCGGGCGCCGCGGCGACCCCGGGGGCGGGCACGCAGGCGAGCGTCGAGAGGGACAGACCGGCGAGCACACCGGTCACGGCGGAGGCGATGCGGATGCGCATGGGGGCTCCTCGCGGCGTCCGGGGCCGGGACGCCCGTCGCGCCGCCGGCCCTCGCGTACGGAACGTCGTACCTGGTGCACGGAAAGTGGTACAGCAAACGTGTACGTGATCGCGAGCGCCGGGGCAGCCGGAGGCGGAGAGCCTTTGCCCACATTTCGCCCGGCGTTCGCCCCGTGACCGGCGGGAAAACGGGGGCGGCGGGCCGGGGACGAGGCCGTTGTCAGTGGTGGGCCGTACGGTGGTCTCATGCGGCCCGTATCCAAGATCGAACGCAAGGTGGCGCCCTTCGAGGTCGTCAGCCCCTTCCAGCCCAGCGGTGACCAGCCGACGGCCATCGCGGAGCTGGAGCGGCGCATCCGCGCGGGTGAGAAGGACGTCGTCCTCCTCGGCGCGACCGGCACCGGCAAGTCGGCCACCACCGCGTGGATGATCGAGAAGCTGCAGCGGCCCACGCTCGTCATGGCGCCCAACAAGACCCTCGCGGCACAGCTCGCCAACGAGTTCCGCGAGCTCCTGCCCAACAACGCCGTCGAATACTTCGTGTCGTACTACGACTACTACCAGCCCGAGGCGTACGTCCCGCAGTCGGACACCTACATCGAGAAGGACTCCTCGATCAACGAGGAGGTCGAGCGGCTGCGCCACTCCGCCACCAACTCGCTGCTCACCCGGCGCGACGTCATCGTCGTGGCATCGGTCTCCTGCATCTACGGCCTGGGCACGCCGCAGGAGTACGTGGACCGCATGGTGCCGCTGAAGGTCGGCCAGGAGATCGACCGCGACACGCTGCTGCGCCGCTTCGTCGAGATCCAGTACACGCGCAACGACCTGGCCTTCACCCGGGGCACCTTCCGCGTGCGCGGCGACACCATCGAGATCTTCCCGGTCTACGAGGAACTGGCCGTCCGCATCGAGATGTTCGGCGACGAGATCGAGGCGCTCTCCACGCTCCACCCGCTCACCGGCGAGGTCATCTCCGACGACCAGGAGCTCTACGTCTTCCCCGCCAGCCACTACATCGCCGGCGCGGAGCGGATGGAGAAGGCCATCGCGGGCATCGAGCGCGAGCTGGAGGAGCGCCTGGCCCAGCTGGAGAAGCAGGGCAAGCTCCTGGAGGCCCAGCGGCTGCGCATGCGCACCACCTACGACATCGAGATGATGCGCCAGGTCGGCTCCTGCTCGGGCATCGAGAACTACTCGCTCCACATGGACGACCGCGAGGCCGGCTCCCCGCCCAACACCCTCCTCGACTACTTCCCCGAGGACTTCCTCCTCGTCATCGACGAGTCGCACGTCACCGTCCCGCAGATCGGCGCGATGTACGAGGGCGACGCGTCCCGCAAGCGCACGCTCGTCGAGCACGGCTTCCGTCTGCCCTCCGCCATGGACAACCGCCCGCTGAAGTGGGAGGAGTTCACCGAGCGCATCGGCCAGACCGTCTACCTCTCCGCGACGCCCGGCCCCTACGAGCTCTCGCGCGGCGACGGCTTCGTCGAGCAGATCATCCGTCCCACCGGCCTCGTCGACCCCGAGGTCGTCGTCAAGCCGACCGAGGGCCAGATCGACGACCTGGTCCACGAGATCCGCACCCGCACCGAGCGCGACGAGCGCGTCCTCGTGACCACCCTCACCAAGAAGATGGCCGAGGACCTCACCGACTACTTCCTGGAGCTCGGCATCCAGGTGCGCTACCTCCACAGCGACGTCGACACGCTGCGCCGCGTCGAGCTGCTGCGCGAGCTGCGCGCCGGCGAGTTCGACGTCCTGGTCGGCATCAACCTGCTGCGCGAGGGTCTCGACCTGCCCGAGGTCTCACTGGTGGCCATCCTCGACGCCGACAAGGAGGGCTTCCTGCGCTCCGGGACGTCCCTGATCCAGACGATCGGCCGCGCGGCGCGCAACGTCTCCGGGCAGGTCCATATGTACGCCGACAAGGTCACTCCCGCGATGGAGAAGGCCATCGACGAGACCAACCGCCGCCGCGAGAAGCAGATCGCCTACAACAAGGAGCGGGGCATCGACCCGCAGCCGCTCCGCAAGAAGATCGGTGACATCGTCGCCTCCCTCGCCCGCGAGGAGCTCGACACCGAGGAGCTGCTGGGCACGGGCTACCGCAAGGCCGGCAAGGAGCAGGGGAAGGCCCCCGTCCCGACGGCTCCGGCCGGCAAGGGGAAGAGCAAGGCCAAGGGCAAGGCCGGCAAGGCGGGCAAGGCCGAGGCGGCGGTGCTCACGGACCGCCCCGCCACGGAACTGGCCCAGCTCATCGAGGACATGACCGACCGTATGCGCGCGGCCGCGGCGGAGCTCCAGTTCGAGGTCGCGGCGCGGCTGCGCGACGAGGTGGGCGAGCTGAAGAAGGAGCTGCGGCAGATGCGCGAGGCGGGGCTGGCCTGACGAGCGGGCCGGCTGGCTCGGCGAGGGGTGCGACAGCATAGTCCAACCTGTCCGACCTGGTACGGAGCATGTTGCAAGACCGCCACAAACCCTTCCCGGAGGCGTACGCGGCCGTCGCGTGTGCATAGGGTCGTATGTGAAGACGGCCGTACGGAACACGTGTGGCCACGGGGGCACAGCCAACGAGAGAGGGACTGCGCGTGACGGTCAACTTGTCCAAGGGCCAGGGCATCAGCCTTCAGAAGGCCGACGGGGGCACCCTGACCGCGGTACGGATGGGGCTGGGCTGGCAGGCGGCCCCCCGCCGCGGGCTGTTCGGGACGCGGACGAAGGAGATCGACCTCGACGCCTCGGCGGTGCTCTTCGCCGACAAGCAGCCGGTCGACGTGGCCTTCTTCCAGCAGCTCGTCAGCAAGGACGGCTCGGTGCGCCACACCGGCGACAACCTTGTCGGCGGCGCGGGCCAGGGCGGTGACGACGAGTCGATCCTCGTCGACCTCCAGCGTGTCCCGGTGCACGTCAACCAGATCGTGTTCACGGTGAACTCGTTCACCGGCCAGACCTTCGCCGAGGTCCGCAACGCCTTCTGCCGCCTGGTCGACGAGACCACCGGCCAGGAGCTGGCCCGCTACACCCTGGACGGCGGCGGCCCGTACACCGCGCAGATCATGGCCAAGGTCCACCGCGCGGGCGACGGCTGGCAGATGACGGCCATCGGCACCCCGGCCAACGGCCGGACGTTCCAGGACCTGCTGGCGGAGATCCAGGCCGTCCTGTGACCGCCCCCGGCGGACGCGGGCGGCACGACACGATGAGCACGGCATAGGACGAGCACGACACGGGGGGAAACGGCGATGACGGCCGAGCTGGTGCGGGGGCAGAACCACCCGCTGCCCGGTACGCGACTGGAGATCCGGGTCTCGGCGGGCCACCCGGTGGTGGCGGGCGCGACGCTCGGTGACGCGGACGGCAGGGTGACCGACGCCCAGTGGGTCGCGCACCCCGCCTCGCCGCGTCTTCCCGGGCTGGAGGTGTCCGGACAGGCCGCCGCCGAGCACCGGCTGGCGGTCGACCTGGACGCCGTCCCGGAGGCCGCCCACCGGCTCGCCGTGGTGCTCGCCCTCCCGTCCGTGGCCTCGGCCCCGGCGCGCTTCGGCGCGATCGCGTCCCCCTTCCTCGCCGTGACGGACACGGACGGCACGGAGATCGCCAGCTACACGGTCACCGGACTGGACGCCGAGTCGGCGGTCGTCGCCCTCGAGCTCTACCGCCGGCAGGGCGCGTGGAAGGTGCGCGCGGTCGGCCAGGGGTACGCGGGAGGGCTGGCCGCGATGCTCCACGACCAGGGTCTGCCGGGTGCGGCGGAGCTGGCCGCCGGCATCGAGGAGGCGGTCGCCCGGGGCATGGCTCGCGCGGTCCAGGCACCGCTTGTCCAGGCGACCTCGGCCCGGGGGGAGGGCGCGCGTGCGGAGTCCGTCCGCGTGGAGTCCGTCCGCGTGGAGTCCGCTCAGGGCGAGGCCGTTCGTGGCGGGCCGGCTCGCGCCGAGGCCGCCCGCGCGGAGTTCGCGCACGCCGAGCACGCTCGCGTCGAGCCCGCTCAGGTCGAGCCCGCTCAGGTCGAGCCCGCTCAGGCCGAACCCGCGCCCGGCGACGGCGAGGCCGGGGCGGTCGACGAGCGGGGGCGGGACGACGCGGCCGGGGCGGGTGCCGTGCCCGAGTCCGCCGCCCCGCAGGACCGGGCGGCGGTAGGGGCCCAGGCGGCCCCGGCCTCCTCCGGGCCCATCAGCTACCGGCATCCCCGCCGCCGGAGCGGCCCGCAGGCCCCGGCGGCGGGCCCGGAACAGCCGTCCTCGGCGCCGCGTGAACCGGCACCGGCATCGGCACCGGCATCGACACCTCCGGCTCCGGACGGGGCCGGTCCGGACCGGGCCGCTCCGGCCGACGGGCCGGGGGCGTCCGGGCCCGTCGCGGGCGATGCCACCGGCTGGTCCATGGACGAGCGGCTCTACAACCAGGTCTGGGGCATGTTCGAGGACCTGACCCGGACGGTCGCCGCCTACCGCAGCGCGGTCGACTTCGCGGAGTCCCGCCTGGAGCGCGAGCTGGACCAGGTGCTCTCCGACCCCGCCACCCGCGTCGGCCCTGCGGCGGACACGGCCCGCGAGGAGGCCCGCGCCCGCCACGCCGAGCTGGTCGACCAGGCGCGGGCCGTGCTCGACCGGGACCTCGCCCAGCTCGTCGCGGAGGCCGAGGTCGTCGAGCACGCCCTGCCGCCCGCCTACGCCCGCTGGGACAGCCCCGTCTGGCAGGGCTACCAGGTGCCGCTGTCGGCCCCGATGGCGCTGCGACTGGGCGATCTGCACCTGCCGGAGCGCCCCGGTCTGCGCATCCCCATGCTGGTGCGGCTGCCGCTGGAGCGCGGCCTGTGGATCGACGCCGGCCGGGCCGGCGGCCCGGACGCGGGCCTGCCGGACTCGGCCGAACTGCGCAGGCTGGCCGTGGACTGCGCGGTCGCGCACGCCGTGCGGCTGCTGGCCGTCCACCCCGTGGGGGACTACACGCTCCACGTCATCGACCCGGCCGGCGCGGCGGGCCCGGCCCTGGCACCGCTGCTCGAGAGCGGGGCGCTGAAGGAGCCGCCGCCCACCGGGGCGCGCGGCGTGTCGGACGTGCTGGCACGTCTGACACGCCGGGTCGACCTGGTGCAGATGGCGGTGCGCAACCGCGCCCTGGACTCGCTGCCCCCGGACCTCGACACGGGCGAGCAACTGCTGATCGTCAACGACTTCCCGCACGGCTTCGACGACCGCGCCGTCACCCAGCTGCGCTACCTGGCGGACGAGGGGCCGTCCGTGGGCGTCCACCTGCTGATGGTGGCCGACCGGGACGACGCGCGGGCCTACGGGCCCGTCCTCGACCCGCTGTGGCGGTCGTTGCTGAGGATCACGCCGGTGCCGGACGACCACCTCGCCGACCCGTGGGTCGGGCACGCCTGGACGTACGAGCCGTCGCGGGTGCCCGCGGGGAGCGATGTCGTGGGTCAGGTGCTCCGCCAGGTCGGCCAGGCGCGGCGCGCGTACGGCATCTGACCCCTCTCCAGCCAGCCCCTGACCCCCCTCCAACCGGCCTCCGACCTGCGGACTTGAGTGTCTCTTTACTATTCCTTGGTTCTTCCTGTACTGTTCTGAGGACTGCCGTACGCCCGTACGACGTGCCGGAGGAACAGTGGACGTCTCCTTGACCCTGTGGGTGCTGACCGTCCTCGGTCTGTGCGCCCTCGTCGCCGCCGACTTCTTCATCGGGGGCCGCAAGCCCCATGAGGTCTCCCTCAAGGAGGCCGGGGTCTGGACGGCGGTCTGGATGGTCCTGGCCGGGCTCTTCGGGCTGGGGCTCCTGGTCTTCGGGGGCGGGCAGCCCGCCGGCGAGTTCTTCGCGGGCTTCATCACCGAGAAGTCGCTGAGCGTCGACAACCTTTTCGTCTTCGTCCTGATCATGGCGAAGTTCTCCGTGCCGTCGATCTACCAGCAGCGAGTGCTCATGGTCGGCGTGCTCATCGCCCTGGTGCTGCGGGCCGTCTTCATCGGCGCCGGCGCCGCGATCATCGCCAACTTCTCCTGGATCTTCTATCTCTTCGGCGCCTTCCTGATCTGGACGGCCTGGAAGCTGATCCAGGAGGCGCGGGGCGGCGAGGAGGAGGAAGAGTTCGAGGAGAACCGCTTCCTGAAGCTGGTCGAGCGCCGCTTCCCCTCCACCGACCGCTACCACGGCACCAAGCTGTTCATCGTGGAGAACGGCAAGCGGCTGATGACCCCGATGCTGATCGTCATGCTGGCGATCGGCACGACGGACGTGCTCTTCGCCCTCGACTCCATACCGGCGATCTTCGGCCTCACCCAGGACCCGTACATCGTCTTCACCGCCAACGCCTTCGCGCTCATGGGCCTGCGGCAGCTGTACTTCCTGATAGGCGGGCTGCTGAGGAAGCTGGTCCACCTCTCCTACGGCCTGTCCGTGATCCTCGGCTTCATCGGCGTCAAGCTGGTGCTGCACGCCCTGCACGAGAGCGGCGTCGCGGTCCCCGAGATCAGCATCCCGGTCTCGCTCGGCGTCATCTGCGCGGTGCTGATCGTCACCACGATCACCAGCTTGCGTGCCTCGGCCGACTCGGCCAAGGAGCCGGCGGAGATACCGGAGTCCCGCTCCCCGGAGGGGGAGCGGGACAAGGAGAGCGCCCGCGCCTGACGGCCGGGACGGGAGCGGGCCGGGACGAGTCAGACTCGATCGGGTCAGGCCGGGGCGGGGTCGGTGGCCGGGCGGGAGGCGATCGTGGCGGGTCGGGTCTCGGGCAGCAGCAGGAAACAGCCCAGGCTCAGCAGGGCGATGCCGGTGAGATAGGCGGCGACGCCCCAGGGCGGCCCGCCCGAGCCGGCGGTCGCCGTCGCCACCAGGGGGGTGACGGCCCCGCCGAGCACTCCGGCGAGGTTGTAGCCGACGGAGGCGCCGGTGCAGCGCACCCTGGCGTCGTAGAGCTCGGGCACATACGCGCCGACCACGCCGAACGCGGTGATGAAGGCCAGCATCGCGACGACGAAGCCCAGCAGCATCAACGCGGGGCGGCCGGTGCGCAGCAGGGCCATGAGGGGGAACATCCACAGGGCCACGGCGGTGCAGCCGGTCAGGCACAGGGTGCGGCGGCCGAAGCGGTCGCCGAGGAGGGCGACGACGGGGGTGGCCGCGCCGGAGACGGCGACCGCCGCCATGACGCAGCCGAGCATGAGCGTGCGGTCGAGGCCGAGGCGCTCGGTGCCATAGGACAGAGACCAGGTGGTGACCGTGTAGAAGACGGAATAGCCGATGGACAGGCCGCCGGCGGTGAGCAGGACGAGCCGCCAGTGGCCGCGGACGACCTCGGCGAAGGGGAGGGTCGCGCGGCTCTCGTTCTCGGCGAGCGCCTGGAAGTCCGGGGTCTCCGCCAGTTGGGTGCGCAGCAGCAGGCCGGCCGCGGCCAGGACGCCCGCCGCCCAGAACGGCACGCGCCAGCCCCAGGACAGGAAGAGGTCGTCGGGGAGGGTGGCCGAAAGGGCCAGGGTGATGCCGTTGGCCAGCAGGAATCCCACGGACGGGCCGGTCTGGGGGAAGCTCGACCACAGCGCGCGGCGATGGGCGGGGGCGTGTTCGACGGTGAGCAGTACGGCGCCGCCCCATTCGCCGCCGACTCCCAGGCCCTGGAGGAAGCGCAGCACGAGCAGCAGCAGCGGGGCGGCCATGCCGATCCGCTGGTAGGTGGGGACGAAGCCGACGGCGACGGTCGCGAGGCCCGTCAGCAGCAGGGAGAAGACGAGCACGGGGCGGCGGCCCAGCCGGTCGCCGATGTGACCGAAGAGCACCGAGCCCAGCGGGCGGGCGATGAAGCCGACGCCGAAGGTGCCGAAGGCGGCGAGGGTGCCGACGAGGGGGGAGACGGTGGGGAAGAACAGCGGGCCCAGCACGAGGGCGGCCGCGGTGCCGTAGGCGAAGAAGTCGTAGAACTCGATGGTGGTTCCGACCATGGACGCCGCCGCGAGGCGGAGCAGGGCCGGGGGGCGGTCGCGATTCATGTACTGCCCAACTTCCCCCGGGGGCGGGGGAAACGGGGCGTGCGGGGGCGTTGCCGGGGGCGCGCCGGAAGGGCGCCGTCCGCCTGGTGTGCGGACGGCGCGCTACCAGCGGTCCGTCATCGGTGGCGGGCCAGGCCGCCGGGCGTCACCAGCCGCGCTCGCGCCACTCCGCGAGGTGCGGGCGCTCGGCGCCGAGGGTGGTGTCGTTGCCGTGGCCCGGGTAGACCCAGGTCTCGTCCGCGAGCTCGCCGAAGATCTTGGTCTCGACGTCGTGGAGGAGGCTGGCGAACGCCTTGGGGTCGTCGTGGGTGTTGCCCACGCCGCCGGGGAAGAGGCAGTCGCCGGTGAACACGTGGGCGTGGCCGTGGGGGTCGTCGTAGACCAGCGCGATGCTGCCCGGGGTGTGACCGACCAGGTGACGGGCCGTCAGCTCCACCCGTCCGACGCGGATGACGTCGCCGTCGTCGACGAGCACGTCGGTCGGCACGGGGATGCCCTCGGCGTCCTCGCGGCCGGCGTAGGTACGGGCGCCGGTGGCGTCCACGACCTCGCGCAGCGCGCCCCAGTGGTCCGCGTGCTGATGGGTGGTCACGACGGAGGCGATGCCGCTGTCGCCGATCAGGGTGAGCAGGGTGTGGGGCTCGGCGGCGGCGTCGATCAGCAACTGCTCGTCCGTCGCGCGGCAGCGCAGCAGATAAGCGTTGTTGTTCATGGGTCCGACCGCGACCTTGGAGATCATCAGATCGGCCAACTCGTGTACGTCCGCAGGTCCGCCGACCTCTACCGCTCCGCTGTACATCATGGTCGACAGCCTATAGCGCGGGCAGAACGGGCAGCGGAGCGCCACCTGTTTCGAGTTCCGCGCCGTTCCGGCGGCCCGCCAGCCAGCCCAGCAGGGCGGGGGTCGTGCCGGTCACGGTGAGGGGCTCGCCCTCCGCGCGGCCGGAGGTCCAGGTGCCGCCGTCGGTGGAGACCAGCCGGAGCGCCGGGACGTCGGCGTTGCCGGAGAAGCGGTCCGCGAGGAAGCCGATCTCGCGGGTGGTGAAGCCGGCGGGCAGATCCTCCAGCTCGTAGCCGATGCCGAGGTCGACGTGGTGGAGCTCGACCTCGATCAGCCGGCGGAAGGGGACGTTGGCGGCGGCGTCGGTCACGCCGTTGCGCAGGGTGACGGTGCGGTTCCAGTCGGCGGGGGCGTTCGCCGTGTCCAGGAAGCGGGCGGCCGCCGACCGCAGGTCGTCGAGCTGGACGGTCAGCTCGCGGGGCGCGCCGTTGTCGATGTCGGCGTCGCGGGCCTCGGCGCTCGCGTACATGGGGCGGCCCTCCAGCACGTTCACGAGAGCGTCCGCGTTGCGCGCGAGATGGGTCAGGACGTGGCCCCGGGTCCAGCCGGGCAGCCGTGACGCCTGGGCCACGGCGGCGTTGTCCAGCGTGCCGGCGGCGGTGAGCAGCCGGTCGGTCGCCTCACGTACAGCGTTCAGGTCGTGCACATGATCAGTCATGGCGCCGACGATAGCTCCGCCACTCCTTCGGGTGAAGGAGGTCGATCCGGCCCGTAAATCGAATGTGCGTGCTATAGGCTCGTGGGTGGCATCGCTGACGACTTTCGTGCGGCCCCTGGTTGTCAGACCTCCCCCGTACTCTGGATCGGGGGCGAGGATCAGCCCCCTTCAGCTCTCCAGAGCCGACTCTCAAGAAAGGTGCCGACTGGCGTGGCAGACCGTCTCATCGTCCGTGGCGCTCGCGAGCACAACCTCAAGAACGTCTCGCTCGACCTCCCGCGCGACTCCCTGATCGTCTTCACCGGACTCTCGGGGTCGGGCAAGTCCTCCCTCGCGTTCGACACGATCTTCGCCGAGGGGCAGCGCCGCTACGTGGAGTCGCTCTCCTCCTACGCCCGGCAGTTCCTCGGGCAGATGGACAAGCCCGATGTGGACTTCATCGAGGGCCTCTCCCCGGCGGTCTCCATCGACCAGAAGTCGACCTCGCGCAACCCGCGCTCCACGGTCGGCACCATCACCGAGGTCTACGACTACCTCCGGCTGCTCTTCGCCCGGATCGGCAAGCCCCACTGCCCCGAGTGCGCGCGTCCCATCTCCCGGCAGTCGCCCCAGGCGATCGTGGACCGGGTGCTGGAGCTGCCCGAGGGCAGCCGCTTCCAGGTGCTCTCGCCGCTGGTGCGCGAGCGCAAGGGCGAGTTCGTCGATCTCTTCTCCGACCTCCAGGCCAAGGGCTACAGCCGGGCCCGGGTCGACGGGCAGACGATCCAGCTCACCGACCCGCCGAAGCTGAAGAAGCAGGAGAAGCACACCATCGAGGTGGTCGTCGACCGCCTCACCGTCAAGGACAGCGCCAAGCGCCGGCTGACCGACTCCGTCGAGACCGCGCTGGGCCTCTCCGGCGGCATGGTCGTCCTCGACTTCGTCGACCTCGCCGAGGACGACCCCGAGCGTGAGCGGATGTTCTCCGAGCACCTCTACTGCCCGTACGACGATCTGTCCTTCGAGGAGCTGGAGCCGCGCTCCTTCTCCTTCAACTCGCCCTTCGGCGCCTGCCCCGAGTGCACCGGCATCGGCACGCGCATGGAGGTCGACCCCGAGCTGATCGTCCCCGACGAGGACAAGTCCCTCGACGAGGGCGCCATCAGCCCCTGGTCGCACGGCCACACCAAGGACTACTTCGGCCGGCTGGTCGGCGCGCTCGCCGACGCGCTGGGCTTCCGCACCGACATCCCCTGGGCCGGGCTGCCCCAGCGGGCCAAGAAGGCCCTGCTCCACGGCCACAAGACCCAGATCGAGGTGCGCTACCGCAACCGCTACGGCCGCGAGCGTGCCTACACCACCGCCTTCGAGGGCGCGGTGCCGTTCGTCAAGCGGCGCCACTCCGAGGCGGAGAGCGACACCAGTCGTGAGCGCTTCGAGGGCTACATGCGCGAGGTGCACTGCCCCACGTGTGAGGGCACGCGGCTCAAGCCCATCGTCCTCGCGGTCACCGTGCAGGGCCGGTCCATCGCGGAGGTCTCCGCGATGTCGATCAGCGAGTGCGCGGACTTCCTGCGTGACATGAAGCTCACCGGCCGTGAGAAGAAGATCGCCGAGCGGGTGCTCAAGGAGGTCAACGAGCGCCTGAAGTTCCTCGTCGACGTCGGCCTGGACTATCTCTCGCTCAACCGCGCCGCAGGCACCCTCTCCGGAGGCGAGGCCCAGCGCATCCGGCTGGCCACGCAGATCGGCTCCGGCCTCGTCGGCGTGCTCTACGTCCTGGACGAGCCCTCCATCGGCCTCCACCAGCGCGACAACCACCGGCTGATCGAGACCCTCGTCCGCCTGCGCGACATGGGCAACACCCTGATCGTCGTCGAGCACGACGAGGACACCATCAAGGTCGCCGACTGGGTCGTCGACATCGGCCCCGGCGCCGGTGAGCACGGCGGCAAGGTCGTCCACAGCGGGCCCCTCAAGGAGCTGCTGGCCACCGAGGCGTCGATGACCGGCCAGTACCTGTCCGGCAAGAGGTCCATCGCCCTCCCCGACGTCCGCCGCCCCGTGGACCCCGGCCGCAAGCTCACCGTGCGCGGCGCCCGGGAGAACAACCTGCGCGACATCGACGTGTCGTTCCCCCTGGGCGTGCTCACGGCCGTCACCGGTGTCTCCGGCTCCGGCAAGTCGACGCTCGTCAATGACATCCTCTACACCCACCTGGCACGCGAACTGAACGCCGCCCGGGCCGTTCCGGGCCGGCACACCCGCGTGGAGGGCGACGACCTCGTCGACAAGGTCGTCCACGTCGACCAGTCGCCCATCGGCCGTACGCCGCGCTCGAACCCCGCCACGTACACCGGCGTCTTCGACCACGTCCGCAAGCTCTTCGCCGAGACGATGGAGGCCAAGGTCCGCGGCTACCTGCCCGGCCGCTTCTCCTTCAACGTCAAGGGCGGCCGCTGCGAGAACTGCGCGGGCGACGGCACCATCAAGATCGAGATGAACTTCCTGCCGGACGTGTACGTGCCGTGCGAGGTCTGCCACGGCGCGCGCTACAACCGGGAGACCCTGGAGGTCCACTACAAGGGCAAGTCCATCGCCGAGGTGCTGGACATGCCCATCGAGGAGGCCCTCGAGTTCTTCGAGGCCGTGCCGACGATCGCCCGCCACCTGCGCACGCTCCACGAGGTGGGGCTCGGCTACGTCCGCCTGGGGCAGTCGGCGCCGACGCTCTCCGGCGGCGAGGCCCAGCGCGTCAAGCTCGCCAGCGAGCTGCAGAAGCGGTCGACCGGACGGACGGTGTACGTCCTGGACGAGCCGACGACCGGTCTGCACTTCGAGGACATCAGCAAGCTGATCAGCGTGCTGTCCGGGCTGGTCGACAAGGGCAACACGGTCATCGTCATCGAGCACAACCTCGACGTGATCAAGACCGCCGACTGGGTCGTCGACATGGGCCCCGAGGGCGGCTCCGGCGGCGGCCTCGTCGTCGCGGAGGGCACGCCCGAGGAGGTGGCGGCGGTACCGGCCAGCCACACGGGCAAGTTCCTGCGCGACATGCTGGGGGATCGCGTGAGCGACGCGTCGGTGCCGGCGCGGAAGGCGCCGAAGACCGCGAAGCGGGCTTCGGCGAAGCCGGCGAAGAAGACAGTGGCGGCGAAGTCCGCTACCGCGAAGAAGACGGTCTCGGCGAGGACGACGGCCGTTACCGCGAAGAAGACCGCGGCGAAGAAGACCGCGGCCCGTAAGAAGGGCTGAGGCGGTTCGGCACCGCCGGATCCCGCCGCGACGGCCGATCGCCGTCGCGGCGGGGGGTGACGGTATCGTCGCCACGTCGTACCACCCGTACCACCGCTGGAGCTCCCCATGACGTCCCCCTCGGCTTCCTCCGCCTCCTCCGCCTCCCGTCGTACCGTGCTGCGCGGAGCCGCTCTGGTGGGGGCCGCCGGGGTCGGTGCCGCCGCCTGCGCCGGGGGGACGGGTGCCAAGGGGCCGGCCACCCCCACCGCGCCCGTCGACCTGGGGGCGGCCGGTGAGGTCCCCGTCGGTGGCGCGCGGCTCTACCGGGAGCAGAAGCTCGTCGTCTCGCGGTCCGCCGAGGGGGAGTACAAGGCGTTCAGCGCGGTGTGCACCCACGCGGGCTGCGTCGTCACCAAGGTCGAGAACGGGAAGATCAGCTGCCCCTGCCACGGCAGCACGTTCGACGCCGCCACCGGCAAGGTCCTCCAGGGCCCGGCCGGCGCGCCCCTGCCCGCCGTCCCCGTCAAGGCCGACGGCGGCAAGCTGATCGCCGGTCCCTCCGCCTGAGCGAGACCCTCCGCCCGAGCCCCGGCCGCTACGACCAGTCCCAGGCGATCCCCACTATCCCCGGACGGACCCCCTGCTCCACCAGGTGCACCTCCCGGTGCCGTCCCGCCAGGGTCAGCTCCTGCTGACCGGAGCGCGGCGCCCCCGCCGCGCTCTGGCTGAAGCGGCGGCACCGCACCGGCAGCGCGGCCTCGTCGAAGCGCACCCGCAGCACGTACTGACCGCCCGCGAAGCTGAACCCCCGCACGTACTCGCCGCTCGGGCCGCCCGTGCCGTCGTCGAAGCCGTAGCCGAAGACATGGGTGTCCCCGGCGCGCAGCCGGGCGTCGAAGAGCAGCTCCGCGACGAGGACGCCCGCCGCCGCGTGCCACCGGACCCGGCCCACCCGGCAGTTCTCCCCGGCCCGTACGGTCATCCGGCCGGGGTCGCAGCCCTCGTCGCCGTGGTGGATGGCCACATAGCGGTCCACACCGTCGCGGTGCGCCCGCACCACGTGGTGCGAGTCGCGGGCGCGCATCTCGCGGCCCGCGCCGATGGACACCCGCTCCAGATGGCAGACGGTGTGGAGGCCGCCGTCCTCCGGCGACTCCAGCTCCGCCAGCAGCCGCTCCAGGGCCCGGGACTCCTCCACCAGCGAGCGGTACGAACGCGCGGCCGGCCGGTCCGGCGCCGTGCCCGACGGCGCCGGGGCGGCGAGTAACCCGGTCAGGGCCCGTTCCGGCAGATCGAGCACGTCCTCCAGCAGCCGCACGGCCCGCAGGGACTCCGGCCGCCGGGGTCTGCGGAGGCCCTGCTGCCAGTAACTCAGGGTCGTCACCCCCACCTTGACCCCGCGCTGCGCCAGCCGGTGCTGCACCCGGTGCAGTGCCAGCCCGCGCACCGACAGCGCCGTGCGCAGCGCCAGGTGGAAGGGGCCCGATCGCAGCGCCCGGGCCAGCTCGCTCTCGGCGACGCCTGTGGTGCGCGCTGTGCTGGTGCGCGTCATTCCGCTCGCTCCTCTGTCCGCGCTCTCCCGCTGTGAAGTCCGCTGTGAAGCCCCCGTGCGCCTGTGAATATTCACGATCGGCGGGTGCCTCGGCCATGCCTCGGCGTGCGGCTTTCCTACTGGACGGCCACGAGCCGTTCACATCCGGCGGGATTCGTTCACATCCGGGCCTCAGGCCGTATTGAAGCCGGTTGACCAGCCCCCGACAACACCCGATGCTCCTCACACGCGTCCGGACGCGCTCCTCCATCAGCACCCCCCACCCCACGGGAGGAACGCGAAATGTCCCGTGCTTCGGCATCGGCAACCATAGAAAAGCCCCGCATACGCGGCAGACGGCTGTCCCTGACGGCCTTGTTCGCCGCCGTCCTGTTCGCCGTCCCCACCACGGCGAGCGCGGCGACCGGCGAACAGCACGCGCTGCGGGCGACGAACAGACTGAACATCGGCATGCAGGCGCAGCAGAAGACGAACTGGTGCTGGGCCGCCTCCGGCAACACCATCGCCACCTGGTTCGGCCGCAACTACAGCCAGAACCAGTTCTGCAACGCCGCCTTCAACCGCGCCCAGGGCTCCACGTGCCCCAACAACCAGGCCACGCTGGGCAATGTGCAGAACGCCCTCGACTGGGCCGGCATCAACGAGGGCCGGTACGTCAACGGCTGGCTGCGGTACACGACCGTCAAGTCCGAGATCGACGCGGGCCGTCCGGTCGAGACCCGCATCCAGTGGCAGTCCGGCGGCGGCCATATGCACGTCCTCTACGGGTACGACGACGCGAACAGCATGGTCTACTGGGGCGACCCCTGGCCCTCCAGCAACCGCTACAACTGGGCGTCGCACGACTGGTACGTGAACAACAACCAGTTCTCCTGGACCCATTCGCTCTACGGGATCGGGGCGTGAGGGCCATGACCGACCGGTACACATCGAGGAACGCCGCCCGCGTGGCCGCCGCCGGCGCCCTGACCGCCGCGCTGCTGGGGCTCGCCCCGCTCGCCCACGCCGCGCCGCCCCCGGCCGTCCCCGCGCCGCCGTCGGCCGCCGGGGTCGCCGAGGCCCATGACGCGGCCGCCGCGCCCGGCACGCTGGCCACGCTCTCCCGCTTCTTCGCCCGTGACGGCGCGAACCGTGACGGCGCGAACCGGGACAGCGCGAACCGTGACGGCGCGCCCGCGAAGGCCGACCAGCTCGCGAAGACGGACGCGCGCCCGAGGATCGACGGCGCGACCGTCCCCGTCTACACGCTCGCCCCGGAGTTCGTGGCGGGCAAGGAAGGCGCCCCGATCGCCCGGCTGGACTTCCTCGCCAGCACCGCCGTCTCGGCCGACGGGCAGAAGGCGTCGGTGTGGACCGCGCGCACCGGGAACACCTGGAGCGTCGTCAACATCGCCACCGGCGACGACGAGACCCGCTACGCGGCCGCCGGCGCCCGCAAGCTCAGCGGCGGCACGGTCTTCCGCGAGCCGCAGATCAACGCCTGGTACGTCCAGCGCGGCGACCGCGTCCTGCCCCTCGACGAGGACGCCGTGCGGGCGGTCGGCGAGCAGGGCACCACGGTCGGCGCCTACCGGGACCGGGTGCGCAAGGCCTACGGCGCCAAGCTGCCGGGCTCGGCCTACGACAGGAAGGGCGTGGCCGGCGGTTACGACGCGAAGGGCGACGCGGCGTCCGTCGCACCGGGGACCGATGCGGACCGGTCGGTGACCGCGGCACCGGAAGGTGACGGCGGCTCCCCGATCGCGGCCCCCGTCGCGACGGCCGGCGGGGCGGCGGCCCTGGCCCTCGGGCTGGGAGCCGTGGCGGTGCGCAGGCACAGGCTGCGGCGCCGCTGACGGCACCCCCCACGGGGTCCGTCCCCCGCTTCCGCTCCGGCCTCGGCGGCCACCACCGCCGGGGCCGGAGTCGCGTCGAGAACGGGGTGCCGGACCGGTGGGCGGACCGGTGGCCGGACGGTGGAGTTGTCAGTGCCCGCAAGTAGGGTGTGTGACATGGCCGACCCCAGCAGCTACCGACCCAAGCCGGGACAGATCCCCGACTCGCCGGGGGTGTACAAGTTCCGCGACGAGCACGGCCGGGTGATCTACGTCGGGAAGGCGAAGAGCCTCCGCCAGCGGCTCTCGTCGTACTTCCAGGACCTCGCCGGCCTCCACCCGCGCACCCGCACCATGGTCACCACGGCCGCCTCCGTGGAGTGGACGGTGGTCTCCACCGAGGTCGAGGCGCTCCAGCTGGAGTACTCCTGGATCAAGGAGTACGACCCCCGCTTCAATGTGAAGTACCGGGACGACAAGAGCTACCCCTCCCTCGCGGTCACGCTCAACGAGGAGTTCCCCCGCGTCCAGGTCATGCGCGGCCCCAAGAAGAAGGGCGTGCGCTACTTCGGCCCGTACGCCCACGCCTGGGCCATCCGGGAGACCGTCGACCTGATGCTGCGGGTCTTCCCCGTCCGCACGTGCTCGGCCGGGGTGTTCAAGCGCTCCCACCAGATCGGCCGCCCCTGCCTCCTCGGCTACATCGGCAAGTGCTCCGCCCCCTGCGTCGGCCGCGTCACCCCCGAGGAGCACCGCGAACTGGCCGAGGAATTCTGCGACTTCATGGCCGGGCGTACCGGCGCGTACATCCGCCGTTTGGAACAGCGGATGCATGATGCCGCCGAGGAGATGGAGTACGAGAAGGCCGCCCGGCTGCGGGACGACATAGAGGCGCTCCGCCGCGCCATGGAGAAGAACGCCGTCGTCCTGGCCGACGCCACCGACGCCGACCTGATCGCGGTCGCCGAGGACGAGCTCGAAGCGGCCGTGCAGATCTTCCATGTGCGCGGCGGCCGGGTGCGCGGCCAGCGCGGCTGGGTCACCGACAAGGTCGAGGCCGTCGACACGGCGGGCCTCGTCGAGCACGCCCTCCAGCAGCTCTACGGCGAGGAGAGCGGCGACGCCGTCCCCAAGGAGGTCCTCGTCCCCGCCCTGCCGGATCCGGTGGAGCCCGTCGCCCAGTGGCTGACCGGCCGCCGCGGCTCCCGCGTGGACCTGCGCATCCCCCAGCGCGGCGACAAGAAGGACCTGATGGCCACCGTCCAGCGCAACGCCCAGCAGGCGCTCGCGCTGCACAAGACCAAGCGCGCCTCCGACCTCACCACCCGCTCCCGGGCCCTGGAGGAGATCACCGAGGCCCTCGGCCTGGACTCGGCGCCGCTGCGCATCGAGTGCTTCGACATCTCCCACCTCCAGGGACAGGACGTCGTGGCGTCCATGGTCGTCTTCGAGGACGGCCTGGCCCGCAAGAGCGAGTACCGCCGCTTCCAGATCAAGGGCTTCGAGGGCCAGGACGACGTCCGCTCGATGCACGAGGTCGTGAGCCGCCGCTTCCGCCGCTATCTGCGGGAGAGCCTGAAGACGGGGGAGTGGGCCGAGGAGACCGCGGGCGACGAGCCCGGCGGCGAGGTCCCCGCCGAGAACGGCGACCGGCCCAAGCGCTTCGCCTACCCGCCCCAGCTCGTCGTGGTCGACGGCGGGCAGCCGCAGGTGGCCGCCGCCCAGCGGGCCCTGGACGAGCTCGGGGTCACCGACGTGGCCGTGTGCGGCCTCGCCAAGCGGCTGGAGGAGGTCTGGCTGCCCGGCGAGGACGACCCGGTCGTCCTGCCCCGCACCAGCGAGGGCCTCTACC
This sequence comes from Streptomyces sp. L500, assembly GCF_054551825.1. Classification (NCBI taxonomy): domain Bacteria; kingdom Bacillati; phylum Actinomycetota; class Actinomycetes; order Kitasatosporales; family Streptomycetaceae; genus Streptomyces; species Streptomyces sp. L500. The sequence goes on from NZ_JBTOLC010000012.1 coordinate 84,966, forward strand.
TCCTGCAGCGCGTGCGCGACGAGGCCCACCGCTTCGCCATCGCCTACCAGCGCGGCAAGCGCTCCAGAAGCATGAAGGCCGGACCGCTCGATACGGTCCCCGGCCTGGGCGAGACCCGCAAACAGGCGCTGCTCAAGCACTTCGGCTCGGTCAAGCGGCTGCGCGCCGCGACGGTCGACGAGATCTGCGCGGCGCCCGGCATCGGCCGCAAGACGGCCGAGACCGTCGCCGCGGCGCTGGCCGCGACGGCACCACCCGCCCCGGCCGTCAACACGGCCACGGGCGAGATCATGGACGACGCGGAGGAATGATGGACCTGACCGCACAGGACGGACCCGGCGGCCCGCGCCCGGACCGGCGCGGTCCGTCGTCCGGGCCGCACGCCCGGGAAGGCCTCAGTATGGAAGGGAAGACGACGCCGGTGGCGCCGTCGGCAGAACGGGGGAAGACAGAATGAACGTGACCGACCGGGACGGAGCACAGGTGAGTACGGGCACGACGGTGGACGCGACCGGCGAGACGGCGGGCATCCCCGAGCTGGTCATCATTTCCGGCATGTCGGGGGCGGGCCGCAGCACCGCCGCCAAGTGCCTGGAGGACCTCGGCTGGTTCGTCGTGGACAACCTGCCGCCCGCCCTGATCCCCACCATGGTGGACCTCGGCGCCCGCTCCCAGGGCAATGTGGCCCGCATCGCCGTCGTCGTGGACGTCCGCGGCCGGCGCTTCTTCGACAACCTCCGCGAGTCGCTCGCCGACCTGGAGGCCAAGAAGGTCAAGCGCCGGGTGATCTTCCTGGAGGCGTCCGACGACGCCCTGGTGCGCCGCTTCGAGTCCGTGCGCCGCCCCCACCCCCTCCAGGGCTCGGGCCGCATCGTCGACGGCATCGCCGCCGAGCGCGACCTGCTGCGCGAGCTGCGCGGCGACGCCGACCTCGTCATCGACACCTCCAGCCTCAACGTCCACGAGCTGCGCGCCAAGCTGGACGCCCAGTTCGCCGGCGAGGAGGAGCCGGAGCTGCGGGCCACCGTCATGTCCTTCGGCTACAAGTACGGCCTGCCCGTCGACGCCGATCTCGTCGTCGACTGCCGCTTCCTCCCCAACCCCCACTGGGTGCCCGAGCTGCGCCCCTTCACCGGCCTCAACGAGGAGGTGTCCGGCTACGTCTTCAACCAGCCCGGCGCCAAGGAGTTCCTCGACCGCTACACCGAGCTCCTCCAGCTCATCGCCGCCGGCTACCGCCGCGAGGGCAAGCGCTATGTGACGATCGCGGTCGGCTGTACCGGCGGCAAGCACCGCTCCGTCGCCATGTCGGAGAAGCTCGCCCACCGTCTCGTCTCGGAGGGTGTCGAGACCGTCGTCGTCCACCGGGACATGGGGCGCGAGTGACCGGCCGGACCTTCCGGATGCGTCGCGTCCGCAAGCTGGTGCCCGGCCGCGCGAGCGGCCGGGCCGAGCGCCGTGCCTACCGGGGCGCCCAGCCCAAGGTCGTCGCCCTCGGCGGCGGCCACGGCCTGTCGGCCTCTCTCGCCGCGCTGCGCCGGATCACCGGCGATCTGACCGCCGTCGTCACCGTCGCCGACGACGGCGGCTCCAGCGGCCGGCTCCGCGACGAGCTGGGCGTGCTGCCCCCCGGCGATCTCCGCAAGGCCCTCGCGGCGCTCTGCGGCGACGACGATTGGGGGCAGACCTGGGCCCGGGTGGTCAAGCACCGCTTCGAGAGCCGGGGCGAGCTCCACGGCCACGCCGTGGGCAATCTGCTGATCGTCGCCCTCTGGGAGCAGCTGGGCGACCACGTCCAGGCGCTGGACCTGGTCGGCAAGCTGCTGGGCGCCCACGGCCGGGTGCTGCCGATGTCGGCGGTCCCGCTGGAGCTCCAGGCGCTGGTCAAGGGCCACGACCCGGCCGCTCCCGACGACATCACCACCGTGTGCGGCCAGGCCACCGTGGCGCTCACCCCGGGCGAGGTGCAGTCCGTGCACGTCGTCCCGGAGGACCCGCCGGCGGTGCCCGAGGCCGTGGCGGCCGTGCTGGACGCGGACTGGGTGGTGCTCGGCCCGGGCTCCTGGTTCTCCTCCGTCATCCCCCACCTGCTGGTGCCCGAGCTGCTGGAGGCGCTTCAGGAGACCAAGGCCCGCCGGGTGCTCTCACTGAACCTCGCCCCGCAACCCGGGGAAACCGATGGCTTCTCCCCGCAGCGTCATTTGGAGGTTTTGGCCCGACACGCCCCTAAACTCGCCCTGGACGTGGTGCTGGCCGACGAGGCCGCCGTGCCCGACCGGGACAGCCTCGAGGACGCCGCCAAGCGGCTCGGGGCCACGGTCGAGCTGGCGCCGGTCGCCTCGCCCGACGGCTCCCCGACGCACGACCCGGAGCTGTTGGCCGCCGCGTACGACCGTATTTTTCGGATGCATGGAAGGATCGGCCCATGGCGATGACGGCAGCGGTGAAGGACGAAATCTCCCGGCTCCCCGTCACCCGGACCTGCTGCCGGAAAGCAGAGGTCTCGGCGGTCCTGCGCTTCGCCGGCGGGCTGCACCTGGTCAGCGGGCGCATCGTGATCGAGGCGGAGCTGGACACCGGGATCGCGGCCCGGCGGCTCCGCAAGGACATCCTGGAGATCTTCGGGCACGCCTCCGACCTGGTGGTCATGGCCCCGGGCGGGCTCCGCAGGGGCAGCAGGTACGTGGTGCGGGTGGTGGCGGGCGGTGACCAGCTGGCGCGCCAGACCGGCCTGGTCGACGGCCGCGGCCGGCCGATCCGCGGGCTGCCCCCGCAGGTCGTCTCCGGGGCCACCTGTGACGCCGAGGCCGCCTGGCGCGGCGCCTTCCTGGCCCACGGCTCCCTCACCGAGCCCGGCCGGTCCTCCTCCCTGGAGGTGACCTGCCCCGGCCCGGAGGCGGCGCTGGCGCTCGTGGGCGCGGCCCGCCGGCTCCAGATCGCGGCCAAGGCCCGCGAGGTGCGCGGTGTGGACCGGGTCGTCGTCCGCGACGGCGACGCGATCGGCGCGCTGCTGACCCGGCTCGGCGCCCATGAGTCCGTGCTGGCCTGGGAGGAGCGGCGGATGCGCCGCGAGGTGCGGGCCACCGCCAACCGGCTGGCGAATTTCGACGACGCCAACCTGCGCCGCTCGGCGCGGGCCGCCGTCGCCGCGGGCGCCCGGGTGCAGCGGGCGCTGGAGATCCTCGGCGAGGAGGTCCCCGAGCACCTGGCGGCCGCCGGCCGGCTGCGGATGGAGCACAAGCAGGCCTCCCTGGAGGAGCTCGGCGCGCTCGCCGACCCGCCGCTGACCAAGGACGCCGTCGCCGGCCGGATCCGCCGGCTGCTGGCCATGGCCGACAAGCGCGCCCAGGACCTGGGCATCCCCGGCACCGAGTCGAACCTCTCCGACCTGTCGGACCTGTCGGAGGAGATGGCCGAGGGCATGGTCGGCTGACCGGCCCCGCCGCCGGCCCGACGCCGCCCCCGCTCACCCGCAAGGGTGGCGGGGGCGACGCGCTGTCCGGGCGGGCGGAAAACGCGTTGTTGACATGATCATGGTGACTCACGAGCCTGGCGTCCGTGCACCGACGTGACAGTCAACGACAAGGGGGGCTCATGAGACGCGGCACGAGAACGGCCCTCGCGGCGGCCACGCTGTTGTGCGGCGGCGGCCTCGCGGCGGCACCCTCAGCCCAGGCGGCACCACCCGCCACGGCGGCCCCGGGCGCCGGCCCGGACACCCTGACCGCGTGGACCGCCCGGGTCACCGGCGCGCAGGTCCCGCTCCTCCTCCGGGCCGGCGTCGACGGCCATGAACTGGGCCGGCGCGTCGTCGGCGGCGAGAAGACGACCCTCGAGGTCGTCCTCACCGCCGCACAGGCCGGGGAACTGCGCCGCCAGGGCGTCGACATCACCGAGAAGCGCGTGCGCGGCCGGCAGGGCCTGGGCGCCACGGGCGACGGGGTCTTCCGCCCGTACAGCGGGAAGAACGGCCTCCAGCGGGAGATCACCGACACCGCCCGCACCCACCCCGGCCTCACCAAGGTCGTCAGCATCGGCAAGACCGTACGCGGCCAGGACATCCTCGCCCTCAAGGTCGCCAAGGACGCCACCGCGCGCCACGACGGCGACCGGCCCGCCGTGCTCTACATGTCCAACCAGCACGCCCGCGAGTGGATCACCCCGGAGATGACCCGGCGGCTGATGCACCACTACCTCGACCGCTACGGCAAGGACGACCGGATCACGAAGCTCGTGGACTCCACCGAACTGTGGTTCGTCCTCTCCGCCAACCCCGACGGCTACGACTACACCTTCCAGAGCCCGGCCACCCGCCTGTGGCGCAAGAACCTCCGCGACAACGACGGCGACGGAAAGATCACCTCGGCGGACGGCGTCGACCTCAACCGCAACTTCCCCTACAAGTGGGGCTACGACAACGAGGGTTCGTCCCCGCGCCCGGCCTCCGGGACGTACCGCGGGCCCGCCGCCGCCTCCGAACCGGAGACCAAGGCACTGGACTCCTTCGAGAAGGAACACCGCTTCACCTACGCCATCAACTACCACTCCGCCGCCGAACTCCTGCTCTACGGCGTCGGTTGGCAAGTGGCCACCCCCACCCCCGACGACGTCCTCTACAAGGCGCTCGCCGGCACCCCCGAGAAGTCCGCGATACCCGGCTACCGGCCCCAGGTCTCCTCGGAGCTCTACACCACCAACGGCGAGGCGGACGGCCACGCGGCCAACGTCAACGGCACCATGATGTTCACCCCCGAGATGTCGACCTGCGAGACCGCCTCAGGGGTCGACCCCAACGACCGCTGGGACCCGGCCGACTGCCGCTCCTCCTTCAACTTCCCCGACGACGAGAAGCTGATCCAGCAGGAGTTCACCAAGAACATCCCCTTCGCCCTCTCCGTCGCCGAGTCCGCGCACCACGCCGACCGCCCCTCCTCCTCGGTCGGCCTCGACGCCCCCGACTTCACCCCGCACGCCTTCACCACGTCCCACGCCCGTGACGGCGAGCAGACCGTCGCCGTCACCGCCCGCAAGAGCCTCACCGGCATCCGCGCCCACTACAGCGTCGACGGCGAGCCCGAGACCACCGTGCCCGTCAAGGCCTGGGACGGCGGCGACCGCTACGGCGGCGAGGACAACCTCCGCTTCGACCAGTACCGCGCCACCCTCCAGGGCGCCCACGCGGGCTCCACCGTCCGCGTCCGGTTCAGCGGACAGACCCGCGACGGGCACGGGACCACCAGCGAGCCGTTCACCTTCACCGTGGCCGACACCCCGCGCGCCGACACCCTCGTCGTCACGGACGAAGGTCCCGGCGGCGCCTCCCGGCACGCCCCGGACTACGTCAAGGCCCTCACCGACAACGGCCGCAAGGCCACCGTCTGGGACGTCGCCACCCAGGGCGCGCCGCCCGCGCTGGGCGTGCTCAGCCACTACGACACCGTCCTGTGGAACTCCGGGGACGCCCGCCCCGACGGCGCGACCCTCCTGGCCGTGCGCGACTTCGTCAACGAGGGCGGCAAACTGATCGCCGCGGGCACCAAGGCGGGCGGCGAGTCCCGGGTCGGCGACGCCGACACCGACGACTTCGCCCAGTACTACCTGGGCGCGGGCGCTCGCACCTCGTTCGCCCAGGCCACGCGTTTCACCGGCACCGGTGAGCTCACGGGCACCACGGCCGCCCTCGGCGCCGGCGGGAGCCCGCCGGCGCTCGCCGGGGCCTACCGCCCGATCTCCGACGAGCTGCCGCCCGACACCTTCCCGCAGTTCCGCACCGCCGTGGCCGGCGAGTACCGCTCACCGGTGACACAGGGTGACGGACCGGGGGTGCGGGACGGCGGTGCCGCGGCCCTCACCACCCGGGACACCGTCCTGCTGGGCTTCGGTCTTGAACGCGTGTCCGACCCGCGCGAGCGGGCCGGGCTGATCGGTGCCGCACTGCGCGCCATCGGCGGTTGACCTGCAGCTGAGCGCGATTGGGCACGACTGAGCGCGCCTGACGGCCCCCGCCGCCAATGTCACGTACCTCCCCTGTTAGAGGTAGGGTCGGTGATGGTCGGGGACATCCCAATACAGCCGCCGGGCAGTCCCGGCACACCAACGAGGAGATCGGTTCGTGACGATCCGCGTAGGCATCAACGGCTTTGGCCGTATCGGTCGTAACTACTTCCGCGCGCTCCTGGAGCAGGGTGCGGACATCGAGATCGTCGGTGTCAACGACCTGACCGACAACGCCACTCTGGTGCACCTGCTGAAGTACGACTCGATCCTGGGTCGCCTCAAGCAGGAGGTCAGCCACACCGACGACACGATCACCGTCGGCGACATGACCTTCAAGACGATGGCCGAGCGCGACCCGGCAGCGCTGCCGTGGGGCGAGCTGGGCGCCGACATCGTCATCGAGTCCACCGGCATCTTCACCAAGCGTGAGGACGCGGCCAAGCACCTGGCCGCCGGCGCGAAGAAGGTCCTCATCTCGGCTCCGGCCAAGAACGAGGACATCACCATCGTGATGGGCGTCAACCAGGACAAGTACGACGCGGCCAACCACCACGTCATCTCCAACGCCTCCTGCACCACCAACTGCGTGGCGCCGATGGCCAAGGTTCTCGACGAGAACTTCGGCATCGTCAAGGGCATGATGACGACGGTCCACGCGTACACCAACGACCAGCGCATCCTGGACTTCCCGCACTCCGACCTGCGCCGCGCCCGCGCCGCCGCGGAGAACATCATCCCGACCTCGACGGGTGCCGCCAAGGCCACCGCCCTGGTCCTCCCGCAGCTCAAGGGCAAGCTGGACGGCATCGCCATGCGCGTCCCGGTCCCGACCGGCTCGGTCACCGACCTGGTCCTCGAGCTCGACCGCGAGACCAGCAAGGAAGAGATCAACGCCGCCTTCCAGAAGGCCGCCGAGGGTCAGCTCAAGGGCATCCTCGACTACACCGAGGACGCGATCGTCTCCTCCGACATCGTGAACTGGCCGGCCTCCTGCACCTTCGACTCCTCCCTGACCATGGTCCAGGGCAAGCAGGTCAAGGTCGTCGGCTGGTACGACAACGAGTGGGGCTACTCCAACCGCCTGGTGGACCTGACGGTCTTCGTCGGCGGCCAGCTCTGACCTTCGCCTGACCGGCAGTCCGCACTACTGTCACCAGGCACCGAGTGTGGGGATGGGGCTCGCACGACGCGACGACGCGTCGTACGGGCCCCGTCTTATGACTAACGAAGTCACGGAGTCACTGCATGAAGACGATCGATGAACTGATCGAAGGCGGCGTCGAGGGGAAGCGGGTCTTCGTCCGCGCCGACCTGAACGTGCCGCTCGAGGGCAGCACCATCACCGACGACGGCCGCATCCGCGCCGTCGCGCCGACGATCGCCAAGCTCGCCGCCGCGGGCGCCAAGGTGATCGTCGCCTCCCACCTGGGCCGTCCCAAGGGCGCCCCGGAGGACCGGTTCTCCCTCGCCCCGGCCGCGAAGCGGCTCGGCGAGATCCTGGGCAAGAGTGTCTCGTTCGCCACCGACACGGTCGGTGACAGCGCGAAGGCCACCGTCGCCGCACTGGCGAACGGCGAGGTCACGCTGCTGGAGAACCTCCGTTTCAACGCGGGCGAGACCAGCAAGGACGACGCCGAGCGCGGCGCCTTCGCCGACGAGCTCGCCTCGCTCGCCGACCTCTACGTCGGCGACGGCTTCGGTGCCGTGCACCGCAAGCACGCCTCGGTCTTCGACCTCCCCAAGCGGCTCCCGCACGCCGCCGGCGACCTGATCGCCACCGAGGTCGGCGTCCTGAAGAAGCTCACCGACGAGGTCCAGCGCCCCTACGTGGTCGTGCTGGGCGGCGCCAAGGTCTCCGACAAGCTGGGTGTCATCGACAACCTGCTGAAGAAGGCCGACCGCATCCTCATCGGCGGCGGCATGTCGTACACCTTCCTGGCCGCCAAGGGCCACGAGGTCGGCATCTCGCTGCTCCAGGAGGACCAGAAGGGCACGTGCCTGGAGTACCTGGCGGAGGCCGAGAAGCGGGGCGTGGAGTTCGTCCTGCCGGTCGACGTGCTGGTCTCGGCCGACTTCCCCGACCTGAAGACGAAGGCCCCGGCCAACCCCGAGGTCGTCGCCACGGACGCCATGCCCGCCGACAAGGAGGGCCTGGACATCGGCCCGAAGACGCGTGAGCTCTACGCGGCCAAGCTGGCCGACGCGGGCACGGTCTTCTGGAACGGCCCGATGGGCGTCTTCGAGCACCCCGACTACGCCAACGGCACCAAGGCCGTCGCCCAGGCCCTGCTGGACTCGGACGGGTTCACCGTCGTCGGTGGTGGCGACTCCGCCGCGGCCGTGCGCATCCTGGGCTTCGACGAGAACGCTTTCGGCCACATTTCGACCGGCGGCGGCGCCAGCCTCGAGTACCTCGAGGGCAAGACGCTCCCCGGCCTCGCCGCACTGGAGGACTGAACCACCGTGAGTGCACGCACCCCGCTGATGGCGGGCAACTGGAAGATGAACCTCAACCACCTTGAGGCCATCGCCCACGTCCAGAAGCTCGCCTTCTCCCTCGCGGACAAGGACTACGACGCCGTAGACGTGGCCGTCCTGCCGCCCTTCACCGACCTCCGCTCGGTGCAGACCCTGGTCGACGGCGACAAGCTGAAGATCACGTACGGCGCCCAGGACATCTCGGCGTACGACTCCGGCGCGTACACCGGTGAGATCTCCGGTGGCATGCTCGCCAAGCTCAAGTGCTCCTTCGTCGCGGTGGGCCACTCCGAGCGCCGCCAGTACCACGGCGAGTCGGACGAGCTCTGCAACGCCAAGGTGAAGGCCGCCTTCAAGCACGGCATCACCCCGATCCTCTGCGTCGGCGAGGGCCTGGACGTCCGCAAGGCGGGCAACCAGGTCGCCTACACCCTGGCGCAGGTCGAGGGCGGCCTCGCGGACATCCCGGCCGAGCAGGCCGCGACGATCGTGATCGCCTACGAGCCCGTCTGGGCCATCGGCACCGGCGAGGTCGCCACGCCCGAGGACGCCCAGGAGGTCTGCGGTGCCATCCGCGGCCGTCTGGCCGAGCTGTACGACCAGGAGCTGGCCGACAAGGTCCGCATCCAGTACGGCGGCTCCGTGAAGTCCGGCAACATCGCGGCGATCATGGCGCAGCCCGATGTCGACGGCGCCCTGATCGGCGGTGCCTCGCTCGACGCGGACGAGTTCGTCAAGATCGTCCGCTTCGCCGACCAGTAGCGGCTATGACGGCGGCCCCCCGCCGTCGTACCCTGTCGGGGCCGGGACCGGCGTGAACGCGCCGCTGCCCGGCCCCACACGCGTTTTCCATCCAGTCAGTCCGAGAGAGTTGGTCCAGCCGTGGTCATCGGGTTCTCGATCGCCCTCATCGTCTTCAGCTTGCTGCTGATGATGCTGGTGCTCATGCACAAGGGGAAGGGCGGCGGCCTGTCCGACATGTTCGGCGGTGGCATGCAGTCCTCCGTCGGCGGTTCCTCGGTCGCCGAGCGCAACCTCGACCGGATCACCATCGTGATCGGTCTGCTCTGGTTCGCGTGCATCGTCACGCTGGGCGTGCTGATGAAGGTCGGCAGCTGACGCTCCGTCGCGGACGCGGCCTATGATTGAGGGCGCGTCCTCGCGGCCGGGCTGTAACTCCTGCCACTGGACGCGCGTTGGGCCTTACGTAGACTGAGGCGCCCGCAGCGGAGCGGACTGTCGACCCCGCGGCGCAGCCGCTGTTCGGCACAGTGCAGCACCATCACGCAGGGAGTTACGACCGTGGCAAGTGGCAACGCGATCCGAGGAAGCCGGGTCGGGGCGGGGCCCATGGGAGAGGCGGAGCGGGGCGAATCGGCACCCCGACTGCGGATCTCCTTCTGGTGCTCCAACGGGCACGAGACGCAGCCGAGCTTCGCCAGCGACGCCCAGGTGCCCGACACCTGGGACTGCCCCCGCTGTGGCTTCCCGGCCGGCCAGGACCGGGACAACCCACCGGACCCGCCGCGCACGGAGCCGTACAAGACCCACCTCGCCTATGTGCGCGAACGGCGCAGCGACGCCGACGGCGAGGCCATCCTCGCCGAGGCGCTCGCCAAGCTCCGTGGGGAGATCTAGCGCGACGAAAGCGGCCCGGCCGGACACCTTCTGAAGGTGTCCGACCGGGCCGCTCGTCGTTTGCGCCGGGAATCGACGGCTGATCAATTAGGTTGGAGACAGCGGGGAAATTACGAGGAGAAGTGGACCGATGTCCGAGATGAACGCAGAGAGCCGCACCAGGCTGGACCGCACTCCCGAGTGGAACGCGCTCGCCAAGCACCGTGACGAGCTGGGGGAGGTGCACCTGCGCGAGCTGTTCGCCGACGACCCGGGCCGGGCCGACAAGTACACCGTCTCCGTCGGCGACCTCCACCTCGACTACTCGAAGCACCTGGTCACCGACGAGACCCTGCGGCTGCTGCGCGAACTGGCGGCGTCGGCCGACGTCGCCGGCCTGCGGGACGCGATGTTCCGCGGCGAGCGGATCAACACCACCGAGGACCGCGCGGTGCTCCACACCGCCCTGCGCGCACCGGAGTCGGCCGTCATCGAGGTCGACGGCGAGAACGTCGTGCCCGCCGTGCACGCGGTCCTGCGGAAGATGCAGATCTTCACCGACCGGGTCCGTTCGGGTGAGTGGAAGGGCCACACCGGAAAGCGCATCAAGAACGTCGTCAACATCGGCATCGGCGGATCCGACCTCGGACCGGCGATGGCTTTCGAGGCACTGCGCGCCTACACCGCCCGCGACATGACGTTCCGTTTCGTCTCCAACGTGGACGGCGCCGACCTCCACGAGGCGGTCCACGACCTCGACGCCGCCGAGACGCTCTTCATCGTGGCCTCCAAGACCTTCACCACGATCGAGACCATCACCAACGCCACCTCCGCGCGGAACTGGCTCCTCACCGAGCTGCGCGCCGGCGAGGACGCGGTCGCCAAGCACTTCGTCGCGCTGTCCACGAACGCGGAGAAGGTCGCCGACTTCGGCATCGACACCGCCAACATGTTCGAGTTCTGGGACTGGGTCGGCGGTCGCTACTCGTACGACTCCGCCATCGGCCTCTCCCTGATGCTCGCCATCGGCGGCGACCGCTTCCGCGAGATGCTGGCCGGCTTCCACCTGGTCGACGAGCACTTCCGGTGCGCGCCGCCGGAGGAGAACGCGCCGCTGCTGCTCGGCCTGCTGGGCGTCTGGTACGGCAACTTCCACGGCGCGCAGTCGCACGCGGTGCTGCCCTACAGCCACTACCTGTCGAAGTTCGCGGCCTACCTCCAGCAGCTGGACATGGAGTCCAACGGCAAGTCGGTGGACCGTGACGGACAGCCCGTCAGCTGGGAGACCGGCCCGGTCGTCTGGGGCACCCCGGGCACCAACGGCCAGCACGCGTATTACCAGTTGATCCACCAGGGCACGAAGCTCATCCCGGCGGACCTGATCGGCTTCGCCCGGCCGGTGGACGACCTCCAGCCCGGTCTGGTCGCCCAGCACGACCTGCTGATGGCCAATCTCTTCGCCCAGGGCCAGGCCCTCGCCTTCGGCAAGACCCCCGAGGAGGTCGCGGCGGAGGGCGTCCCGGCGGAGCTCGTCCCCCACAAGACGTTCAAGGGCAACCACCCGACGACGACGATCCTCGCGAGCGAGCTGACGCCGTCGGTGCTCGGTCAGCTCATCGCGCTGTACGAGCACAAGGTCTTCGTCCAGGGCGCGATCTGGAACATCGACTCCTTCGACCAGTGGGGCGTCGAGCTCGGCAAGGTCCTCGCGAAGCGGGTGGAGCCGGCGCTGACGGAGGGCACGGACGTGCCCGGTCTCGACGCGTCGACGGCGTCGCTGGTTTCGCGGTACCGCGAGCTTCGCGGGCGCTAGCCGTTGGGCTTCGGCGGGGGCACCCCCAATACGGCGATGGCCCGCCCCCCTTCAGCAAGGGGGGCGGGCCATCGCCGTATCTTCCGGGTGCCCGTCAGGGCGACGCCGGGGGGTACAGGTCGCGGGGGAGGCGGGCCGCCGCGGCCTGGTCCAGGAGCCAGAGCGTGCGGCGCGAGCCGTACGCGCCGGCGGCCGGCGCCTGCACCTCACCCGCACCGCTCAGCGCGAGCGCCACCGCCCCGGCCTTGTCCTCGCCCGCCGCCAGCAGCCAGACCTCCCGGGCCGCCCGGATCGCCGGGAGGGTCAGGGAGACCCGCGTCGGCGGGGGCTTCGGCGCGCCGTGGACGCCGACGACCGTCCGCTCCGTCTCCCGTACACCCGGAAGCTCCGGGAAGAGGGAGGCGACGTGGGTGTCCGGGCCGACGCCCAGCAGCAGGACGTCGAAGGCCGGCACGGGGCCATGGTCCTCCGGGCGGGCCGCGGCGGCGAGCTCGGCCGCGTAGGCCTCCGCCGCCGCGTCCGCGTCGTCGTACGTGCCGTCCGCCGCGGGCATGAAGTGCACCCGCTTCGGGTCCAGCGGCACCGCGTCCAGCAGGGCCTCGCGGGCCTGCGTGGCGTTGCGCTCGGGGTCGCCCTCCGGGAGGAAGCGCTCGTCGCCCCACCACAGGTCCAGCCGGGACCAGTCGACCGCGTCCCGGGCGGGCGCCGCGGCGAGGGCCGCGAGCAGCCCGTTGCCGTTGCGCCCACCGGTGAGGACGACGGACGCGGAGCCGCGGGCGGCCTGGGCGTCCACGATCTTCGTGATCAGCCGGGCCGCCGCGGCCTGGGCCATCAGCTCCTTGTCCCGGTGCACGACGATCTGGGGCGTGCTCACTTCTTCGCCGCCTTCTTGCCCTGGGCCTGGCCCTGGCCCTGGGACTGACCCTGGGTCTGGCCCTGGGAGGGCGCGGAGGGCTTGGGCGCGGCGGAGGGCTCGTCCGACTTCGGCGCCGCCGGCGCCTGGTTCAGCCGGTCCACGCCGTACTTGACCGAGGACGCGTAGATGTCGTCCGGGTCCAGCCGGCGCAGCTCCTCCGCGAGGAGCTCGGCCGTGTCGCGGCGCTTGAGCGCCACGGCCCGGTCGGGCTGGCCGCGCATGGAGAGCGTGGCCAGGGAGCCGTCGGGACGGTCCAGGGTGACGACGCCCGTCTTGGTCTCCAGACGGACGGCCGTGAGGCCGGGGCCGTTCGAGACCGAGCGCGTCACCGGCGCCCCGAGGCGGTCGGCCAGCCACATGGCCAGCAGCTCGCCGCTGGGGTTGTAGGGCTCGCCCTCGACCTCGGCCGAGGTGATCTCGATACCGGGCTGCTGGTCCAGGGCGGCCGCGAGCATGGAGCGCCACGGCGTGATCCGGGTCCAGGCCAGGTCGGTGTCGCCGGGCGCGTAGTGCGCGGCGCGGGCCGACAGCTCGGCGACGGGGTCCTCGGCGGTGTAGGCGTCGGTGACCCGGCGCTGGCCGAGCGCGCCGAGGGGGTCCTTGGCCGGGTTGGCCGGGGAGCCGACGGGCCACCAGACCACCACGGGGGCGTCCGGCAGCAGCAGCGGCAGCACGACCGACTGGGCGTGGTCTATGACCTCGCCGTACAGCCGCAGCACCACCGTCTCGCCGGCGCCGGCGTCCACGCCCACCCGCACCTCGGCGTCGAGGCGGGCCTGGGCGCGCTCGCGCGGCGAGCGGCTGACGCGCTTGATGACGACGAGCTTGCGCGAGGGGTGCTCGCGGGAGGCGTTGTTGGCCGCCTTGAGCGCGTCGTAGGCGTGCTCCTCGTCGGTGACGATGACCAGGGTCAGCACCATGCCGATGGCGGGAGTGCCGATGGCCCGGCGGCCCTGGACCAGCGCGTTGTTGATCTTGCTGGCCGTGGTGTCCGTAAGGTCGATCTTCATGGCCGACGCCAGCTCCGTCCGTCTCGTGCGAGCATCTCGTCCGCCTCGACCGGCCCCCAGGTGCCGGCCGGGTACTGCGCGGGCTTGCCGTTCTTGTCCCAGTACTCCTCGATCGGGTCGAGGATCTCCCAGGAGAGCTCGACCTCCTTCAGGCGCGGGAAGAGGTTCGACTCGCCGAGCAGGACGTCGAGGATGAGCCGCTCGTACGCCTCGGGGCTGGACTCGGTGAAGGACTCGCCGTAGGCGAAGTCCATCGAGACGTCCCGGACCTCCATCGAGGTGCCCGGCACCTTCGAGCCGAAGCGCACGGTCACGCCCTCGTCCGGCTGCACCCGGATGACCAGGGCGTTCTGCCCCAGCTCCTCGGTGGCGGTCTGGTCGAAGGGGGAGTAGGGGGCGCGCTGGAAGACGACCGCGATCTCGGTGACGCGGCGGCCCAGCCGCTTGCCGGTGCGCAGGTAGAAGGGGACGCCCGCCCAGCGGCGGTTGTCGATCTCCAGCTTGATCGCGGCGTAGGTGTCGGTCTTCGACTTGGGGTCGGTGCCGTCCTCCTCGAGGTAGCCGACGACCTCCTCGCCACCCTGCCAGCCGTGGGTGTACTGGCCGCGCACCGTCTCCTTGCCGAGGTCCTTGGGCAGCGAGACCGCGCCCAGCACCTTGGTCTTCTCCGCGGCCACCGCGTCGGCGTCGAAGGAGGCGGGCTCCTCCATCGCGGTCAGCGCCAGCAGCTGCAGGAGGTGATTCTGGATGACGTCACGGGCGGCGCCGATGCCGTCGTAGTAGCCGGCACGGCCGCCGATGCCGATGTCCTCGGCCATGGTGATCTGCACGTGGTCGACGAACGACCGGTTCCAGATCGGCTCGAAGAGGGTGTTGGCGAACCGCAGCGCCAGGATGTTCTGGACCGTCTCCTTGCCGAGGTAGTGGTCGATGCGGAAGACCGCCTCGGCCGGGAACACCTCGTGGACGATCCGGTTGAGCTCCTGGGCGCTCTTCAGGTCGTGACCGAAGGGCTTCTCGATGACGGCGCGCCGCCACGAGCCCTGCTTCTGGTCGGCCAGGCCGTGCTTCTTCAGCTGCTGGACGACCTTGGGGAAGAACTTCGGCGGGACGGACAGGTAGAAGGCGAAGTTGCCGCCCGTGCCCTGCGCCTTGTCGAGCTCCTCGATGGTGGAGCGCAGCGTGTCGAAGGCGTCGTCGTCGTCGAAGTCGCCCGAGACGAACCGGCAGCCCTGGACCAGCTGCTGCCAGACCTCCTCGCGGAAGGGGGTGCGCGCGTGCTCCTTGACGGCGTCGTGCACCACCTGGGCGAAGTCCTCGTCCGCCCACTGCCGGCGGGCGAAACCGATCAGGGAGAAGCCCGGCGGCAGCAGGCCGCGGTTGGCCAGGTCGTAGACCGCGGGCATCAGCTTTTTACGGGACAAATCGCCCGTGACGCCAAAGATGACCAGGCCCGACGGCCCCGCGATACGCGGGAGCCGTCGGTCCAGAGCGTCACGCAGCGGATTGCTGCTGCTCAATTCATGCCTCCGGAGCGAGGCGCTTGAGCTCCGCCTCAGTGGACTTCAGCAGGTCGTTCCACGAGGCCTCGAACTTCTCGACGCCCTCGTCCTCCAGCAGCTGGACGACCTCGTCGTACGAGACGCCCAGCTTCGCGAGCGCGTCGAGCTCGGCCTTGGCCTGCTCGTACGTGCCGCGCACCGTGTCACCGGTGATCCGACCGTGGTCGGCGGTGGCCTCCAGGGTGGCCTCCGGCATGGTGTTCACCGTGTTCGGCGCCACCAGGTCGTCCACGTACAGCGTGTCCTTGTAGGCCGGGTCCTTGACGCCGGTCGAGGCCCACAGGGCGCGCTGCTTGTTGGCGCCGGCCTTCTCCAGGGCCAGCCAGCGGTCCGAGGAGAAGACCTCCTCGTACGCCTGGTAGGCCAGGCGGGCGTTGGCCAGGGCGGCCTTGCCGCGCAGCTCCTTGGCCTCGGCGGTGCCCATGGCGTCCAGCCGCTTGTCGATCTCGGTGTCCACGCGGGACACGAAGAAGGACGCGACCGAGTGGATCAGGGAGAGGTCCTGGCCCGCGGCCTTGGCCTTCTCCAGACCGGTCAGGTAGGCGTCCATCACCGCGCGGTAGCGCTCGAGGGAGAAGATCAGCGTGACGTTGACGCTGATGCCCTTGCCGATCACCTCGGCGATGGCCGGCAGGCCCGCCTTGGTGGCCGGGATCTTGATCAGGGTGTTGGGGCGGTCCACCAGCCAGGCCAGCTGCTTGGCCTCGGCGACCGTGGCGACCGTGTTGTGCGCCAGGCGCGGGTCGACCTCGATGGAGACCCGGCCGTCCTGACCGCCGGTGGCGTCGAAGACCGGGCGCAGGATGTCGGCGGCGTCGCGGACGTCCGCCGTCGTGATCATGCGGATGGCCTCTTCGACGGTGACCTTGCGGGCGGCGAGGTCGGCGAGCTGCTGCTCGTAGCCCTCACCGCTGGAGATCGCCTTCTGGAAGATCGACGGGTTGGTCGTGACACCCACCACGTGGCTCTGGTCGATGAGCTCGGCCAGGTTGCCGGACGTGATGCGCTTGCGGGACAGGTCGTCCAGCCAGATCGCGACGCCTTCGTCGGAGAGGCGCTTGAGTGCGTCTGTCATGGGTTCTGCATCTCCTACAGGTTGTATACGGGCGCCGTCAGCGACGGGCGGCGTCGGCGATCGACTCGCGGGCGGCCTCGACCACGGCGTCCGCGGTCAGGCCGAACTCGCGGTAGAGCACCTTGTAGTCGGCGGAGGCGCCGAAGTGCTCCAGCGAGACGATCCGGCCGGCCTCGCCGACGTAGCGGTACCAGGTCAGGCCGATGCCGGCCTCGACGGCCACCCGGGCCTTGACGTCCGGCAGCAGCACGCCGTCGCGGTACGCCTGGTCCTGCTCCTCGAACCACTCGACGGACGGCATCGAGACCACGCGGGTCGGGACGCCGTCGGCCTGGAGCGCCTCGCGGGCCTCGACGGCCAGCTGGACCTCGGAACCGGTGGCGATCAGGATCACCTGCGGACGGCCGCCCTCGGCGTCGAGCAGGACGTAGCCGCCCTTGGCCGCGCCCTCGTTGGCCTCGTACGTCGGGACGTTCTGGCGGGTGAGGGCCAGACCGTGCGGCGCGGGCTTGGTGGTGTGCCGCTTGACGATCTCGCGCCAGGCGATGGCCGTCTCGTTGGCGTCGGCCGGGCGGACCATGTTCAGGCCCGGGATGGCGCGCAGCGCGGCCATGTGCTCGACCGGCTGGTGGGTCGGGCCGTCCTCGCCGAGGCCGATGGAGTCGTGCGTCCACACGTAGGTGACCGGCAGCTTCATCAGCGCGGCCAGGCGCACGGCCGGGCGCATGTAGTCGGAGAACACCAGGAAGGTGCCGCCGTACACGCGGGTGTTGCCGTGCAGCGCGATGCCGTTCATGGTCGAGCCCATGGCGTGCTCGCGGATGCCGAAGTGGATCGTGCGGCCGTACGGGTTCGCCTCCGGGAGGGGGTTGCCCTCGGGGAGGAAGGACGACGACGCGTCGATCGTGGTGTTGTTCGAGCCGGCGAGGTCGGCGGAGCCGCCCCACAGCTCGGGGATCACGCCGCCCAGCGCCTTGAGGACCTCGCCGGACGCCTTGCGGGTCGCGACGTCCTTGCCGGCCGGGAAGACCGGGAGGGCCTTCTCCCAGCCGTCGGGCAGCTCGCCCGCGACGATGCGGTCGAAGTCGGCGGCGCGCTCCGGGTTGGCCTCGCGCCAGACCTGGACCTGCTTGTCCCAGGCGGCCCGGGCCGCGCGGCCGCGGTCGACGACCTGACGGGCGTGCGCCAGGACCTCGTCCTCGACCTGGAAGTGCTGCTCGGGGTCGAAGCCCATGACCTTCTTGGTCGCGGCGACCTCGGCCTCGCCGAGCGCCGAGCCGTGGGAGGCCTCGGTGTTCTGGGCGTTCGGGGCCGGCCAGGCGATGATCGTGCGGGCCGCGATGATCGACGGGCGCTCGGTCTCGGCCTTGGCGGCCTGGAAGGCCGCGTACAGCGCCTGGATGTCGAAGTCGCCGTTGGCGCCCTGCTCGATGCGCTGGACGTGCCAGCCGTAGGCCTCGTAGCGCTTGAGGACGTCCTCGGAGAAGGCGGTCTCGGTGTCGCCCTCGATCGAGATGTGGTTGTCGTCGTAGAGGGCGACGAGGTTGCCCAGCTTCTGGTGACCGGCCAGCGAGGACGCCTCGGCGGAGATGCCCTCCTCCAGGTCGCCGTCGGAGACGATCGCCCAGACGGTGTGGTCGAAGGGGGACTCGCCCTTCGGGGCCTCCGGGTCGAACAGGCCGCGCTCGTAGCGGGCGGCCATGGCCATGCCCACGGCGTTGGCGATGCCCTGGCCCAGCGGGCCGGTGGTGGTCTCCACACCGACGGTGTGGCCGTGCTCCGGGTGGCCCGGGGTCTTGCTGTCCCAGGTGCGGAAGGCCTTGAGGTCCGCGAGCTCCAGCCCGTAACCCGCCAGGAAGAGCTGGGTGTACAGGGTCAGGCTGGTGTGGCCCGGGGAGAGGACGAACCGGTCGCGGCCGACCCAGTCGGCGTCACTGGGGTCGTGCCGCATCAGCTTCTGGAAGAGCAGGTAGGCCGCGGGAGCCAGGCTCATGGCCGTGCCGGGATGGCCGTTGCCGACCTTCTGCACGGAGTCCATGGCCAGGACGCGGGCGGTATCGACTGCCCTCTGGTCCAGTTCGGTCCATTCGAGGTCTGTGGTGGTCGGCTTGGTGCTCACCCTCGGATCAGGGCTCCTCTCCACATATGCGATCTGCCGGGGGCGGTATGTTCCGCCACGACGCGGCGCTGACGAGCCTACCCCCGCCTGGACGGGCGTTTTTTCGACTCACAGTCGTGCTGCGCGGCTCTCATTTGATCGTCGAGTTCCGGTCGAGTGATCCTCGATCATTTGATCGCCGACCCGGGCAACCGCACCCGGGCGGGATTCATTCCCGTCCCGCTGCGGGGGCCTCCACTCCAGCCTGCCGGGCCCGGCGCCCGCCCGCCTCCCGGAGGGGACCGTTCTGCCGGGTTCGGCCCCGTTCGGCCCGCTGAACCCGGCGCCTCAACACGACCCCACCCCGGCGGAGGCCCCGCTGTCCCCTGCGTCTAGAGTGGCGTAGTACGCGCAAGCCTTTACCCGGGATTCATGCCCGGACGAGCTTGCTGGCCTTATCTCTCTCAGGGGTGTGCGTGACGGCCGTCGAATCCCGTCCTGCGGGGGTGCTCGTCGAGAGCCCTGGTCACCGGCCGTTCGGGGCCCGGGTCAAGGGTTTCGTGGCACTGACGAAGCCGCGCGTCATCGAGCTGCTGCTGATGACGACGGTGCCGGTGATGTTCCTCGCGGCCGAGGGCGTCCCGGACCTGTGGCTGGTGCTGGCCACCTGCGTCGGCGGTTACCTGTCCGCCGGTGGCGCGGGTGCGTTCAACATGTACTACGACCGTGACATCGACGCGATGATGGACCGTACGTCCCAGCGTCCGCTGGTCACGGGCATGGTGTCCCCCCGCGAGTGCCTGGTGTTCGCCAGCGCGCTGACCGTCGGCTCGACGATCTGGTTCTGGTTCCTGGTCAACCCCCTGTCGGCGATGCTCTCGCTCGGCGCCAACGCGTTCTACGTCGTCGTCTACACGATGATCCTCAAGCGGCGTACCGCGCAGAACATCGTCTGGGGCGGCATCGCGGGCTGCCTGCCGGTCATCATCGGCTGGTCCGCGGTGAAGAACGAGGTCTCCTGGGCCTCCCTGATCCTCTTCCTCGTCATCTTCTTCTGGACACCGCCGCACTACTGGCCGCTGTCGATGAAGGTGAAGGACGACTACGAGCGCGTCGGCGTGCCGATGCTGCCGGTCATCGCGGGCAACAAGGCCGTGGCCAAGCAGATCGTCCTCTACAGCTGGGTGATGGTCGGCGTATCGCTGCTGCTCCAGCCGCTGGGGTACACCGGCTGGTTCTACACGGCCGTCGCCGTGCTGTGCGGCGCCTTCTGGCTGAAGGAGGCCCACGCCCTCCAGGCCCGCGCCAAGGCCGGCATCACGGGCGCGAAGCTCAAGGAGATGCGGCTCTTCCACTGGTCGATCACCTACGTCTCGCTGCTGTTCACGGCGGTCGCGATCGACCCGTTCCTCCGGTAGGACCGCGGACCGTCCGATGGGCGGCGCGGGTGGCCAAGGCCACCCGCGCCGCCCATCGCCGTTTGTGCTACCCGTCGGTAGCATCCTGGCCATGGCAGACGACACCAAGCAGGCAGCGGCCGACGCCCCGCAGGCCGACAACAAGCGGGCCGCCAAGCTGGCCAAGCAGATCACCGCCTTCGCCAAGAGCCACGGCGGTGACGCCGAAGGCCAGCTCGCGCACATCGCCCGCGGCACCACCCGGATCGCCCTCGTCGGCGCCAACGGCGAGTGGGGCAACCTCGTCGCCCGCGACATGGAGACCGCGCGGGAAGCCGCCAGGCTCGCCGGGATCACCCTCCACGACGACTTCGACGGGGAACTGGCCGCCAAGGTCCGCACGGGCCCCTACGAGTGGTCCCGCATGGCCGGCATCCAGATCGGCGGGCCGAGGAACCCCGGCGATAACTGACGGCCCCCTCGTCCGTTAGACCCACCGGGAGCGGCGCCCCGGCGCCGCGCGGTGGGGACCGGCGAGGAGGGGGCGCGATGGACGGCAGGATGGACGGCGGCATACCGCCGCTCGTCGACCAGTACAGCCACGGCGCCGTCCACGCGGACCTCGGGCTCGGGGAGTTCGAGACCCATCTGGCCGAGGCCGCCGGGTCCACCGGGCCCGCACCGCCCGGCACCACCTTCTTCGACAGCCGCGCCGGCCTGGCCGTACGCCGCTGGTGCCCGCCCCTGCTGGGGCTGGAGCCGCACTGCGCGCCCGTGAGCTATCTGGCCCGCCGCCGCGAACTGGGCGCCTACCGCGCCGGCCGCCTCCTGCTGCGCGGCGCGGGCATCGGGACGTTCCTGCTGGAGGCGGGCGCCACACCCGCCCTCACCTCGCCGGACGAACTGGCCCACGCCGCCGAGGGCCGCGCCCACGAGGTCGTCCGGCTCGAACCGCTGGCCGCCCGGATCGCCGACACGACCGGAGGTTTGGACGCCTTCCTCGCGTATACGGCCGAAGCGCTCTACGCGGCCTCCGGAAGCGCCACCGCCTTCGCCACCGGCGTCACCTTCTGCGACGACAGCCCCCCGGACGCCACCGAGGTGCGCGAGGCCGCCGGACGCTGGCTGCGCACGCGCCGCACGGGCGACACGCCGGACGACCCCGTGCTCGTCCGCCATCTGCTGTGGAGCGCGGTCGCCACGGGACTGCCCGTCCAGCTGCACTGCGCGCGGCCGCAGCGGCTGGCCGGCTTCCTGCGGGCCACCGCGAGCCGGGGCGTGGACCTGGTGCTGCTCCCGGACCCCTGGCACCGGCGGCAGGCGGCCCAGCTGGCCGCCGCCTTCCCGCACGTCTACGCGGACGTCGGGGCCCGGCCGGAGGAGACACTGCGCGAGGCACCGTTCGGCAAGCTGCTGTTCTCGACCGGGGCGCGGGCCCTGGCGGAGCTCTACGTGGTGGCCGCCCGGCTGTTCACACGCGCCATGGACAAGCTGATGCGCGACTGGGTGGCCGACGGCTGGTGCCGGGCGG
This sequence comes from Streptomyces sp. L500, assembly GCF_054551825.1. NCBI lineage: Bacteria > Bacillati > Actinomycetota > Actinomycetes > Kitasatosporales > Streptomycetaceae > Streptomyces > Streptomyces sp. L500. The sequence continues at coordinate 106,460 of NZ_JBTOLC010000012.1, forward strand.
CGGAGGCGGCACGGATCGCCTCCCTCGTCGCCGCCGGCACCGCGCGCAGGGTCTACCGGCTGGACGCGGCGGCCGTCTGAAGCGCCTCGTGCTCACCGGCGGGAGCAGGCAGCACCGGCGCCTCGCCGCGCTCGCGCAGCGACAGGAACACCCGCAGCACGGCGACCCACATCAGGCAGGAGCCGAGCATGTGGGCGCCGACGACGATCTCGGGCGAGTCGTTGAAGTACTGCACATAGCCGATCACGCCCTGCAGCATGATCACGACGAACAGCTCGACGACCTTGCGGCGCGGCCCCTCGGGGGACTTCACGGCCCGCAGCGCGAACCACAGCGCCACGGTGAGGCCGACGACGATGTAGACGAAGTCGACGTGCAGCTGGGTGACCTCATGCCAGTCCAGCGGGATGCGGTGGACGTCCTTGGAGGCGTCGCCCGCGTGCCTGCCCGAGCCCGTGACCACCGTGCCCGCCACGATCAGCAGCGCGCTCGCGACCACCAGCACCCAGCCGAGCTGCCGCACCGGGCGGGCCACCACGTCACGCGGCTCGTCGTCGCCCTCACGGGTCCGCAGCCACATGATCGTGGCCACCGTCAGCAGCGAGGTCGCCGCCAGGAAGTGCGCGGCGACGATGTACGGGTTGAGGCCCGTCAGCACGGTGATGCCGCCGATGATGCCGTTGCTCGCGACGATCCAGAACTGCGCCCAGCCCAGCTTCGTCAGGCTGCGGCGGCGCGGGGCACGCGCGCGTGCCGCCACGATCGCCACACCGACCACCGCGCACAGCACATACGTCAGCATGCGGTTGGTGAACTCGATGACGCCGTTGATGCCCATCGCGGGCGTGGGCGTCAGGCTGTCCTCGGTACAGGTCGGCCACGTCGGGCAGCCCAGCCCGGACTGGGTGAGCCGCACCGCGCCGCCCGTCACGACGATGATCACGGACATGACCACGCAGGCGAGCGCGGCCCGCTCGACGAAGCGGGCGGAGGGCTGCCAGCGGTCGGCGACGAGCTGGAGGGGGTTCAGCGTTTTCGGCACGAAGTCATCGTAAGGGGGTGCTTGTGCACGGATTCACGAGGGTCCCGCGTGCCCCGGCCGCGTCCTACTCCCAGCGGAAGAGGCGCGCCGCCGCGCCCAGGCCCAGGACGGCCCACACGCCGAGGATCCCGAGGTCGGCCCAGGGCACGCCCGCGCCGTCGCGCAGCACGTCGCGCAGGCCGCCGGAGAGCGCCGAGATCGGCAGCGCCTCCAGTGCCGCGCGGACGGCGCCCGGGAACTTCTCCAGCGGGACGATCACCCCGCCGCCGACCAGCAGCAGCAGGAAGACCAGGTTGGCCGCCGCGAGCGTCGCCTCGGCCTTGAGCGTCCCGGCCATCAGCAGGCCGAGCCCCGAGAACGCGGCCGTCCCCAGGACGAGCAGCAGGACGACGGCGAGCGGGTCGCCGTGCGGCGACCAGCCGAGCGAGAACGCGACGGCCGTCAGCAGCACGATCTGCAGGACCTCGGTGACCAGCACGGCGGCCGTCTTCGCGGTCATCAGCCCCCAGCGCGGCAGGGGGGACGCGCCGAGCCGCTTGAGCACGCCGTAGCGGCGCTCGAAGCCCGTCGCGATGGCCTGCCCGGTGAAGGCCGTGGACATCACGGCCAGGGCCAGCACACCGGGGGTCAGGAAGTCGACGGACTTGCCTTCACCGCCCGTCTTCGAAGTCGGCACAGTGATGATGTCGACGGCGCTGAAGAGCACCAGCAGGAGCGTGGGGATGACCACGGTCAGCAGCAGCTGCTCGCCGTTGCGCAGCAGCATCCGGGTCTCCAGCGCGGCCTGCGCGCGGATCATCCGCGACAGCGGCGCGGCCCCGGGCCGGGGGGCGAAGGTGCCGGTGGCGGTCATGCGCGCAGCTCCCTACCAGTCAGTTCGAGGAAGACGTCCTCGAGCGTGTGCCGCTCGACCGTTATGCGGTCCGGCATGACCCCGTGCTGGGCGCACCAGGTCGTCACCGTCGCGAGGAGCTGCGGGTCGACCGTGCCGTTGACGCGGTACGAGCCGGGGGCCGGCTCGGCGGCGGCGGAGTCGGCGGGCAGCGCCTTGAGGAGCGAGGCGAGGTCCAGGCCGGGCCGGCCGCTGAAGCGCAGGGTGTTCTCGGCGCCGCCCTTGCAGAGCTGCTCCGGGCTGCCCTGGGCGATGACCTTGCCGCCGTCGATGATGGCGACGTCGTCGGCGAGCTGTTCCGCCTCGTCCATGTAGTGGGTGGTCAGGACGACCGTGACGCCGTCGGCGCGCAGCTCGCGCACCAGGTCCCAGGTGGCGCGGCGGGCCTGCGGGTCCAGGCCGGCCGTCGGCTCGTCGAGGAAGACCAGCTCGGGGCGGCCGACGACGGCCATGGCGAGCGAGAGGCGCTGCTGCTGGCCGCCGGAGAGCCTGCGGTACGTCGTACGGCCGCAGTCGCCCAGCCCGAGACGCTCGATCAGCATGCCCACGTCCAGCGGGTGGGCGTGGAGGGACGCGGTGTGGCGCAGCATCTCCTCGGCGCGGGCGCCCGCGTAGACGCCGCCGCTCTGGAGCATCACGCCGACGCGGGGGCGCAGGTCCGCGGCGTCGGCGAGGGGGTCCAGGCCGAGGACGCGGACGGTGCCGGCGTCGGGCCGCCGGTAGCCCTCGCAGGTCTCGATGGTGGTGGTCTTGCCGGCGCCGTTGGGGCCGAGGACGGCGGTCACGCCGCCGCGCGCGACGGTCAGGTCGAGACCGTTCACCGCGGTCTTCGTCCCGTACCGCTTGACCAGGCCGTGGACCTCGACCGCGGGCTCTTCATGCATGCGGGGAAGTGTACGGAGGGCGGGGCGGAACGGACCCCGGCGGGGGTCGCGGTTAGGTGACCCTAAGTGATCAAAGCCACCGTTCCGTGACCCGGTGGAGCTTGTCGGCCTTCGGGTAATTACGCAACAATGGTGTTGTGAAATACGCGGGCGAGGCTTCGCAGGGCCCCGTGGCCGAGGTGGCCGCCGGGTCGCGCCCGGTGCTGCCCGCGCCGTCGCGAGGGGTGCCCGCTCCCGAGCAGCGCGCTCACGACGAGCAGCACGGCACCCGCAATCGCGTCGCCCGGTCCATCCTCGATCACGGGCCCTCCACCGCCGCCGAGCTGGCCGTGCGGCTGGAGCTGACCTCCGCCGCCGTCCGCCGCCACCTCGACACCCTCGTCGCCGACGGTGTCGTCGAGGCCCGCGAGAAGCGCGTCTACGGGGCGCGCACCCGCGGCCGGCCCGCCAGGGTCTTCGCCCTCACCGACTGCGGCCGGGACGCCTTCGACCAGGCCTACGACAAGCTCGCCCAGGACGCCCTGCGCTGGATCGCCCAGTCCGCCGGAGGCGGCGAGATGGGCGAGGCCGCCGTCGCCGCGTTCGCCCGGGCCCGGATGGCCGCCCAGGCCGAGGGGTATCGCGAGGCCCTGGAGGCCGCCGCCCCCGAGGACCGCGCGGAGGTACTCGCCCGGGCATTGACCGCGGACGGGTACGCTGCTACGGCGCGTAGCGCACCGGTCGGCGAACAGCTTTGCCAGCACCACTGCCCGGTCGCCCATGTCGCCGAGCAGTTCCCGCAGCTGTGCGAGGCGGAGACCGAGGTCTTCTCCCGCCTGCTCGGGACACATGTGCAGCGTCTTGCCACCATCGCCCACGGCGACGGGGTGTGCACGACGTTCATCCCCAAAAAGACCACCACCGCATCCACCAGCACGGCCGGGAGGAACCCCGCATGACTCTCCCCACGGAGACTGCCCACCCTGAGCTCGAGGGCCTGGGCACGTACGAATACGGCTGGGCCGACTCCGACGAGGCCGGTGCCGCGGCCAAGCGCGGCCTCTCCGAGGAGGTCGTCCGCGACATCTCGGCCAAGAAGTCCGAGCCCGAGTGGATGCTCAAGCTCCGCCTGAAGGGCCTGCGGCTCTTCGACAAGAAGCCCATGCCGACCTGGGGCTCCGACCTCTCCGGCATCGACTTCGACAACATCAAGTACTTCGTGCGCTCCACCGAGAAGGCCGCGGCCTCCTGGGAGGACCTGCCGGAGGACATCAAGAACACCTACGACAAGCTGGGCATCCCCGAGGCCGAGAAGCAGCGCCTGGTCGCCGGTGTCGCCGCCCAGTACGAGTCCGAGGTCGTCTACCACCAGATCCGCGAGGACCTGGAGGAGCAGGGCGTCATCTTCCTGGACACCGACACCGCCCTGAAGGAGCACCCCGAGCTCTTCCAGGAGTACTTCGGCACGGTGATCCCGGTCGGCGACAACAAGTTCGCCTCCCTGAACACCGCCGTGTGGTCCGGCGGCTCGTTCATCTACGTCCCGAAGGGTGTCCACGTCGACATCCCGCTGCAGGCCTACTTCCGTATCAACACGGAGAACATGGGCCAGTTCGAGCGGACGCTGATCATCGTCGACGAGGACGCCTACGTCCACTACGTCGAGGGCTGCACCGCCCCGATCTACTCCTCCGACTCGCTGCACAGCGCGGTGGTGGAGATCATCGTCAAGAAGGGCGGCCGCTGCCGCTACACGACCATCCAGAACTGGTCGAACAACGTCTACAACCTGGTCACCAAGCGCGCCGTGGCCTACGAGGGCGCGACCATGGAGTGGGTCGACGGCAACATCGGCTCCAAGGTGACGATGAAGTACCCGGCCGTCTACCTGATGGGCGAGCACGCCAAGGGCGAGACCCTGTCCATCGCCTTCTCCGGCGAGGGCCAGCACCAGGACGCCGGCGCCAAGATGGTCCACATGGCGCCGAACACCTCCTCCAACATCGTCTCCAAGTCGGTGGCGCGAGGCGGCGGTCGCACCTCCTATCGCGGTCTGATCGAGATCGGCGAGGGCGCCCACGGCTCCAAGTCGAACGTGCTCTGCGACGCCCTGCTGGTGGACACCATCTCCCGGTCGGACACCTACCCCTACGTCGACGTCCGCGAGGACGACGTCTCCATGGGCCACGAGGCGACCGTCTCCAAGGTCAGCGACGACCAGCTCTTCTACCTGATGAGCCGCGGCCTGTCCGAGGACGAGGCCATGGCCATGATCGTGCGCGGCTTCGTCGAGCCGATCGCCCGCGAGCTGCCCATGGAGTACGCGCTGGAGCTCAACCGGCTGATCGAGCTGCAGATGGAAGGAGCGGTCGGCTAGCCCCGCCACCGCCTCCCGCAGCGAACCCTTTGTGACAGGAAGAGAGCACGACGACAGCCATGGCTGACAACACTCCCGCCGGCAGCACGACCGACGGCGCCATCCAGGTGGGCGGCCCCCGGCAGCCCATCGACGCCCGGGTGAGCGCGCCCGCCTCCTTCGACGTCGCGGACTTCCCGGTCCCCCACGGCCGCGAGGAGGAGTGGCGCTTCACCCCGCTGGCCCGCCTGCGCGGTCTGCACGACGGCACGGCGGTGGCGGACGGCGCCGGCGTCAAGGTCGAGGTCGAGGCCCCCGAGGGCGTGACCGTGGAGACCGTCGGCCGGGACGACGCCCGGCTGGGCCGCTCCGGCAAGCCGGTCGACCGGGTCGCCGCCCAGGCGTACAGCTCCTTCGAGAAGGCCTCGGTCGTCTCGGTCCCCAAGGACACCGTGCTCTCCGAGCCCGTGCGGATCTCCGTGCGCGGCGAGGGCGGGGTGGCCTTCGGTCACCAGGTCGTCGAGATCGGCGCCTTCGCCGAGGCCGTCGTCGTCATCGACCACACCGGTGACGCCACCCTCGCCGCCAACGTCGAGTACCTCGTCGGCGACGGCGCCAAGCTCACCGTCGTCTCCGTCCAGGACTGGGACGACACCGCCGTCCACGCCGCCCAGCACACCGCGCTGGTCGGCCGCGACGCCTCCTTCAAGTCCGTGATCGTCACCTTCGGCGGCGACCTGGTCCGCCTCCACCCCCGGGTCGTCTACGGCGCCCCCGGCGGCGAGGCCGAGCTCTACGGCCTGTACTTCACCGACAACGGCCAGCACCAGGAGCACCGCCTCTTCGTCGACCACGACACCCCGCACTGCCGCAGCAACGTCGTCTACAAGGGCGCGCTGCAGGGCAAGGACGCCCACGCGGTCTGGATCGGCGACGTCCTCATCCGCGCGGAGGCCGAGGGCACCGACACCTACGAGCTCAACCGCAACCTCGTCCTCACCGACGGCGCCCGCGTCGACTCCGTCCCCAACCTGGAGATCGAGACCGGTGAGATCGTCGGCGCCGGCCACGCCTCGGCGACCGGCCGCTTCGACGACGAGCAGCTCTTCTACCTGATGGCCCGCGGCATCCCGGAGTACGAGGCCCGCCGCCTGGTCGTGCGCGGCTTCTTCGCCGAGCTCGTCCAGCAGATCGGCATCCCCGAGCTGGAGGAGCGCCTCATCGCCAAGATCGAGGCAGAGCTGGAGGCGGCGGTCGCATGAGCGAATTCGTGAAGGTGGCCTCCCTCGGCGAGCTCGAGGAGGACACGCCCAAGCGCGTCGAGGTCGACGGCACCCCGGTGTCCCTCGTCCGCACCGAGGGCGAGGTGTTCGCGATCAACGACATCTGCTCGCACGCGAACGTCTCCCTCTCCGAGGGCGAGGTGGAGAACTGCCACATCGAGTGCTGGCTCCACGGCTCCAGCTTCGACCTGCGCACCGGCAAGCCCGACTGCCTCCCCGCGACGCAGCCCGTCCCCGTTTACCCCGTCAAGATCGAAGGGGACGACGTGCTCGTCTCCGTCACCCAGGAGTCCTGAGTTCCCCATGGCAACGCTTGAGATCCACGACCTCCACGTCTCCGTCGAAGCCGAGAACGGCCCCCGGGAGATCCTCAAGGGCGTCGACCTGACCGTGAAGCAGGGCGAGACCCACGCCATCATGGGCCCCAACGGCTCCGGCAAGTCCACCCTGGCCTACTCGCTGGCCGGCCACCCCAAGTACACGATCACCGGCGGCACCGTCACCCTCGACGGCGAGGACGTCCTGGAGATGTCCGTCGACGAGCGCGCCCGCGCCGGTGTCTTCCTCGCCATGCAGTACCCGGTCGAGGTCCCCGGCGTCTCGGTCTCCAACTTCCTGCGCACCTCCGCCACCGCCGTGCGCGGCGAGGCCCCCAAGCTGCGCACCTGGGTGAAGGAGGTCAAGGAGGCCATGGCGCGTCTCCAGATGGACCCCGCCTTCGCCGAGCGCAACGTCAACGAGGGCTTCTCCGGCGGTGAGAAGAAGCGCCACGAGATCCTCCAGCTGGAGCTCCTCAAGCCGAAGATCGCGATCCTCGACGAGACCGACTCCGGCCTGGACGTCGACGCCCTGCGCGTCGTCTCCGAGGGCGTCAACCGCGTCCGCGAGACCGGTGAGGTCGGCACCCTGCTGATCACCCACTACACGCGCATCCTGCGCTACATCAAGCCCGACTTCGTCCACGTCTTCGCCAACGGCCGCGTCGTCGAGTCCGGCGGCGCCGAGCTCGCCGACAAGCTGGAGAACGAGGGCTACGAGGCGTACGTGAAGGGTGGCGTAACGGCGTGACGATACTGCTGCCGGGCCTCCTCGACACCGACGCGATCCGCAAGGACTTCCCGATCCTGGACCGTGTGGTCCACGACGGGAAGAAGCTGGTCTACCTGGACAACGCGGCCACCTCCCAGAAGCCGCGTCAGGTCCTGGACGTGCTCAACGCCCACTACGAGCGGCACAACGCCAATGTCCACCGCGGCGTGCACGTGCTCGCCGAGGAGGCCACGGCGCTGTACGAGGGCGCCCGCGACAAGATCGCCGCTTTCGTCAACGCCCCGAGCCGCGATGAGGTGATCTTCACCAAGAACGCCTCCGAGTCGCTCAACCTCGTGGCGAACATGCTCGCCTGGGCCGACGAGCCCTACCGGGTCGACCACGACACCGAGATCGTCATCACGGAGATGGAGCACCACTCCAACATCGTGCCGTGGCAGCTGCTCTCGCAGCGCTCGGGCGCGAAGCTGAAGTGGTTCGGCCTCACCGACGACGGCCGCCTCGACCTGTCGAACATCGACCAGGTCATCACGGAGAAGACCAAGGTCGTCTCCTTCGTGCTGGTCTCCAACATCCTGGGCACGGTCAACCCGGTCGAGGCGATCGTCCGCCGCGCCCAGGAGGTCGGCGCGCTCGTCGTCATCGACGCCTCCCAGGCCGCCCCCCACATGCCCCTGGACGTCCAGGCGCTCCAGGCCGACTTCGTGGCCTTCACCGGCCACAAGATGTGCGGCCCGGACGGCATCGGCGTCCTGTGGGGCCGCCAGGAGCTGCTGGAGGACCTCCCGCCGTTCCTCGGCGGCGGCGAGATGATCGAGACCGTCTCGATGCACTCCTCCACCTACGCCCCCGCGCCCCACAAGTTCGAGGCCGGTACGCCCCCGATCGCCCAGGCCGTCGGCCTCGGCGCCGCGGTGGACTACCTCACCTCGATCGGCATGGAGAACATCGCCCGCCACGAGCACGTGATCACGGAATACGCGATCCGCCGGCTCCAGGAGGTCCCCGACCTCCGCATCATCGGCCCCACCACGGCCGAGGACCGCGGCGCGGCCGTCTCCTTCACGCTCGGCGACATCCACCCGCACGACGTGGGCCAGGTCCTCGACGAGCAGGGCATCGCGGTCCGGGTCGGCCACCACTGCGCCCGTCCCGTCTGCCTGCGCTACGGAATTCCGGCGACCACGCGAGCGTCGTTCTACCTGTACTCCACCCCCGCTGAGGTCGACGCGCTGATCGAGGGCCTGGAGCACGTACGGAACTTCTTCGGGTGACAAGGGCTGACTGTGAAGCTTGATTCGATGTACCAGGACGTGATCCTGGACCACTACAAGAATCCCCACGGGCGCGGTCTGCGGGACGGCGACGCCGAGGTCCACCACGTCAACCCCACCTGCGGCGACGAGATCACGCTGCGCGTGCGGCTGTCCGGTGAGACGATCGAGGACGTCTCCTACGAGGGCCAGGGCTGCTCCATCAGCCAGGCGAGCGCCTCGGTGCTCAACGAGCTGCTGGTCGGCAAGGACCTCGATACGGCCCGCCGGATCCAGGAGACCTTCCTGGAGCTGATGCAGTCCAAGGGCCGGCTCGAGCCGGACGACGCCATGGAGGAGGTGCTGGAGGACGCGGTCGCGTTCGCCGGCGTCTCCAAGTACCCCGCACGCGTCAAGTGCGCTCTGCTGAGCTGGATGGCGTGGAAGGACGCGACCGCCCAGGCGCTGGGCGAAGGACCCGAGAACACGGCGAGGAAGACCGCATGAGCGACAACGCAGACGCGACGACCGAGGAAGCGACCGGCGAGGTGACCACCAAGCCGGCCACCGAGGAGGAGGTCCGCGAGGCCCTCTACGACGTGGTCGACCCCGAGCTGGGCATCGACGTCGTCAACCTCGGCCTGATCTACGGCATCCACATCGACGACGCCAACATCGCCACCCTCGACATGACGCTGACGTCCGCGGCCTGCCCGCTGACCGACGTCATCGAGGACCAGGCGAAGTCCGCGACCGACGGCATCGTCAACGAGCTCCGGATCAACTGGGTCTGGATGCCGCCGTGGGGCCCCGACAAGATCACCGATGAGGGCCGCGAGCAGCTCCGCGCGCTGGGCTTCAACGTCTGACGCCTGAGCGGCGCGCTTCAAAACAGCGGCAGCCCGCCTCCTGACCCCGTCAGGAGGCGGGCTGCTGCTGTGTCGCGCAGTGGATGCCGCCCCCGCCCTCCGCGAGCGTGGGGATCTCCACGGTGCGTACGTCGCGCCCCGGGTGGAGGGAGCCGATGATCGCGGCCGCCTCCTCGTCGGCGCGGCGGTCGCCGAAGCGCGGGACGATCACGGCGCCGTTCGCCACGTAATAATTGACGTAGGAGCCCAGGAAGTCCTCGCCCCGCTCGCCCAGGGCGGCGGGGTCGGGCTCCGGGAGCTCGATGATCTCCAGGGCGCGGCCCCGGGCGTCGGTGGCCGACTCCAGGGCCGCGCGGGCCTGTTCGTACACCCGGGCCCACACCGCGGGAGTGTCCACGGGCGGGCGGCTGAGGAGCACGGTGGCGGGCCCGGCGAAGCGGGCGAGGGCGTCGACGTGGCAGTCGGTGACGTCCTCGCCGCGCACGCCCGGAAGCCAGATCACCTTCCGGGCGCCGAGCAGCCCGGCGAGATCCCGCTCGACGGCGTCGCGGGTCCGGCCCGGGTTGCGGTTGTCGTTGACCAGCGAGCTCTCGGTGACGAGCAGCGTGCCGTCGCCGTCGGTCTCCAGGGAGCCGCCCTCGGCGACGAGAGGGGCCTCGATCCGTGGGACGCCGAGCAGCTCCAGCAGGCGCCGGGCCACCAGGCCGTCCCGCGCGTGCTCCTGCTTGCCGCCCCAGCCGTTGAAGCCGAAGTCGACGCCGTGGAGCGTCCCGTCCTCGCCGGTGACGAACACCGGCCCGGAGTCGCGCAGCCAGAGGTCGTCCACGGGCAGCTCCACGACCTCCACCGCGCCGCCGCACGCCCGCCGGGCGCTCGCCGCGTCCTTCGGCGAGGCGAGCAGCACGACCGGCTCGTGGTCGGCGATCGTCCGGGCGATCGCGGCGACGTCCTCGCGGACGGCGGCCGTCCACCTGCCCCAGACCGGGCCGGCCGGGGGCCAGCCCATGAACGTCACCGCGTGCGGCCGTGTCTCGGACGGCAAGTGATGCATCGTCGGGTTTCCCTGGCATCGGCGGCATGGATCCCTGACGATTGTCCGTCAGAGACCGCCCGTGTACAGCAGCCGGTTGGGCGTGCCCGGCTTGATGTCCGTCACCACGTCCTTCGTGGACTGCGCGATGAGCCAGTTGACGACCGTCGCCGAGCTCGCGGCGGGGTTCTGCGCCTTGTACAGGGCCGCGACGCCCGTGACGAACGGGGTGGCCTGCGAGGTGCCGCTCTTGGTGGTGGTGCCGCCGCCCACCCGCAGCGAGAGGATCTCGTCGCCCGGGGCGAGGATCCGCGCGCACGGCCCGTAGCTGGTGAAGTCCGTCATCTGGTCCATGCGGTTCGTCGCGCCCACGGCCAGGGCCTGGAGGGCGGCGGCAGGGGAGTGGTTGCAGGCGCTGTCGTTGGAGTTGCCGGCCGCGACCAGCGGCGGCGTCCCCTTGGCCGCCACGCTGTTGGCGGCGTTGTCCATGGCTTGCGACATCGGGCCGACGAGCGAGGCGTTGAGGACCGAGGCGGGCGGCGCGCTCGTGGACACGTACTCGAAGCCGGAGACGATGGCCGAGGTCGTGCCCCGCCCGGCGCAGTCCAGCACCCGCACGCTGACCAGCGACGCCCGGCGCGCCACCCCGTACGTCGCGCTGCCCACCACCCCCGCCACGTGGGTGCCGTGGCCGCTGCCGGTGGCGCAGTCCCGGGCGTCGCCGCCCGCGGTCACCTCGTCGACGCCCTTGCGGGCCCGGCCGCCGAAGTCGGGGTGGGAGTAGTCGATGCCGGTGTCCATGATGTAGGCCGTGACGCCCTCGCCGGTGCCGTTGACGGTGAACCGGCCGTCCAGGGGCAGGGTGCGCTGGTCCACGCGGTCCAGTCCCCAGGAGTCCGTCGCCGCCCGGGGGCGTATGGACGGGGGACCCTCGGCCGCCTGGGCGTAGACCGCGTCCTCCTCCACGGCCTCGACCTCCGGGGAGCTGCGCACGGCCTCCAACTGCTGCGGGGTGAGCCGGGCGGCGAAGCCGGTCAGGGTGTGGGTGTAGATGCGGTCCGGGACGACGCCCAGCACGCTCGTCAGCGTGCGCGGGCTGGCGCCCTTGCGCAGGGTGACGATGTAGTGCCCGGGCACCGGCTCGCCGGCCGTCCTGCGCAGCGGCGCCAGGCGGGCCGGGTGCGCCCGGTGCGCCGAGTGCGCCGAGCGGCCGGGGCCGGGGCGGTGGTCGGCCGCCGCGACCGGGGCGGCGGCGGTGAGCGGGAGGGCCAGGACCAGGGCCGTGGTCAGGCAGCGCCGGAGCTGTCTCATGCGGCATCCGTTCACGACGGGACAGTGGACAGTGGAGCGGGCGGGAGCGCCCACTCCACTGGATATGCCGGTTCATCCGGGCGGGCGACGCGAGCGCGGCCGACCGGCTGGCGGGGCTGCGCCATCCGCGTGACCGGTGTGTGGCGGGCCGGTAAGGGGTGCGGGTGGGGCGGCCGGTTCGCCTTGGGCGGGCCCGTCCGGTTAGGTTTCCGGACATGACCGATGCTGTTGTTTCCCGTACCACCGGCGCCGTCGCCGCCGGCCTCGCCACCGTCGCCGCGGACGGTACCGTCCTCGACACCTGGTTCCCGGCCCCCGAGCTCACCGACGCCCCCGGCCCGGCCGGCACCGAGCGGCTGACCACCGAGCGGGCCGCGGAGCTGCTCGGCGAGGGCGTCCTCAAGGCGGTGGGCCCGGACCCGCGCCGCGGGGTCGAGGTCGTCGCCGTCCGCACGGTCATCGCCTCGCTCGACGACAAGCCGGCCGACGCGCACGACGCCTACCTGCGGCTGCACCTGCTCTCCCACCGTCTGGTCAAGCCGCACGGGCAGAACCTCGACGGCGTCTTCGGCCTGCTCGCGAACGTCGCCTGGACCTCGCTGGGCCCGGTCCCCGTCGACCAGGTCGAGGCCGCGCGCCTTGCCGCCCGCGCCGAGGGCCTCCACCTCCAGGTGACGAGCGTCGACAAGTTCCCGCGCATGACCGACTACGTCGTCCCCTCCGGCGTCCGCATCGCCGACGCCGACCGGGTCCGCCTGGGCGCCCACCTGGGCTCCGGCACCACCGTCATGCACGAGGGCTTCGTCAACTTCAACGCCGGCACGCTCGGCACCTCCATGGTCGAGGGCCGGATCAGCGCGGGCGTCGTCGTCGGCGACGGCACCGACATCGGCGGCGGCGCCTCCACCATGGGCACCCTGTCCGGCGGCGGCAAGCAGATCATCTCCATCGGCGAGCGCTGCCTGCTGGGCGCCGAGTCGGGCATCGGCATCGCGCTGGGCGACGAGTGCGTCGTCGAGGCGGGCCTCTACGTCACCGCCGGCACCCGGGTCACCATGCCGGACGGCGAGATCGTCAAGGCCCTGACCCTGTCGGGCGCCGACAACATCCTCTTCCGCCGCAACTCCACCACGGGCGCCGTCGAGGCCCGCCCGTACAAGAGCACGTGGGGCGGGCTCAACGAGATCCTGCACAGCAACGACTGACGTGAGCGGGGGCGGGGTTCACCACCCCGCCCCTTGCTGGGCGTAGTTACCGCCCGTCCGCGCCGGTCGCCTCCTCGTACGCCTCCAGCAGCGCCTCGGTGCGTTCCTGCGTCGCCGCGCGCAGCGGCGCCCGCACCGGCCCGGCCGGGAGGCCCAGCGCTCCCAGCAGGGCCTTCGCCGTGACCGTGCCGGGCAGTCCCGCGCCCATCATCTGCTCCACCAAGGGCAGGACGCGCTGGTGGAGCCGGGTCGCCTCGGCGTTCTCGCCGCGGTCGAACGCGTCCAGCACGGCGGCCAGCGCCGGGCCCGCGACATTGGCCACGGTGCTGACATAGCCCGTTCCTCCCACCGCCCGCAGCGGAAGGCTGAGCTCCTCGCAGCCGGAGTAGTAGGCGAGGCCCGTCGCCGCGATCACCTTCGAGCTGCCGAGCAGGTCGTACGCGCAGTCCTTGACCCCGGCGATGCGCGGGTGCTCGGCCAGTCGCAGCATGGTGTCGGGCTCGATGCGGGTGCCCGTGCGGCCCGGGATGTCGTAGAGCATCACCGGGACGCCCACCGCGTCGGCCACCGTGCGGAAGTGCTCCGCGATGTCCTCCTGCGGCGGCCTGCTGTAGTACGGGGTGACCACCAGGACGCCGTGGGCGCCGGCCCGTTCGGCGGCCCGGGCCAGTTCGACGGTGTGCCGGGTGTCGGCCGACCCCACCCCGGCCGTGATCCGGGCGCGGTCGCCCACGGCCTCGGCGACGGCCGTGACGAGAGCGGTCTTCTCCGCGTCGGTGGTGGTCGGCGACTCGCCGGTGGTGCCGCTGAGGACGAGGCCGTCGCAGCCGCCCTCCGTGACGAGGTGGCCGGCGAGCCGCTGCGCGCCGTCGAGGTCGAGTGCGCCGTCGGCGGTGAACGGGGTCACCATCGCACAGACCGTACGGCCGAAGGGCTCGGTGGTGGTTGACATGGCGTAAACGCTCCGGGTTTCAGGTGCCTCCCCGGATTCTGGGCCCTTCGACCGTACAGGTCTATTTAAATGTTCTGAGCGAATCGCTCAAGCGATGCTACGGCTTCCAGCGCAGCACCTGCGGGTCGTGGTCGCTCGCCTGGTCGGCGAACTCGGCGTTGATGTGGACGATGTCGTAGTCCACGCGGCTCACATGGCGGCTGGTGAGGATGTGGTCCAGCACCTGGGAGTTGCCCTGGAAGACGTAGCCGTACCGTTCCTTCGCGGGGAGCTTGGTGACCTGGTCGGTCAGGGCGCCGCCGGCGGTGAGGGCCTTGAGGGCGGGGGAGAACTGGTAGTCGTTGAGGTCGCCCGCGACGATCACGTTGGCGTTCCGGTCGGCGGCGAGGAGCTGCTTGACGAAGCCGTTGACGAGCTTCGCCTGCGCCAGCCGCTGGGTCTCGGACGTCCGGGCCGGGGGCTGGAAGCGGCTGTCGAGGCCCTGGTCGCCGCCCTTGGAGTTGAAGTGGTTGGCGACGACGAAGACGTCCTTGCCCCGGAAGGAGAACTGGCCGGCCAGCGGCTTGCGGCTGTTGGTCCAGGCGGCGTCGTCCGGCTGGATCCGGCCGGGGGAGGCGGAGAGGCCGGCCTTGCCGCCTTCACGGACCACCCGCACGGCGGTGGTGGAGTCACCGCCGGGGACGTCCTTGAACGAGACCCGGGCGGGGTTGAAGAGGAAGGCGGTGCGGATGTTGCCGCCCGGCTGGCCGCCGTCCTTGCCGTCGACGGGGTCGATCTGCCGCCACAGGTACTTGGGGCCGCCCGCGGCGGCGATGGCGTCGGTGAGCTTCGTCAGCGTCTGCGTGGCGTCCACGACGCCGCCGTTGGTCGTGCCGTCGTTGTCCTGGACCTCCTCCAGGGCGACGATGTCGGGCGAGGCGAGGTTGGTCACCAGGGCGCCGGCGAGGCGGTCGAACTTCGCCTGCGGGGTCTTGGGGGAGAGGTTCTCCACGTTGTAGGTGGCGACGGCCAGCTCGTCGTTCCGCTGCTTGCGCGTGGTCTCGCGCTGGAGCTTGTGGTCGGCGAGCGCGCCGAGTTCGGTGGCCTGGATGGTGTAGCCGCCGTGGTTGTCGTAGTCGAGCGGGCCCGCCGTTTTCCCGGAGAGCTCGTCACCGACGTTCGCGACCGGGAAGGGGTGCTGGGCGTAGGGGAGGAGGGAGGCGATCTTCACCCGGCCGGCGTTGGGGTCGGCGTAGGAGCCGTAGAGGGTGCCGCCGCGCGCGGTGCGGTCGTGCCGGGGCACCGCGGTGACCCACAGGTCCTTGTACTCGCTGGTGGCGCCGACGACGGGGGCGTCGACGACCTCGACCCGCATGCCCTCCAGGGACTCCAGGCGGTCCAGCGCGTAGCGGCGGGGCTTCAGCGGCAGCGACTCGATGGAGCCGCCGTGTGTGTCGGGCGCGTAGCGGGACGGCAGCGAGGCCGCGTTCAGCCGGACGGCGGCGGGCAGGGCGTTGCCGGAGGACTTCACGGTCACGGTGGGCTTGGTCAGCTGGGTGACCGACTGGCCGCCCGCCGCCTCGCCGCCGGGGTAGTACTCGGTGACGGTGCCCGAGACGAGCACGGAGTCGCCGACGGCGACGGCCGGGGCGGTCGCCCCGGTGAAGACGAAGATCGCCTCGCTGGTGGCCTCGTCGCGGTCCGGGTTCGGGTCCTGGACCCAGAAGCCGCGGGCGGAGCCGAAGTTCTTCACGGCCGTGACGACACCCGGCACGTCCGTGACCTGCTTGCCGGCGAACGGCGAGATACGCGTGGTGCCCTGGATGTCATGGATGCGGACACCGGCGTCGGCGGCGCTCGCGGACTGGGCCGGGGCGATCAGCCCGGCCGCGAGCGCGCCGGCTATGAGGGAGCCGACGGTCGCGGCACGGCGGCGGTGGGACAGCACAAAGTCCTCCGGTGGGAGCGATGAGGGGGCGACCTGCTTGCCGATCGGATGAGATCACATACCGTCATCCGAGCAACGAGTGATCTACGCGCGTCAATGTCCGCTGATTTCCAGCCAGTTGTCAAGGGTTCGCGGGCAACCCGTGGACGAACCGCCGGTAACGCTCCACGCGACGCGCGAGCCGGCGCGGAAAACCCGTCTAAGGTGGGGCACTGCGCGCCCGGGACCGCGGCGCGGCCGTCACGACGAGGAGATGCCCCCCTGATGTCAGGAGACCGCCCGACCATGCCGCCGGTGCGGCTCCCCTCCGACGCGGAGCTCGCACGCGACGCGCTGTCCGCGCCGCTGTTCGCCCGCGCCGCGAAGCTCGCCCGCTGGGCCGGCGAGGGCACCCCGGTCGGCGCGGGCGGCGAGCTCCTCGCCGGGCAGCTGAAGACGGCGACCGGGCTGCTCGGCCTGGAGGACGACGAGGACGGCCCCGCCTACGCGGCCGAGGCCTGGCAGTTGGCCCTCGACACGGGCCTGGTCGAATTCACCGAGTCCCCCGACGAGTCCGCCGACGCCTCCCCGGACGAACCCCAGGGCACGGCCGTCGCCGGCGAGGAGCTGGCCACGCTCACCTCCGGCAGCCCCCAGGACATCCTCGACCTGTGGCTCGGCGGCCTGGAGACCGTCCTGGCCGACGCCGCCGCGCCCGACCTGGGCGACCTCGTCGAGCAGCTCTCCGAGGGCGGCGACGGCGACCTCGACCTCGACGCGATCGACTGGAACCCCGAGGAGGAGGCCGACTTCCTCGACGGCGTCCTCGGCAACCTCTACCTGCTGACCGCGCTCGACGAGGGCTCGCCCGACCGCCCCGTCCCGCTGCCCGCGCTCGCCGCCTCCATGATCGTCCCGGACGACATGGACGAGCCCACGGACGACGTCCTCGAAGAGGTCTCCGACGCGATGATGCGCCTGGACGACCAGTTCCGGATCCTCGCGCCGACCGGCCTGGTGCGCTACCAGCCGGTGGACGAGTCCCTGATCGAGGTCGTCGACGGCGAGGGCCACATCCGGGAGTCCGTCGACGGCGTGACCTCCGACCTGCCCGAGGAGGAGGACGTCAGCCGCTACGGCATGGTGGCCCTCACCCCCCTCGGCCTCTTCGCCGTACGGTCCCGCATGCTCGACGCCGGCATCGACGCCCCGGCCGTCGGCGACCTCGCCGACTCCCCCGCCGAGGACCTCCTCGCGGCGCTCCCCGGCCACCCCGGCTTCGCCGTCCGCGCCGAGGCCGAGCTGTGGCTCGCCCGCCGCACGCCGCTCGACGCGGCCCGCGAGCTGCTCGCCGCCGCGCGCGGCGCGGACGACGAGGCGCCGGCGCGCCGGCTCGTCTGCCAGCAGACGCTCTCGCTCGTCGGCGCCGACGCCGAGCCCGCGCTCCGCGAGGTCCTCGACGACCTGCAGCTCGGCGGCCTCGCCCGCGTCTGGCTCGCCGAGCACGGCGCGACGGACGTCCCGCCGCCCGGCGAGGACATGATCTTCTGGCTCACCGTCGATACGATCGCCGCCCGGCTCGACACGGAGGCCGACGACCCGGAGGAGCTCCGCGAGCTCGTCGAGAGCCTGGTGAGCGGGCACGGCGGCTTCTTCGACGCGGTCTGGCGGGTGGAGCACCCGGCGACGGCGGACGTTCTTGAGGCGATGGGGCGCCTGCACCCGGACAAGGCGACGGCGAAGGCCGCCCGCAAGGCGGCCTTCAAGGCCCGCTCGCGGGGCTGACCCTTCCCATGCCGGGGGCGCCTGTCGTTTCCGGGTAGCCCCCGGTGGGTTTTTCCGCGCCTTCGGCGCGGGTTCTACCCCACCCCGCCCCCGACCCACGGGAATCCCGCGCACCCCCCAGCGTTGACCTGTACGTGACGTACAAGCTCTCCGTACTCGACCGTTCCCGCACCCGCCAGGGCGACGAGCCAAGCGCGGCGCTGCGCGACACCGTGGCGTTCGCCCAGCAGGTCGAGAACCTCGGCTACCACCGCTTCTGGGTGTCGGAACACCACAGCGTCCCCGGCGTCGCCGGCTCCGCCCCCACCGTCCTCGCAGCCGTCGTCGCCGCCGCGACCTCCCGCATCCGCGTCGGCACCGGCGGCGTGATGCTGCCCAACCACCGCCCCCTCGTGGTCGCCGAGCAGTTCGGCGTCCTCGCTTCCCTCTTCCCCGGCCGGATCGACATGGGCCTCGGCCGCTCGGTCGGCTTCACGGACGGCATCCGGCGAGCCCTGGGCGTGGAGAAGGACGCGATGGGCGACTTCGAGGACCGGCTGGCGGAACTGGCGGGCTGGTTCACGGGGGAGCCCGCCCCGTACCCCGGGGTGCACGCCCTGCCCGCCGAGGGACTCCGGCCCCCGCTGTTCGTCCTCGCCAACGAAGCGGGAGCCGACGTGGCGGCCCGAGCCGGCGCGGCACTGGTCATCGGCGGCCTCAAGGGCGAAGGAGCGATGGCGGCCGCCATCGAGCGCTACCGGACGGGCTTCGTCCCCTCCGTATGGCGGGAGAAGCCCTACGTGATGGTTGCGGGGAACGTGGCCGTCGCGGAAACGAGGGACGCGGCCCGCCGGCTGCTCGTCCCCGAGGCGTGGGCCCTGGCCCACTCACGGACACACGGCGTGTTCCCGCCCCTCCGCTCCGCCGAGGAGATCGAGGGGAAACTGGTCCCCTCGATGTCACAGCGGGAGCGCGGCTTCTACGAAGCCGCGCTGCGCGGCCACATCCACGGCACCGAGGGCGACGTGACGGCCGCCCTCGGCTCCCTCGTGGCCCGCACCGGGGCCGACGAGGTGCTGGTCACGACCAGTACGTACGACAGGGCCGCGCTCCTGGACTCCTACCGGCGGCTGGCCGGGGCGGTGGGAGCCACGGCGCCGGCGGTCGCGGCGACTGGGGCTACAGCGCCTGCGCCGCCGGCTTCACCAGATCCCGCACCGTCTTGGCCTTGACGAAGTCGCCCAGGGCCGTCATCTCCCACTCGCCCGAGTACTGGCGGATGAACTTGCACATCAGGACGCCCGTCTGGGCCTCGGCGCCGGTCAGGTCGAAGCGGACCAGCTCCTCGCCGGTCTGGGCGTCCATCAGGCGGCAGTACGCCTTGGCCACCTCGGTGAACTTCTGGCCGTTGAAGGAGCTGACGGTGAAGACGAGGCCCGTCACCTCGGGCGGCAGGCCGCCCATGTGGACGGTGATGGTCTCGTCGTCGCCGGAGCCCTCGCCGGTGAGGTTGTCGCCGGAGTGCTGGATGACGCCGTTGAGGATCTGGAGCCGGCCGAAGTAGCAGGCGTCGATCATGTTGCGGTCGGGGCCGTAGGCGATGACCGAGGCGTCGAGGTCGATGGCCCGGCCGTTCCAGGCGGGCTCCCAGCCGAGGCCCATCTTGACCGAACGGGTCAGCGGCTGACCGCCCTTGACCAGGGAGACGGTCTCGTTCTTCCGGAGGCTCACCCGGCCCTTGTCCAGGTTGATCTTCCCGGGGACGACGGGCGGGGCGGCCGGAACCGGCGGCACGACGGGGGCCGCCGCGACGGGGGCGACCGGGGCCGGGGCGGCGGGCGCCGACGCCGCCGGCTCGTCCACGCTCACGCCGAAGTCCGTGGCGATGCCCGCCAGACCGTTGGCGTACCCCTGACCCACCGCACGGAGCTTCCACGCGCCGTTGCGCCGGTAGATCTCCACGACCACCAGTGCCGTCTCCGTGTCCAGCCGGGGCGGGGTGAACGTGGCGATCACCGCGCTGTCGTCGGCGCCGCGCACGGTCGCCGTCGGCTCGGTGCCGGCGAAGGTGGCGCCCTGGGCGTCCGGGCTCGCGGTGACCACGATCTTGTCGATGCCGGCGGGGACGGCCGCCGTGTCGACGATGATCGCGTCGGGCGTGGCGCCGGAGGCGGCACGGTGCGTCACACCGGGGGCGCTGGGCTGGTTGTAGAAGACGAAGTCGTCGTCGGAGCGCACCTTGCCGTCGGCGGTGAGCAGCAGGCCCGAAACGTCGAGCCGCACGGGGGCGGTGACGTCCACCGTCACACGGGTGACGGAGAGCGGGATGTTCGAGCCGGGTGTCATAGCGGTCATGTACGAGGTAACGAGCCATGACCCTTTGCGGTTCCATGACCCGGGGGTCGAATCGGGCCGGGAATATTCGAACGCGGTCGGAGGCTGTGCAACCCGTCAATCGACTTTGATCATGGGGGAGCACATGTCGGACAACGGCAACGCGCACATCGCACAGGGGACTGTCGCCGAGGGCTTCGAGCCCGTGCGCGAGGCGTTCGAGGCCACGCTGGCGCAGGAGCGCGCCGGGCACTCGGCGCAGCTGGCGGCGTATGTGGACGGCAGGCGGGTCGTGGACCTGTGGGGCGGGCCGGAGATCACGGGGGAGTCGCTCACCGGCGTGTTCTCGTCCAGCAAGGGCGCGGCGCACCTCGTCGTGGCCCTGCTCGTCCAGGACGGCACGCTGGACCTGGACGAGGAAGTGCGCCACTACTGGCCCGAGTTCGGCTCGGCGGGCAAGGAGCACGTCACGCTGCGCGACCTGCTGGCCCACCGCGCGGGTGTCGTGGGGGTCGAGGGCGGGTTCCCCCTCAAGGAGCTGGCCGACGACCGGCTCATCGCCGAGCGGCTGGCGGGCCTGCGCCCGTTCTGGCGTCCGGGCACGGCCTTCGGCTACCACGCGCTGGTGATCGGCGCCCTGACCGGCGAGGTCGTCCGCCGGGCCACGGGGCGGACGCTCCAGGAGGTGTACGAGGACCGGATCCGCGCCCCGTACGGCCTGGACTTCTACCTGGGCCTGCCCGAGGAGCAGGAGCACCGCTGGCTCTCCACCCAGCCGATGGATCCCACCCCCGAGCAGAAGCGGGAGTTGGCGCAGGGCGCCGTCGGACCCGACAGCCTCCAGGGCATAGCCTTCAACGCCGGTGACCCGCAGTTCGCGAACGGCATCCAGTCCCTGCCCAACTTCCGCGAGGTGCGGGCCGGGGGGCAGGCGTCCGCCGGTGGTGTGGCCTCCGCGCGGGGGCTGGCCGGGATGTACGCGGCGGCGATCAGCGGGGTGGACGGGAAGGCGCCGCTGCTGACGGCGGAGACGGCCGCCCGTTTCGCGGAGATCCACTCCTTCGGGCCCGACGTGGCCCTGGGCGGCATGACCCACGCGTTCGGTCTGGGCTTCGCGGCGACGAGCGTGGACTATCCCTTCCTGGGTGCGCGTTCCTTCGGGCACGGCGGTGCGGCGGGCTCGCAGGCCTTTGCCGACCCGAGTGTGGGTCTGGCCTTCGGCTACAACCGCCGTCGCTTCGCGTACCCGGGGGGTGCGGCGCCGGAGGCGGGGGTGCTGGCGAAGGTCGTTCGCGACTGCGTCGTCCGCGGCTGACGGGTTGCGGTGTAGGCCGGTCGTGGGTGGTGGGTCGGGGGCGGGGTGGGGTGGACGGGCCCTTACGGGGCTGAGCTCTTCGCGGCCCCTGGTATCAGTCGGGGCACCCGGCCCTTGCCTCCAGCGGCGAAGAGCTCCTTACGCCCCTACCAGGGCCCGTCCACCCCACCCCGCCCCCTCATGTCACCCCATGCCCGTGGCTGAGCGATCCGTGCCGGGTAATCGGGCGGGCGGGTGGGCGAAACCCGCGCCGCCAGGCGCGGGCACCACCCACCGGGGGCACCCGGAAAGTCGGCGGAACCCCGCGCGGGAGGCGCCCGTCAGCCGGGGCTGACGAAGCCGCATTCGTACGCGGCGATGACCGCCTGCGTACGGTCCCGCACCCCGAGCTTGGCGAGGATCCCCGCCACATGCGTCTTGACCGTGGCGGCCCCGAGCACCATCCGCGCGGCGATCTCCGCGTTCGACAGTCCGGTCGCCAGCAACCGCAGCACCTCCGCCTCGCGTTCGGACAACTGTTCCCGCAGCGCCGCCGCCCTGGCGTCGCTCCGGGGCGCCGCGTGGGCGGCGGCCAGGGCGCGTACGGCGGCGGGGAAGAGCAGCGAGTCGCTGTGGGCCACCAGCTTCACGGCCTGGACGAGTTCGTCGGCGCCCGCGCGCTTGAGGAGGAAGCCGGACGCCCCGGCGCGCAGCGCGTCGTACACGTAGGCGTCGTTCTCGAAGGTGGTGACGACGATGACGCGCGGCGGGTCGTCCGTCCCGGCCAGGATCCGCTCGGTGGCGCGGATGCCGTCGACCTCGGGCATCCGGACGTCCATCAGTACGACGTCGGGCCGGAGCGCGCGCACCACCGACACCGCTTCGGCCCCCGTGCCCGCCTCGCCGACGACCTCCACGCCCGGCTCGGCGCCCAGGATCGCCCGCAGGGCGGTGCGGACGAGGTGTTCGTCGTCCGCGAGGACCACGCGTATCGGCTCGGTCGTGGTCACCGCGCCTCACCCCGCAGCGGCAGCCGGGCCGAAAGGCGCCATACGCCGTCGTGTTCGCCGGCCTCGCTGGTGCCGCGCAGCAGCCGGGCGCGCTCGGCGATGCCGGTGAGGCCGCGGCCGCCGCCGGGGCGGGGGACGCCGGCCCGGGTGCCGGGTTTCACGGGGTTCTCCAACAGAATCTCCAAGGTGTCGTCGTGCACGGCGACGCTCAGCCGCACGGGCACGTCGCCCGCGTGCCGCAGGGCGTTGCCGAGACCTTCCTGCACGATCCGGTAGGCCTCGCGGGAGGGCACCGGGGGGATCTTCTCCAGGCCGCCGGGCGGCAGGGCGCACTCGACCCTGCCGCCCGCCGCGCGGGTACGTTCCAGCAGGCCGCCGACGTCGGCCAGGGTGGGCGCCGGGGCGGTGGGGGAGGAGCCGTCCTCGCGCAGCAGCCCCAGCACCGCGTCGAGTTCGCCGACCGCCTCGCGCGCGGCCTCCTCGATCGCGGCCAGGGCCTGCCAGGCGAACTCGGGGTCGTGGTCCAGGACCCGGCGCGCGGCGCTCGCCTGGAGGCTCACCGCGCTCAGCGCGTGCCCGACCGAGTCGTGGAGTTCGCGCGCCAGCCGGTTGCGCAGGGCCAGTCGGTGGGCGTGCTCCTCGGCCGCCGCGAGCCGGTCCGCCGCCGTGGCGCCCAGCAGGACGGGCGCCCAGCGCGCCAGCAGCGAGCCCGCCGCCCAGGACGTGCCGACGACCAGCGCCAGCAGCGCGCACCCGGCCACGGGCGCGAGCAGCACGCCGGGGCCGGTGAAGACGCGCAGCCAGGCGACCTCGGCGAGCTTGCCCGGCCCGTCCAGGAAGGGCAGGACGATCAGGTACAGCGCCGCCGGCGGCGTGGCCAGCGACATCCCGCTCACGACGGCTCCCGCCGCCAGGTGCAGCGCGCACCACGCGGCCGTCCGGCCCCGGGCGGCCCACGACCGGCCCGGCTCCAGGGCCAGCTCCTCCCGGGGCACCCCGCACAGCACCCGGGCCGCCTCGCCCTCGAAGGGCCTGACGAGCGGATGCAGAGCCGTGACGGCCACCGGGCCGAGCGCGAGGAAGAGCACGCCGAACTGCCGGACGAGGGAGGAGGAGAAGAGGATGTTGCCGTCCGGCCGGAACAGCGACACCAGCGTGTTCGTCAGCAGATAGAACGGCATCGACAGGGCGCCGCCCAGCAGCAGGTGCACCCACCGTAACCGGGCGCGTCGGCCCAGCACCGCGCTCATCGGGCGCCGGAGCGCGGCCCTCACCATCACGCGCACAGGGTAGATCACTTGGGGGACGGGGGGTTCGGTGCGCCCCTACCTCGTACAGTGCCTGCATGGACGACGGCGCGGTGCTGCACATCAAGGGACGGATACTCGTCGGACCGGACCCGCTGGACGGGGTGCGCGACGAGCTGTGGGTGGTGGGCGGGCGGATCACCTTCGACCGGCCGGCCGGGGCACGGGACGTCACCACCGTCGCGGGGTGGGTGCTCCCCGGCCTGGTGGACGCCCACTGCCACGTGGGGCTCGACGCGCACGGCGCGGTCGACGAGGCGACGACCGAGAAGCAGGCGCTGACCGAGCGTCACGCGGGCGCGCTGCTGCTGCGCGACGCCGGGTCGCCGTCCGACACCCGCTGGATCGACGAGCGCGAGGACCTGCCGCGCATCATCCGCGCGGGCCGGCACATCGCCCGCACCCGCCGTTACATCCGCAACTACGCGCATGAGATCGAGCCCGAGGACCTGGTGGCCTATGTGGCGCGGGAGGCGCGGCGCGGGGACGGCTGGGTGAAGCTGGTGGGCGACTGGATCGACCGGGAGACGGGCGACCTGGGCGCCTGCTGGCCGCGCGGCGCGGTCGAGGCCGCCATCGCCGAGGCCCACCGGCTGGGCGCCCGGGTCACGGCCCACTGCTTCGCCGAGGAGACCCTCGCCCCGCTCGTGGAGGCGGGGATCGACTGCATCGAGCACGCCACGGGGCTGACCGAGGAGACGATCCCGCTCTTCGCCGAGCGGGGCGTGGCCATCGTCCCGACGCTGGTCAACATCGCCACCTTCCCCCGGCTCGCGGACGGCGGCGAGGGCAAGTTCCCGCGCTGGGCGGACCACATGCGCCGGCTGCACGCGCGCCGCTACGCGACGGTGGGCGCCGCTTATGACGCGGGAATCCCCGTCTACGTCGGCACCGACGCGGGAGGTTCGCTGCCGCACGGCCTGGTCGGCCAGGAGGTCGAGGAACTGGTCAAGGCGGGCATCCCGACGGCGGCCGCGCTGTCGGCGGCCACGTGGGGAGCACGGGCGTGGCTGGGGCGGCCGGGCCTGGAGGAGGGCGCCCCGGCGGACCTCGTCGTCTACGACGCCGACCCGCGCGCGGATGTACGGGTGCTCGGCGCGCCGAGCAGGGTGGTGCTGCGGGGGCGCGTGGTGGCTTGAGCCGGTGGGCTCAGTGTGCCGTGCGGGTACTCCTGCGGCCGTTGGCTCGAATACGAGCACGAAACCCACCCTTTGGAGTGAACTGGCGGTAGAGCGCCGCCCGTTCACCCTCCCGGCCCCGAACATTGCGGAGTCAAGCCGTCAGCGCGCGATGTCCCCCATTGGCGCGCCGGCGGCTCCTTTCTCCCGTGGGGGTTCCACACACGTGTTCAGCACCACCAGCTCTTCCTTCGGCATGCCCGCGCACCGGTTCGCCGCCCTGGCCGCGACGGTCACCGCGACCGCGCTCGCCCTGGGCGCCGCGTCCGTGCCCGCGAGCGCCACCGACACCGGATCCGGCTCCGGGACCGGGACCGGCCGGGCCGACGCGACCGTCCTGCGGACCGGGCTCGACGTCTCCCTGCTCGGCAAGGCCGCGCACGTCCCCGTCGAGGCCGCCCTCAATGACGTCCACGCGCCCGCCGACGCCTCGAAGGCCGCGCTCACCGTCACCCTCGACGGCATCGAGGGCGGCAAGGCCGTCGACATCCTGCGCGCCGAGGCCGCCACCTCCCGCGCCACGGCCGACCGCCGGGCCGCCAAGGGCTACGCCAACCTCGTCCACGCCAAGGTGCACCTGCCCGGCCTGCCCCTGCGCTCGCTCATCGAGCTCCAGCAGGTCACCTCCGAGGCCGTCTGCGAGGCGGGCGCGAAGCCGAAGGCCACCGCCAACCTGTTGGGCTCGGTCTCCGTGCTCGGCAAGAAGGTCACCCTCACGCCGAACGGCCCGACCAAGGTGACCGTGCCGGGGGTGGGCGACGTGCGGCTGGACCTGTCGAAGACCGTCACCACCTCCCGCACCGCCGCCGCCACCGCGCTCGACCTGGACGTCTCCGTCGACCCGCTGGCGCTGGGCGTGGCCAAGGTGGTGGGCAAGGTGACGCTGGTACGGGCCTCCTGCGAGTCCCCGGCGGACCGGCCCTCGGACCCGGTGAAGCCCGGCACCGGCGTCGGCACGGAGGCGAAGCAGGCATCCGCCGAACGGACCGCCGAACCGGCCGGCCACGACCTCGCCGAGACCGGCGGCGGCTCCGCCACCCCCTACATCGCCGCCGCGGCCGGGCTGCTGGTCGTCGGAGGAGGGGGCGCCCTCATCGCCGCACGGCGCCGCAAGGAGAGCCGCCGGGAGGAGGGCCAGGGCTGAGCGGGCGGCCGCGGGACGGCTCCGGGACGGCCGGATGCCCCGGGGTGCTCAGCGCGTCGGCCGTGCCTCGGTCAGGTCGTTGGCGGTGGGCCCGCCACCGTCCGTGCCGGCCGCGGGGCCGGACGTGCCGTGGTCCGCGCGCGGGGCGGGCGGTCCGTCCGTCGTGGCGGCGGACCGGCCGCGCAGGTCGTCCAGGGCGGTCCGCAGGGCCGTGGCGAAGCGGTCCGACGTCGCGCGGTCCCGGACCGCGAGGCGGAGGTAGTCCGGGCCCAGCCCCGGGAACGTGTCGCCCCGGCGCACCGCGAAGCCGAGGCCGCGCAGCCGCGACCGCACCGCCGCCGCCCCCGGCAGCCGGACCAGGACGAACGGTCCCGCCGCCGGGCCCTGCACGGTCAGCTCCGGGAACTCCGCGAGCCGGGCCAGCAGATGGGCCCGGTCGGCGGCGGTCACGTGCGCCGCGAGCGCGGCCTCGGCCATCGCGCGCGGCGCGCTGCACGCCTCCGCCGCCACCAGCGCCGGTGACGAAACCGGCCACAGCGGCTGGGCCCGTTCCAGCGCGGCCACGGTGTCGGGCGCGGCGAGCACGTAGCCGACGCGCAGCCCCGCCAGGCCCCAGGTCTTGGTGAGGCTGCGCAGCACGACGAGCCCCGGCAGGTCGGTGCGGGAGGCCAGCGACTCCCGTTCGACCGGCACCGCGTCCATGAACGCCTCGTCCACCACCAGGATCCGGCCCGGTCGCGCCAGCCGGGCCAGGGTGCCGGCCGGGTGGAGCACGGAGGTGGGGTTGGTGGGGTTGCCGACGACCACCAGGTCCGCGTCCCCGGGCACCGCGCGCGGGTCGAGCCGGAACCCGTCCTCCGGGGTCAGCACGACGCGCTCCACCGCGTGCCCGGCGTCCCGCAGGGCCGCCTCCGGCTCGGTGAACTGCGGGTGCACCACCACGGCCCGGCGCACCGGCAGGGCCCGCGCCAGCAGGACGAACGCCTCCGCCGCCCCCGCCGTCAGCAGCACCCGCTCCTCCGGCAGCCCGTGCCGCGCCGCGACGGCCCGCCGGGCGGCACGCCCGTCCGGGTACGCCGCGAGCGTGCCCAGCGACTCCGCTATCCGCTCCCGCAGCCACTCCGGGGGCGTCCCGGTCCGCACGTTGACGGCGAGGTCGGTCAACTCGGCGCCCATGCCGCGTACTTCCACGTCCCCGTGGTGCCGGAGGTCGGGCTCGGGGGTCGGCGCGTGAGCGGTGCGCGCGGATTGGGATATGTGCATGAAATCAGACGGTACAGGCGATCGCGCACGTCGCTCGCGCGGACTTCCGCTTCCCCACGAGAAGGACGGCCCCCGGCCCGGCCGACAGGAGCGCGGCCGCCTCCGCGACGCTCGCCACGCCCACCGCCGCGCGGGCCGCGTCGGAGGGGTGGGGCACGGGCTGGGCGGCGAGGGCGCCGGGGCCGTACGCGGTCAGGGGCACCCCCAGGCGGCGGGCCGCCGCACGCAGCCCGGGCTCGTCCGCCTTGACGTCGATGGTCGCGAGGGCGGCGATCGCGGCGCCGACGGCGCCCGCCTCCTCGATGCTCCGTTCGACGAGTGACACCACTTCGTCGCGGGACACGCCCCGGCAGCCGCCGACGCCGATGTGGAGCGCGCCCCTCATCGCCGGGCGCGCGCGACGAGGCGGGACGCCGTGCCGGGGGCGCCCGCCCAATGGGTGTGGAGGTAGGAGGCGTGCACGCCGCCCTGGACGAAGCCCTCCACCTGACGGCGGGGGTGGGTGAACCCCCACGCGGGGGTGGCGCCCGCCGCCGGCTCGATCACCGTGCGGTGGAACTCGTGGCCCCGGACGCGGGTGCCCGCGGCGGCGAGCGGGTTGTCGGCGATCGCGACGGCGTCGCGGTAGCCGAGCGTGAGCCGCTCCGACATCCGGGCGTCGGCGTCGAGGACGCCGCACATGGGCTTGTCGTCGAGGGTGCGGGCCAGGTAGAGCAGGCCCGCGCACTCGGCGGCGATCGGGGCCCCCGAGCGGGCCAGCTCCGCCACGGCCGTGCGCAGGGGCTCGTTGGCGGAGAGCTCCGCGGCGTACATCTCGGGGAAGCCGCCGCCGATGACGATGCCGCTGGTGCCCTCGGGGAGGGCCTCGTCGTGAAGGGGGTCGAAGGTGACGACCTCCGCGCCGGCGGCGGTGAGCAGCTCCGCGTGCTCGGCGTACGAGAACGTGAAGGCCGGGCCGCCGGCCACGGCGATCACGGGGGCATATCCAGCCCCTCCGGCGTTTGAGGAGCGGGGGTCCGGGGGCGGAGCCCCCGGGGACGGGTCCCACGGCTCCTCCGCCAGCGGCGGGGCGCTGTGGGCCAGAGCGAGGAGGGCCTTCAGGTCGCAGCCCTGCCGGACGCGCGCGGCGAACTCCGCCACCGCCTCCACCGCGTCCGCGCGCCGCTCGGCCACGGGGACCAGGCCCAGGTGGCGGGACGGCGTGTGCACCTGCCCGGCGCGCCGCACGGCGCCCAGCACCGCCACCCCCGACTCCTCCAGCGCCTCCCGCAGCAGCGCCTCGTGGCGGTCCGAGCCGACCTTGTTGAGGATGACGCCCGCGACCCGGACCTCCGGGTCCCAGGAGGCGAAGCCGTGCACCAGCGCCGCCACCGACCGCGACTGCGACGACGCGTCGACGACGAGCACCACCGGCGCCCGCAGGAGCTTCGCCACATGGGCCGTGGAGGCCAGCTCGCCCTGCCCGGCCGCGCCGTCGTACAGGCCCATGACGCCCTCGACGACCGCCACGTCGCAGCCCGCCGCCCCGTGGAGGAACAGCGGGGCCACGCGCTCCGGGCCGCACATATAGGCGTCGAGGTTGCGGCCCGGGCGGCCGGTCGCGAGGGCGTGGTAGCCCGGGTCGATGTAGTCGGGACCCACCTTGTGGGGGGAGACCGCGAGCCCCGCGTCCGCGAAGGCCCGCATCAGGCCGGTGGCCACCGTGGTCTTGCCGCTGCCGGAGGCCGGCGCGGCGATGACCAGGCGGGGGACGTGCGTACTCACCACTCGATGCCCCGCTGGCCCTTCTGACCGGCGTCCATCGGGTGCTTGACCTTGGACATGTCCGTCACCAGATCCGCGAAGTCCAGCAGCTTCTCCGGGGCGTTGCGGCCGGTGATGACGACGTGCTGGGTGCCGGGGCGGTCCCGCAGCACCTCGATCACCTCGTCCGTGTCGATCCAGCCCCAGTGCATCGGGTACGCGAACTCGTCCAGCACGTAGAGCCGGTACGTCTCCGCCGCCAGGTCGCGCTTGACCTGCTCCCAGCCCTCCCGCGCCTTCTCCTCGTTGCTCAGTTCGGAATCGCGCTGGATCCAGGACCAGCCCTCGCCCATCTTGTGCCAGTCGACCGTGCCGCCCTCGCCGGAGGCGCCCAGCACCCGCAGCGCGTTCTCCTCGCCGACCTTCCACTTCGCGGACTTCACGAACTGGAACACCCCGATCGGCCAGCCCTGGTTCCAGGCGCGCAGCGCCAGCCCGAAGGCCGCCGTCGACTTGCCCTTGCCGATGCCGGTGTGGACGAGGACCAGCGGCCGGTTGCGGCGCTGACGTGTGGTGAGCCCGTCGTCGGGTACGACGGTCGGCTGTCCCTGGGGCATTACGCGGCCCTCCGTGAGTCGGTGTTCCGTACGGTGCGTACCAGCGCGGAGACATTCTCCGCGCGCAGGTCGTCGAGGGTCACGACCGGCCCGCCGAGCGCCCGGCCCAGCTCGCCCGCCAGGCCGAGCCGCACCGGACCGGCCTCGCAGTCCACGACCACCGACGCGATGCCGGAGCCCGCGAGCAGCCCGGCCGCGCGCGCGGCGCGCGCCAGCGGTTCCACGCCGCCCGTCGCCCGTCCGTCGGTCACGACGACCAGCAGCGGACGGCGCGACGGATCGCGCATGCGCTCCACGCGCAGTACCTCGTGGGCCTGGAGCAGGCCCGCCGCCAGCGGCGTCCGGCCGCCCGTCGGCAGCTTCTCCAGCCGGGCCGCGCCCGCCTCGACGGACGACGTCGGCGGCAGCGCCACCGTCGCGCCGGTGCCCCGGAACGTCACCATCCCGATCTTGTCGCGGCGCTGGTAGGCGTCCATCAGCAGGGAGAGCACCGCGCCCTTGACCGCGCTCATCCGCTTGCGGGCCGCCATGGAGCCGGAGGCGTCCACGACGAACAGCACCAGGTTTCCCTCGCGCCCCTCGCGCACGGCTTCGCGCAGGTCGTCGCGTCGGACGACCAGCCCGGGACCGCCCCGGCCCCGCGCCCGCTGGTGCGGGGCGGCGGCCTGGACGGTCGCGGCGAGGTGCAGCTTCGACAGCGCGCCCCCGCGCGGCCGGCGCGCCCCCGTCGTCCGGCCGTGCGCCGTGAGCGCGCGCGAGCGGCGCCCGTCGGCGCCCTCGCCGAGGCCGGGGACGGTGAACCGCCGGGTCCGGAACGGCTCAGCGGCTGCGACAGCGGGGGCCTCCCCGCCGTCGTCGCTCCCGGAGGCCGACGCCTCCTGCCGGGCGCGCTCGTGCCCCGGCTCCTGACGCTGCGGCGGTACGTCGTCCGTGGTGGCGGCCGGTCCGTCGCCCGCCCCCTGCGGAGGCTGACCACCGCCGTCCGGGCCGCCACCCGGTCCGTCGTCCGGGCCCTCCGGGCCCTCGGGGCCGTCACCGTCCGGCTCAGGACCGTCCGGCTCCGGTTCCGGCTCGGGCTCCTCGTCCTCGAACCCGGCGAGGATCTCGTCCAGCCTGTCCTCGTCCAGACCGGGCGCGTCGAAGGGGTTCCGGCGGCGCCGGTGGGGCAGCGACAGCAGTGCCGCCTGTCGTACGTCCGCCGTCGTGACATCCGTTCGCCCCGCCCACGCGGCCAGCGCGGCAGAGGTGCGCGCTGTCACGATGTCCGCGCGCATCCCGTCCACCTCGAACCCGGCGCACACCGCCGCGATCCGGCGCAGCGCGCCGTCCCCGAGCCGTACGCCCGGCAGCAGCGCCCGCGCGGCCGCGATGCGCTCGCGCAGCGCGTCCTCCTCCGGCGCCCACTTGGCGGCGAAGGCCGCCGGGTCCTCGTCGAAGGCGAGACGTCGGCGCACGACCTCGACGCGCTCCTCGGTCTCGCGCGAGGCCGCGACCTCGACGGTCAGCCCGAAGCGGTCGAGGAGCTGCGGGCGCAGCTCGCCCTCCTCGGGGTTCATGGTGCCCACGAGGAGGAAGCGGGAGGCGTGGCGCACGGAGACGCCCTCGCGCTCGACGGAGGAGACACCGGTCGCCGCCGCGTCCAGCAGGCTGTCCACGAGGTGGTCGCCCAGCAGGTTGACCTCGTCGACGTAGAGCACGCCCCGGTGCGCGGCGGCCAGCAGGCCGGGCTCGAACGCCTTGACGCCCTCGCCCAGCGCCCGCTCGATGTCGAGCGAGCCGACGAGGCGGTCCTCGGACGCGCCGACGGGCAGCTCGACCATCCGCGCCGGGCGGGCCGCACCGGCATCGTCCGCGTCGCCGCCCGCGTGGGGACCGTCCGGGCAGTGGGGGTCCGGGGCCGCCGGGTCGCAGGAGAACCGGCAGCCCGTGACGGTCACGACCTCGGGCAGCAGCGCCGCCAGGGCCCGGACGGTGGTGGTCTTCGCGGTGCCCTTCTCGCCGCGCACGAGGACGCCGCCGATCGACGGCGAGATCGCGTTGAGCAGGAGGCCCAGCCGCATGTCGTCCATGCCGACGATCGCGGTGAACGGATAGGTGGACGAGGACATCAGCGGTTGCCTCCCTGGAGGGAACGGGTCAGTGGCGGCGCCCCGGGCGGTATGAACGGCAGTCCGCCCGGCACCCCGTCCTCGATCAGGCGCAGCAGCGCGTCCGTGTCCGCGTGCTCCTCGACGAGGTCGCCCAGCCGGTCGAGCTGCTCCTCCCGCAGCGCCCCGAACGACGTGTCGGGCGCGGGGACGAACGCCCGTCCGGCCGCTTCCGCGACCCGGCGCAGGAACGCCCGGCGGAAGCCGTCGCTCTCCAGCGAGCCGTGCCAGTGCGTGCCCCACACCGCGCCCACCCGGCACCCGTCGAGGAACGGCTCGTCCCCGCCCAGCACCTCGGCCACGCCGTGGTGGATCTCGTAGCCCTCCACGTGCTCGCCCAGGGCCTCGCCGACCGGCCGGGCCAGGGTCTTCTCCACCGCGAACCGCACGCGCACCGGCAGCAGGCCCAGGCCCTCGACCGTGCCCGCCTTCGACTCGACGTCGTCGTCGATCCGCTCGCCCAGCAGCTGGAAGCCGCCGCAGACGCCCAGCACCGGGCGGCCCTCCGCCGCCCGCCGCGCGAGGGCGTCGGCGAGCCCGCGTTCGCGCAGCCACGCGAGCGCCCGTACCGTGCCGCGCGTGCCGGGTACGACGACCAGGTCGGCGTCGGCGAGCTCCTCGGGGCGGTCCACGAACCGCACGACGACGCCGGGTTCGGCGGCCAGCGCGTCGACGTCCGTGAAGTTCGACATCAGCGGCACCGCGCACACGGCGACCCGCAGGACGTCCGCGCCGTGCGGCGGGGCGACCACGGACTCGCGGACCGCGCCGCGCAGGGACACCCGCAGGCCGTCCTCCTCGTCGATGCCCAGGCCGTGGGCGAACGGCAGCACGCCGAACGTCCGCCGGCCCGTCAGGTCGCGCAGCATCTCCAGCCCAGGCTCCAGCAGGCTCACGTCGCCCCGGAACTTGTTGACCACGTAGCCCGCTATCAGCTCCTGGTCCTCGGGGGAGAGCAGCGCTGTCGTACCGAAGAAGGAGGCGAAGACGCCGCCCCGGTCGATATCGCCGACGACGACCACGGGCAGGCGCGCGGCGCGGGCGATGCCCATGTTGACGATGTCGGAGCGGCGCAGGTTGATCTCGGCGGGGCTGCCGGCGCCCTCGCAGATCACGGCGTCGTGGGTGCGCCGCAGCTCGGCCAGGCACTCCGTCACCGTGCCGAACAGCTGCTCCTGGCGTCCCGCGTGGTAGCCGCGGGCGCTGAGTTCGCCCACCGGCTTGCCCATGAGGACGACCTGGCTGCTGCGGTCGCTGCCGGGCTTGAGCAGCACCGGGTTCATGAGCGCGCTCGGCTCGACGCGGGCGGCGGCGGCCTGCATCGCCTGCGCGCGCCCTATCTCCGCGCCGTCGCGCGTCACGAAGGAGTTGAGGGACATGTTCTGCGCCTTGAACGGCGCGACCTTGACGCCCTTGCGGACCAGCCAGCGGCAGATGCCGGCCGTGACCACGCTCTTGCCCGCGTCCGAGGTGGTCCCGGCCACCAGCAGGCCCCCGCCCGGCGGGCCCGTGCGCCCGCTCCTGTCGGCTGTCACCGAGACTGTCACCGATTCCTCCCCGCGTTCCTGAACAGGCTGCCCACCGTACGGGCCGTGACCGCCGTCCCCAGGGCCAGCAGCGACACCCGGCGCGAGAGCCGGACCGCGCGCTCGATGTCCGCCGTCCGCACCGGACGGTTCTCCTCGCCCAGCACCGGGCGGTGCTCGACGCGCCCCGCGTAGGCGAGGGTGCCGCCGAGCCGTACGCCCAGGGCCCCGGCGAAGGCGGCCTCGACCGGCCCGGCGTTGGGGCTGGGGTGGCGGGAGGCGTCGCGCCGGGCCACGCGCAGCGCGCCGCGCGGGTCGGGCCCGGCGAGGACCGTGAGCGCGGCGGTCAGCCGGGCGCCCGGCCAGCCGACGACGTCGTCGAGCCGGGCCGACGCCCAGCCGAACCGCCGCAGCCGGGGCGACTTGTGACCCACCATGGCGTCCAGGGTGTTGACCGCCCGGAAGCCCACGAGCCCGGGCACGCCCCCCAGGGCGCCCCAGACGAGGGCGCCCACGACGGCGTCGGAGGTGTTCTCGGCGACGGACTCCACCACGGCCCGGGCGATCTGCTGCGCGTCCAGCGCCTGCGGGTCGCGGCCGCACAGGTGCGGCAGCCGCTCCCGGGCGACCTCCACGTCCCCGGCGGCCAGCGCGCCGCCGATGGCCCGGGCCTCCCGGCCCAGGGACGTGCCGCCCAGGACGGACCAGGTGGCGGCGGCGGTCAGCGCGATCTCGGCCGCGCGGTGGCCTCGCGCGGCGCGGGCCAGCAGCCCGGCCCCGGCGGCCGCGCCACCGGCGCAGACGAGGGCGTGGAGCGTGCCGTACCCCCGGTGGTCGCGCCACAGCCGGCGTTCGACGGCCTGCGCGGCCCGGCCGAACGCGGCGACGGGATGGCCGCGGCGGGGGTCGCCGAGGAGCAGGTCGCAGGCGAACCCGAGGGCGGCGCCGTACGCGAAGGAGAAGCGATCGCGGCCGGGCATGGCGAAGCGGTGTCCTCACTCAGGGTCCGCGCCCTGGCTCGACGTGACGGCGACCAGAGTCTCCTGGCTCCCGGATCCGCGCCGCCCCCGGCCTTCCGGCTCGCGCCGTGGCCATCGGTTGGGGGGACACTCCCCGGTGACAGTGGCGGGACCGCGCCGGATTCGCACCGGCTTCCTCTGCTGTCGCCGTTTGGCTCCGGAAGTCCACCACGCGGTGGGAAGGGGCGTCAACTCGCCCTGACCTGCGCCCCCGCCGTCGCCACGGGGGAGAAGCACCGACGGCGGCGAGCGGGGCGGAGCCCCGTCACCCCACCCGTTCCGCCCGGTGCCGCACGGCCCGCAACCGCACCTCCGTCGGGAGGCGCGTCAGCCCGGCCGACACCCGCGCGTGGCGCAGGACTTCCTCGCGCAGCCGCGCCAACGCCACCCCCGGTGCCCCGCGCGCCCCCAGTGTCAGGACGATCCGTGCCCGGGGCGCCGTCCGGCGTCCCGACAGTACGACGGCCGCCCGTTCCACCCCCGGCAGCTCCTCGGCCTCCGCCTCCATCACTTCCTCCAGCGCCCGCCCCCGCACCGACGCCACCTCTCCGCCGCCGCTGTGGACCACCACCTCGCGCAGCCGGCCCCGGCGGGCCTGGGCCGAGAGCCACCACGCGGACAGCAGGACGACGACGGCCAGGACGGCGACGACCGCCGGCCACCACCATCCCCTGCCGCGCCACCTCCGCAGGTCCGCGGTGGGCAGCAGCACGTCGTCCGGGCCGGTGAACGGCCAGGCCGACGGCAGTTCGAAGCCCCAGTGGCGCGGCAGGTCCAGCGCGCCGATCAGCACGGCGGCGCCGAGCGCCACCAGCAGCGCTCCGGCGAGCCCGGTCAGCAGCCGGTTGACGATCCTCAGCATCGCGAGAACCACCCCGGGCACTGCGAGAACCACCCCACCCCGGTCACCTCTTCGCAGGGCGTCGTACGTGCACGGACAGGGACGGCTCCCGGGCGAGCCCCAACTCCCGGACGCCCTCGGCCAGTACGGTGTTCACGTCCGTCCGTACCTCGTCCAGGTCCCGGAAGTGGGAGCGGGCCCGGGCGCGGACCACGCGCCGGCCCACGTCGACGCGGACGGCCTGGACGCCGGGGACCTCCATCACCCGGTCGCGCAGCACCAGGGCCGCCGCCCCGCGCTCCAGCCCGGCGTGGACCCCGTCGTCGCCCGCGCCCTCCGCGCGGCGCATCGGCAGCACTCCGCGCAGGCCCGGGGTGAGGGCGAGGACGAGCAGCCAGCAGCCGGCGAGGACGGCCACCACCGCGCCGGCGACCACCAGTCCGTCACCGAGGTGACGGGTCGCCAGCTCATGGGCCAGGTGCCGGCGCCAGGCCATGGCGGGGCGGCCGGCGCGGACGGCGGCGACGTCGTAGAGGAAGAGCCCGGCGACGGTCAGGGTCACCGCCGCGACCAGCGTGGCGGGCAGCCTGCGCGGGGAACGGAAGCGGGGGACGCGGCCGCCCCCGACGGCCCGGGGCGCCTCCTCCTCGGCCGTCTTCTCCAGTGACACGGGACCGCTCATCGCACCCGCACCCCCGACAGCCGGCCGGTGTGCGCGGAGTGCAGCCGCTCGACCGTGATCAGCACCTCGGGCACCTCCATGCCCGTCAGTTCCCCGACGCGCTCGGCGATCCGCTCGCGCACGGCGCGGCAGCGGGCGCCGATGTCGGCGGGGTAGTCCAGCTCCACGAGGACCCGCACCCGGGCGGAGCCGTCATGGACGACGACGCTGGCGCGCGGGGGCGCGTGGTCCTCGGCGGGGGCCGTGGCGCCCAGCGCCTCCAGGGCCGCCCGGGAGGCGATCTTCGCGACGACACGGTCGGCGATCCGGGTGGCGCCGCGCTCGGCGGGCACCACCGCGCGTCCTCCCCCCACGCCCTACCTCCCGTGCCGGTCGCGGTCGCGCGGGCGCAGCAGCCGGGAGAACTCGCCCGGCTCCACATCGCCGTCCAGGAGCCGCCCGCCCACGAAGCCCACGATGCCCAGCGCCGCGACCAGCAGAAAGGCGCCGAACCCTCCGAAGTAGCCGGCGAATCCGAGAGCCATGCCGGCGATCATGCCGGCCACGGCCATGCTCATCACGCGCTCCTCACTGGAGCCTGGGCTCCGGCTCTTCCTCTTCCTCGTCCGGCAGCTTGACGTCGGTCACGGCGATGTTGACCTCGACGACCTCCAGGCCCGCCATCCGTTCCACCGCCGAGATGACGTTTTCCCGCACCGCGTGGGCGACATCCGCGATGGCGACGCCGTACACCACGACGATCTCCAGATCGAGGGCCGTCTGGACCTCGCCGACCTCCGCCTTCACCCCCCGGGCGACGGACCGTCCGCCGGGCACCCGGTCGCGGACGGCCCCGAAGGTGCGGGACAGTCCGCTGCCCAGGGCGTGGACGCCGACCACGTCGCGGGCCGCGAGCCCGGCGATCTTCTCCACGACGCCGTCGGCGATGGTGGTGCGGCCCCGCTCGGCGGGAGCGGGCAGCTCCCTGCCCGGGCCGGGGTGCCGGCTCGGGGCGGGTCCGGACTTCTGACCGGTCTGGTGGGGCTGACTCGATGTGTCGGTCATCGGCGCTCGCCTCTCTTCCCGTCACTAGCCACCATAGGCGGGGTCGCCGCGTCCCGCTCGGGTGACGGTGGGCGAGTCCGGGTCGCCGCCGGTCAGCGGGACGGGGTGCGCGAGGCGCGCGTCGTCACTCCCCGAGGCCCGCGAGGTCGCGCAGCCGGCGCGCCTGCGCCGCGCGCTCCGCGACGCGCTGCTCCTCGTACGTACGGCCGAGCGCGCCGCGCAGCAGGGCCTTGGTCTCGACGACCGCGTCGCGCGGGGCCGCCAGCAGGGCGGCGGTGAGGTCGGCGGTGGCGGCGGGGAGCTCCGCGAGGGGGACGACCACATTGGCCAGGCCGATGCGCTCGGCCTCGGCGGCGTGGACGAAGCGGCCCGTGGCGCAGATCTCCAGCGCCCGGGCGTAGCCCACCAGCGACACCAGCGGGTGAGTGCCCGTCAGATCGGGCACCAGGCCCAGGCTGGTCTCGCGCATGGCGAACTGCGCGTCCTCGGCACAGACGCGCAGGTCGCAGGCGAGGGCGAGCTGGAAGCCCGCGCCGATGGCATGGCCCTGCACGGCGGCTATGGAGACGACGTCGGCGCGCCGCCACCAGGTGAACGCCTCCTGGTACGCGGCGATCTCGGCGTCCAGCGCCTCGTCGCCGCCGCGTGCCAGATCCAGGAAGGACGGCTCGCCGTCGAAGCCCTCGGGCGTGAACGCCTGCCGGTCGAGGCCGGCGGAGAAGGACTTGCCCTCGCCCTGGAGCACCACGACCCGCACGGTGCCCGGCAGCCGCCGTCCCGCCTCGGTCAGCGCCCGCCAGAGCGCGGGCGACTGAGCGTTGCGCTTGGCGGGGTTGGTGAGGGTGACGGTGGCCACCGCGTCATCGACGGTGAGCCGTACGCCGTCCTGGTCGAGCAAGGTGTCGCTGGCAGTCATGGGGGCCTCCGTATTGCCCGCAGTCATCTTGGTTGACTGCACAGTAACCACCCGGACGGCCGGTCGGCCGACCGGGTGGGACTGTCCTGACCGCTGTTCTCACAAGGTGCGCGGCGTCAGGCCGAGGCGGCCTTCTTGCCGCGCGTCGCTCCACCGCGGCCCCGCAGGACCACGCCGGATTCGCTGAGCATCCGGTGGACGAAGCCATAGGAGCGACCGGTCTCTTCGGCCAGCGCCCTGATGCTCGCACCGGAGTCGTACTTCTTCTTCAGGTCTGCCGCGAGCTTTTCGCGCGCGGCGCCGGTCACCCGGCTGCCCTTCTTCAGAGTCTCGGCCACCCGTGCCTCCTCATGGGAGATGCGCCTCTTGTCTCTCATGATCACCCCTAGGCGGCCTCCTGGCCACCCATTCGGCAAGGTCCATAAGAAGTCCAAGGGAACGGACGTCCGTGTTTTCCGGCCGCGACAGGCCCTGGAGCAGGCAATTCCACATGATCCGGCTCGTACGGCCGTACGGGTGGCGGGACGAATCGGCAGGTCAGGGAGGGCCCCGCCACGCGCGGCGCGAACGGCGCCCGGCATCCCGCACAGCGCGTGCGCCGGAGCGACGGACCGTGACGGGGTACGAGCCGCCCTCACACAGATGGTGGATCACGCCTCGGCCGAATGATCGGGACCGCACTGATCAAGAGCGGCCCCGGCGCCGGTCAGGCGAGCGCCACCAGATCCGCGTAGTCCGGGCCCCACAGGTCCTCGACGCCGTCCGGGAGCAGGATGATCCGCTCCGGCTCCAGCGCGTCCACGGCGCCCTCGTCGTGCGTCACCAGCACCACGGCGCCCTTGTAGGTGCGCAGCGCGCCGAGGATCTCCTCGCGGCTGGCCGGGTCGAGGTTGTTGGTGGGCTCGTCGAGGAGGAGGACGTTCGCGGAGGAGACGACGAGCGTGGCCAGCGCCAGTCGCGTCTTCTCACCGCCGGAGAGCACGCCCGCCGGCTTGTCGACGTCGTCGCCGGAGAACAGGAAGGAGCCCAGCACCTTGCGGACCTCGACCAGGTCGAGGTCGGGCGCGGAGGAGCGCATGTTCTCCAGGACCGTGCGGTCCGGGTCCAGCGTCTCGTGCTCCTGGGCGTAGTAGCCCAGCTTGAGGCCGTGACCGGGGGTGACCGCGCCCGTGTCCGGCTTCTCGGCGCCCGCGAGCAGCCGCAGCAGCGTGGTCTTGCCGGCGCCGTTGAGGCCGAGGATGACGACGCGGGAGCCCTTGTCGATGGCCAGGTCGACGTCGGTGAAGATCTCCAGCGAGCCGTAGGACTTGGACAGGCCCTCGGCGGTGAGCGGGGTCTTCCCGCAGGACGCCGGCTCGGGGAAGCGGAGCTTGGCGACCTTGTCGGAGACGCGCACCGCGTCCAGGCCCGACAGCAGCCTCTCGGCGCGCTTGGCCATGTTCTGCGCGGCCACGGTCTTGGTGGCCTTCGCGCGCATCTTGTCGGCCTGCGAATTGAGCGCGGCGGCCTTCTTCTCGGCGTTCTGCCGCTCGCGCTTGCGGCGCTTCTCGTCGGCCTCGCGCTGCTGCTGGTAGAGCTTCCAGCCCATGTTGTAGACGTCGATGACCGAGCGGTTGGCGTCCAGGTAGAAGACCTTGTTGACGACCGTCTCGACGAGGTCGACGTCGTGGGAGATCACGATGAAGCCGCCGCGGTAGGACTTCAGGTAGTCCCGCAGCCAGGCGATCGAGTCGGCGTCGAGGTGGTTGGTGGGCTCGTCGAGCAGCAGGGTGTCGGCGTCCGAGAAGAGGATCCGGGCCAGCTCGACGCGGCGGCGCTGACCACCGGAGAGGGTGTGCAGCGGCTGGGTGAGGATGCGGTCCGGCAGACCGAGGCTGGCGGCGATCGTCGCGGCCTCCGCCTCGGCGGCGTAACCGCCCTTGGTCAGGAACTCCGTCTCCAGGCGCTCGTACTTCTTCATGGCCTTCTCGCGGGTGGCGCCCTTGCCGTTCGCCATCCGGTCCTCGTTCTCCCGCATCTTGCGCAGGACGAGGTCGAGGCCGCGCGCGGAGAGGATGCGGTCGCGGGCGAGCACGTCCAGATCGCCGGTGCGGGGGTCCTGCGGGAGGTAGCCGACCTCGCCGGAGCGGGCGATGGTGCCCGCGGCGGGGATGCCCTCGCCGGCGAGGCACTTGGTGAGGGTCGTCTTGCCCGCGCCGTTGCGGCCGACCAGGCCGACGCGGTCGCCCTTGGCGATGCGGAAAGAGGCGGACTCGATGAGGACGCGTGCGCCGGCGCGCAGCTCGATGCCGGAAGCGGTGATCACGGGGGTTCTACTCCTGGGCAGTGATGGACGGCGGAAGGACGGACTCGGTCGCTACGACGCCGTCTAGTGCGCGAGGAGGAATGCCATGCGGACCAGTCTAACGGGGGCGCGCAAGCCGATTCGCGGGGTCGCCCGCCACGCCGGACGAGCCGGAGAGCGCGGCGTGGGGGCGATTCGCCGATACTCGGGGTGGACAGCCCTTACCGGTGAGCGGTGGAGCCGAGAGGCGGTGGGCACGTGCAGTTCGACGACGACGCGGACCTCGACACCTCGCAGGTGCAGGACCAGCGGGGCGGTGGGATCCCGGGCGGTGGGCTGACCATCGGCGGAGGCATCGTGGGGCTGATCGCGCTGGCCCTGGGCCTCTTCTTCGGCATCGGCCCGAACGAGCTGGGGCTGAGCTCCCAGGGGCCGGGCGCCACGCCCTCGCCCAGCACCGACCAGCAGGTCTCCCGGACCTGCCGCACCGGCAAGGACGCCAACACCCGCCAGGACTGCCGCGTCGTCGCGATCGTCAACAGCGCCCAGTCCTTCTGGAGCCAGGAGCTCCCCCGCCACTCCCTGACCTACACGCCCGCCTCCACGGTCCTCTTCACCGGCCGGGTGAACACCGCCTGCGGGGCCGCCACCTCGGCGGTCGGCCCGTTCTACTGCCCCGGCGACCGCAAGGTCTACCTGGACCTGGGCTTCTTCGACGAGCTGAAGACGAAGTTCGGCGCGAGCGGCGGCCCCTTCGCCCAGGCGTACGTCGTCGCCCACGAGTACGGGCACCACATCCAGAACCTCCAGGGCACCCTCTCCCGCGCCCAGGACCGGCTCACCGGCGCGGGCAGCAACTCGGTCAAGGTCGAGCTCCAGGCCGACTGCTACGCCGGGGTCTGGGCCAAGCACGCGACGAGCACCCCGGAGAAGTCCACCGGCCGGCCGCTGATCAAGCAGCTGACCACCGCCGACATCGACGACGGGCTCTCCGCGGCGGCCGCGGTGGGGGACGACCGCATCCAGGAGAAGTTCCAGGGGCGGGTCACCCCGGAGAGCTGGACCCACGGCTCGGCCGCCCAGCGCCGGCAGTGGTTCACCACCGGCTACACCACGGGCGACATGGCCCGCTGCGACACCTTCCGCTGACCCCCCTGGAGGAGGGAACGCCATGGCACAACCGCGCACCGTGGCGCCGGCCATCAGCCCGGCGCTGCTCTACCACGACGCGAAGGCGGCGATCCGGCTGCTCACGGAGGCCTTCGGCTTCGAGCAGAGCGCGCTCTACGAGAGCGAGGACGGCACCGTCCTCCACGCCGAGCTCGTCTACGGCAACGGCATCGTGATGATCGGCTCCAAGGGCCGGGGCGGTGTCTTCGACGAGGCCATGGCGGGCGGCGGCCCCTCCGGCGTCTACGTCGTCGTCGAGGACACCGACGCCCACCACCGCCGGGCCGTCGAACACGGCGCGGAGATCGTCATGCCCCCGACGGACCAGGAGTACGGCTCCCGGGACTACATGGCCCGGGACGCCGAGGGCAACGTCTGGAGCTTCGGCACATACGCCCCGAAGGGGGCTCAAATCAGCCCGTCCGGCGTTTAGCCAACCCAGCCCCTCCGGCGTTTGAGGAGCGGGGTCCGGGGCGGAGCCCCGGGAAACGGTGAAAGGGCGGGACAGGGGCCCCTCCCTACGCACCCCCCGTGTGCACCTGGAACGCGGCCCGCCGCACGGCTTTGGCCAAGGCCGGATCCGGATGCGCGGCGGCCAGCGCGACAAGCACCTGCACCGTCCGTGGGTGCCCCACGGCCCGGACCTCCTCCAGCAACCCCGGCACCGTCCCCTGCACCGCCGAATCCAGATGCCGCACCAGCAGCCGCCCCTCCCCGTGGTCCGCGACCGCGGCCGCCGTGTCCACCCACAGCCAGGTCGCCTCCTCCCGGCTGAGCACCTCGGCGGCCTCCTCCGGGTCGTGCCCCTCGTGCTCGGCGAGCCACAGCAGGGCGTACGGGCGCAGCACCGGTTCCTCGGCCGCCGTGCGAACCGCCGGCTCGGCGGGGGCGCCCACCGCGCGCAGGGCCTCGAAGGCCTGGCCGCGCACCATCGCGTCGTCGCCCCGGGCGGCGTCCAGCAGCTCCGTGACGGCGCTGCGCACGGGCCGGGCGGCGAGCCAGGCGCGGTACTCGGCGCGGGCGGGGCCGGGGGTGAGGTCGGCGCAGCCGCGCAGCATGGCCTCGGCGGACAGCTCGATGTTCCCGGCGGGGCTCTGGGCGGCCACGCAGATCTGCTCGAGCTTGACCCACACCGCCCAGTTCCCGAGCGGCGTGAGCAGCGCCTCGGCGCGGGGGCCGGTGTCGCCGCGCATGACGAGCGCGCCGACGGAGGCGAGCCCTTCGAGGGCCCAGTCCAGCAGCCCCGGCAGGGGGTCGCCCGCGGTGGGGGCGGGCGGGACGGCGGGGCAGGCGCCCGCCGGGACGGGCGCGTCGTAGGGGATCTCGCAGCGCTCGGCGCGGATCTCGGCCACCCGCTGCTGGAGGAGGTCGAGGAGCATCGCCACGGAGACGGGCCCGGCCGACAGGTGCATGACGGACAGCAGCTGGGGCGCGGCCTCGACGACCTCGGCCGCGACGGTGGAGTCGGTGCCGGGAGGCTCGGGATGGGCCAAAGACCAGGCGTCGAAGAGCGCGACCCAGCCACGCAGCACGGCGCTGTCGTCCCGCTCCCAGGCGGTCAGCCGCCAGCCGGGGCGGGCGGTGCCGCCGTGCAGCTCCAGCAGCCCGGCGAGCCGGGCCCGGTCCCATTCGGTGCGCACCGAGGCGGGGGGCAGGTCCAGGGCGGCCGCGGCGCGCTCGGCCGCGCCGTCGGCGAGGCCGCCGCCGGCGCCCGGCCGCAGGGTCGTGCCCCGGGAGCACTCGTCGGCCGCCCAGCGGGCCAGGCGGACCGCGCCGGCCAGCCAGGCTCTCGCCTGACGGGCGAGTTCCGGCCGGGCCGGGGTGCCGGCGGGCGGGCGGGGCGCCGGACGGGCGCCCCGGTTCGCCACGGCCCGGCGGGCGGCGGTGATCGGCTGTCGGGGGACGAGTCTGAGCCGGGAGTCGCGCGGAGTACGGGACGTCACAGGAGCAGTCTTGCCGTTCACGCTCCGAAAACCCAATCGGAATCAACTATCCAGCCGTCGGCGACCCGTGGTGGGACGTCATGCGGGGGGTGCGTGAACAGGGCGAGCGCCCTGTTCACGCCCTACATCAGGGGGATCAGGAAGCGCCGCAGGGCCTCCTCGTAGCCCGTGGGATCGACGTTCCAGGAGGCCGCGTGACCCGCCCCGCGAACGGTGCGCAGCGTTATCAGTTCCGGCCGCCGGGCGGCGAGTTCACGGGAATGGAGGAGGGGCGCGACGGGGTCGTCGGTGCCGTGGACGACGAGGGCGGGGACGTCCAGCAGGGTGGGGTCGGCCGCGGTGAGCAGGCCCTCGGGGGCCAGACCGGTGCGTCCCTCGGTCGCCCGGACCGCAAGCGGAATGAGCGCGGCCGGGAGCCGGTGGGCGGCCAGGGCGCCCAGGGCGGCGGGCCAGTCGAGGAGCGGCGCGTCCAGGACGACGCCCGCGACCCGGTCGCTCAGCGCGGAGCCCGTGTCCCGCAGGGCGGCGAGCAGCGCCATCGTCGCGCCCGTGGACCAGCCGTACAGGACGACGCGGCGGGCGCCGTTGCGGAGGGCGTAGCGGATGGCGGCATCGAGATCCCGCCACTCCCGGGCGCCGAAGTGGCTGATTCCGTGCGATGGGCGGGGTGCGCCGGGGTCGCCCCGGTAGGCGAGGGCGAGGACGGGGAGGCGCTGCCGGTGGAGGAAGGGCAGCACGGTCAGGGTGTGCTCCCGGGTGGTGCCCAGGCCGTGGACGGCGAGCACCCAGGTGTCGCGGGCGCCGGGCACGAACCAGGCGGGCAGCGGGCCCAGCTCGCCGGGCACGTCCACGTCGGCGTGGTCGAGGCCGAGGGCGTCGCGCGGGTTGCCGCGGTGCGTCTGCGGGGTGAGCCAGACCCGGTCGCCGGGGGCGGGGGCGCCGTGGGTGACGCGCGCGAGGCGCCGGACCACGCAGTCGTGGGGGTGCGAGACGTCGGCGGCGACGTCCCCGACGACGGCGTGCAGCCCCCGGCCGGCCAGGCCGTAGGTGCCGGGGCGCAGCGTGGCGGGGGCGCGGGTGAGGGTGATCGTGCCGGGGGCGGCGCCGGTGCCGGGGGTGACGTCGTGGACGGTGAGCCGGTGCTCGCCCGGCGGCGGGTGGCC
Organism: Streptomyces sp. L500; assembly: GCF_054551825.1. Lineage (NCBI taxonomy): Bacteria > Bacillati > Actinomycetota > Actinomycetes > Kitasatosporales > Streptomycetaceae > Streptomyces > Streptomyces sp. L500. The sequence goes on from NZ_JBTOLC010000012.1 coordinate 150,861, forward strand.
GGGCACGGTCCGCAGGACGGCGTCGCCGGCGTACCGCCCGGCCGCCACGGCGGCGGCCCCGGCTCCGATCAGCGTGGTGGCGGCGACGGCCGCCGCTCTCCTCAGACCCATCCCCTCCAGTCTGGTCCCGTGCGGGCCGCCGGGCGACTCGGCTCAGCCGGGCTGTCCGTAGCCCCGGTACTTGGCGGTGACTTCGTCCAGCTGGGCGGGTGTGAGGAGGGTGGGGGCGCGCCCGGGGACGGCGGAGGCGGTGAGCCAGACCCGGCACATCCACTCCAGCTGGGCGGTGCGGTCGTAGGCCGCCTCCAGGGTGGCGCCGTGGGTGAGGGTGCCGTGGTTGCGCAGCAGGCAGCCGGTGCGGCCGTCGAGGGCCCGGAGGGTGTGGGCGGCGAGCTCGTCGGTGCCGTAGAGGGCGTAGGGGGCGACGCGGACGGGCCCGCCGAGGGCGGCGGCCATGTAGTGGATCAGGGGCACCTCGTCGACGAGCGTGGAGACGGCGGTGGCGTGCGGGGCGTGGGTGTGGACGATCGCGGCGGCGTCGGTGGCGCGGTAGACGGCGAGGTGCATGGGCAGTTCGCTGGTGGGGGCGAGCTCGCCGAGCACCTGGCGGCCGTCGAGGTCGACGCCGACGGCGTCGCCGGGGCCGAGCCGGTCGTAGGGGACCCCGCTGGGCGTGACAAGCACCACGTCGCCGACCCTTGCGGAGACGTTGCCGGAGGTGCCGACGACCAGGTGGTCGGCGGTGCTCCTGCGGGCCGTGGCCACGACATCGGCCCAGGTCCGGCCGATGTCGTCGGGTGCGGCGGGGGTCCGTTCGCCGGTCTTCATGATCTTCGCCTCCGGGTGGTGTCGTCCGTGTGCCCGAGCCCGTTCACCTTCCGTTCACCCGGAGTCCCTACGGTCGCCGCGTACTGACCTTCGAATCTGATTGCCTGGGTGAATGGAAAACATCACGCTTCTCATCGGGATCGTGATCGTCACGGCCTTGGTGTTCGACTTTACGAACGGCTTCCACGACACGGCCAACGCCATGGCCACCACCATCTCGACCGGAGCGCTCAAGCCCAAGACCGCCGTGGCCATGTCGGCCGTCCTCAACCTGGTCGGGGCGTTCCTGTCCGTCGAGGTCGCGAAGACGATCTCCGGAGGCATCATCGACGAGAGCGCCGGCATCAGACCAGAGGTGATTTTCGCCGGACTGGTCGGCGCGATCGTCTGGAACCTTCTGACGTGGCTGGCGGGCCTGCCCTCCAGCTCCTCGCACGCCCTCTTCGGCGGTCTGATCGGCGCCACCGTCGCGTCGGTGGGCTTCGACGCGGTCAACGCCGACAAGGTCGTCATGAAGGTCCTCATCCCCGCGGTCGCCGCCCCGATCGTGGCGGGCATCGCCGCCTGGGCCGCCACCCGCCTGACGTTCCGCCTGGCCAAGGGCCGCGACGAGGCGGACACCGCGAAGGGCTACCGCGCGGGCCAGATCGCCTCGGCCGCCCTGGTCTCCCTCGCCCACGGCACCAACGACGCCCAGAAGACCATGGGTGTCATCACCCTGGCCCTGGTCACCGGCGGCGTCGTCGCCCCGCACTCCGACCCGCCGCTGTGGGTCGTCGTCTCCGCGGGCCTGGCCATCGCGCTCGGTACGTACCTGGGCGGCTGGCGCATCATCCAGACGCTCGGCAAGGGCCTCGCCGACATCAAGCCGGCACAGGGCTTCGCCGCCCAGACCGGTGCGGCGACCGTCATCCTCGCCTCCTCGCACATCGGCTTCGCGCTCTCCACCACCCAGGTCTGCTCCGGCTCGATCATGGGCTCCGGCCTGGGCCGCAAGGGCGGCGTGGTGCGCTGGTCGACGGCCGGCCGCATGGTCGCCGCGTGGGGCCTGACCCTCCCGGCCGCGGGCCTCGTCGCCGCCGGCGCCGCGCTCCTGGCCGACCAGGGCGACTGGGGCATCGCCGCGGTCGCCGTCCTCGGCCTCGGGGTCTCCGGCGCCATCTGGGCGGCCTCGCGCCGCAAGCCGGTCACCCACGACAACGTCAACGAGCTCAACACGCCGCAGGGCCTCCCCGAGGAGCCCGTCGGCGTGGTCACGGCCGCCCTGCAGGCCGTCGCCCCGCCGCCGGCCGGCCCCTCGGCCCCGGTCACCACCGCGGCCGCTCCGGCCGCTCCCGCCGCCGCGACGACCGGCTGACGCCGGGCAACGGAGGAAGAACCACCATGCACATCGACTGGGCAGCTCTCGGCCAGGTCTTCGGCGTCAGCCTCGTGGTCACCGTCGGCCTCGTGGGCGTCTTCACGCTCGGCATCCTCGGCACGTCCCGCAAGCCGGCGACCACCACGTCGGCCCCGACCGACACGGCCGGCACCACCGCCCTGGCCCGCACGGGCGCGTACGCGTGCTTCGCGCTGTGCGCGGCGGCGGTGGGCTACGGGATCTATCTGATCGTCGCCTGACGCCACATCGCGTGACGAGCGCACGAGCACACGAAGCGCCGATCCGGCCCCGCCGGACCGGCGCTTCGTCGTTTCCGAGCGCTAGCCGAGGGGGCAGCTCGGCTCCGGCCGCGCGCGGTTGCGGGAGCAGGTCACGAGCGCCGTGGACAGGAAGAGGGCTCCGCGCAGGTAGAACCCGAGCGATACGTCACCGCCTCGCGCCAGCCGGTCGGCGGTGGAGAGGACGAGGACGGTGAGCCGGGTGGCGTCCTGGTCATGACGGGAGGCGAACCGTGGCGCGTGCTCGGCCAACCGCTCGCCGAGCCACTCCGCGGCCTCCTTCGGCTCGTCCCATGTGCCCTGGACCAGCTTGGCCGGCTTGAGCAGCCACAGGGCCGTCTCGATGGGCGGCACATCGGTGGTCCTCCACGCGGTGACGGCTTCGCGGTACCGCTGCTGGACTTCGTCGGGGCTGGTGGGGGCCGGTGCGATGGACGGCGGCGGGCGGCGGACGCTCTCCTTGTCGAAGACGGCCTTCTCGCCGGTCCACAGGTAACCGTGAACGTGCAACTGGGTCTTCCTGTCCAGGAGCGTTGACGGGCGGCCCCCGCCTCCTCCGGAAGGCGGAGGCCGCCGGCCACGGGCCGGTCAGGCCGTGAGGCCGAAGCGGGCCGGATCGATGCCCGCCGCGTTCAGCTCGGCGGTGGTGAACCTCAGCGGCCGCGCGTCGGGCCGCTTGCTGTCACCGAGGGCGTAGGCGTCCTCGGCGATCCGGGCGAGGATCACGCACGCCTCGCCGTCGGGGTGGGTGTTGCCCCCGCACGCCTTGGCGAATTGGGCGCCGTCGATGTCGAGCCCGTACAGGTCAGTCATGACGAACCTTCCTGAGTGATGGGAGGACACAGAATCGGATCGGGTGTGTCCGTGGTCCTCGCCACATCGTGGAGCTCGTGACGCATCGAAACCAGCTTTATTCATGTCCTCGGGTAAAGATCACCGACGACAGGCCGCTGACCATCCCGCCAGTTTCTCCCTGGCTTCTTCTCCGAAGAGCGCGTATTTCTCGTAGCGGTCGAAGTCCGCCCGGTATGCGGTTACGTCACGGTGGTCCCGGAGAATCAGGGCTCCGGTGCCGGTCTCCACCGTGGCCAGCCGTCGATCGTAGATGGTGAACGTGCTCAGGGGGCCTTCCGGAATACAGCCGCTCAGCGGAATGATGCCGAGACGCACGTTCGGGATGCGGGAGACCGACGCAAGCCGGTCGAGCTGCATCGCCATCGCCATGGGCTGGAGGAGCGGCCAACGTGCGGCCTGTTCCGTGAGCAGGAACGTGAAGGACTTCGACGCGTCGTAGAGCACGTTCTGTCGTTCCAGCTTCTTGGCGACGGTCTTGGCCTGGTCGCCTGGCACGTCCGCGATGCTGGCCCTTACGTATTCCGGCGTGGCGAGCAGGCCGGTGATCATCGACAGGAGGAAGAACCGGAACTCTGTCGTAATGGATTCGAGTCGCGCCAACTCGTTCTGTTTTTTGTCCAGCCCCCTACGGCGGGACGACCAATTGTCCTGCCACTCCGTGTTGGCAGTTCGAGCCAAGGTGAGGACCCGAGTGGCGAGAGGGCCGGCGACTCCGAGAGTTTCCAGGATCAGCTCTACGTCGACAATGGTGGGCGTGAGCTTCCCGCTCTCGATGTTGCTGATCTTTGTTTGAGACATGGCGCAGCGGCGGGCGAGCCAGGTCTGCGTCCTTCCGGCTCGCCGCCGCTGGTCCCTCAGTGCTTCCGCTAGGTCCGACCTGGACTGACCCAGCCTTTCCGGCTCAAAGGTCAAGGCCCTTCACGTACTCCTCGAAGGGCACCGACTCCTCCATGGCGATCCGCTGGTATTCGATGAACGGGGCCACATCACCTTCGTGGACTTCGCGGCTGATCTGCCTGCCGTCCGGGTGGTAGTGCATGAGTACCACCTCGGAGTGGTCGAACATCCAGAAGTCCTGGACTCCTTCCAGGGGGTTCCGGCGGCCGGTTACGTCGAGGATGCGGATTTCCTCACCTGCGAGGGCGTGAGGTGCGTAGTACCGCGAGAACTCGAAGCACAGGTACTCGGAGAGCGGTCGGGTGACGATGTGGACGCGTCCTTGAGCGCGTCCCTCGCCGACTTGCCTGCGCAGCCGGTCGGTGTACTGGTTCGACACCCTGGCGGGGTCGACGCGGGCCCCACTGCGGAACGTCTGCAACTCCTGGGCCTCCTGCGGCATGAGGTACTGCGGCAGGGTTTCAAGGCGCCAGGCTTCCCGTTCGAAGTCCAGGAAACGAGCCCGCCACGCGTCACCATCCAAGAACACGGAACGCCTCCCTCAGCACGCTCTCGGGTACCTCCACGAGCCCTTCGCCGGCCGGGGGTTCGAACGCGTCGGAAGCCTCGCCCTGAACCAGGAACGATCCGGTGGCCGTCCGGTAGACATTCGGGCAGTCGTCCTCGCCGCATTCACCGTTCCCGCTGCCGGTGAGCCGCGTGAGTTCCTCACGTGCCATGGCGAACCCCCTTGTCAGCGACCCTTGTCGGGTCAGGCGACCACGACCGTAAGGGAGTCCCAGGGAGCCGTCCATGCGATCACGCGGATATTCGCGTGATCGCATAAACCCGTGTCGCGGCCACCCCCGAAGGTGTGGCCGGCCCCCTCAGAACCCGTGCCGGGCGCCGCCGTCCACCGGGAGCATCACGCCCGTCACGTACGACGCCGCCGGCGACAGCAGGAACGCGGCCGTGCGGCCGAATTCGTCCGGCTCGCCGTACCGGCCCAGCGGGATCGTCGCCGAGCGGCGGGCGCGGGCGGTTTCGGGGTCGCCGGAGAGGGCGTCGAGTTCGCGCATGCGGTCCGTGGCGATGCGGCCCGGCAGGAGACCGACGACGCGGATGCCGCGCGGGGCGACCTCGGCCGAGAGGGACTTGGCGAAGCCCGCGAGGCCCGGGCGGAGGCCGTTGGAGATCGTCAGGCCGGGGATCGGCTCGTGGACCGACGCCGAGAGGACGAAGCCGATCACGCCGCCCTCGCCGAGCGCGGCGGCCGCCGCGCGGGCCAGCCGGACCGCGCCGAGGAAGACGGATTCGAAGGCGGCCCGCCACTGGGCGTCGTCGTTGTCGGCGGCCGAGCCGGGCGGTGGGCCGCCGACGCTGATGAGCACGCCGTCCAGGCGGCCGAAGCGCTCCCGGGCGGTCGCCAGGAGCCGCTCGGCCGAGGCGGGGTCGGCGTTGTCGGCGGCCACGCCGACGGCGCCGGGGCCGAGTTCCCCGGCCGCCGCCTCGGCCGTCCTCGCGTCCCGCCCGGAGATCACCACGCGGGCCCCGTCGGCGACCAGCGCGCGGGCGGTGGCGAAGCCCAGGCCGCGGCTCGCGCCGGTCAGTACGTACACCCGGTCCTCAAGTCCAAGATCCATGGCGTCAGTCTGCCGTGCCGTGCCCCGTCAGCAGAAGGGCCGTGCCCACCAGGCCGATGTGGCTGAAGGCCTGGGGGAAGTTGCCGAGCTGCCGGCCGGCCTCGGGGTCGTACTCCTCGGCGAGCAGGCCGACGTCGTTGCGCACGGTGAGGAGCCGCTCGAAGAGCTCGCGGGCCTCCTTCGTCCGGCCGGTCAGGAACTGCGCGTCGGCCAGCCAGAACGAGCAGGCCAGGAAGGCGCCCTCGCCGCCGGGCAGGCCGTCCACGGACTCGCGCTCGACGCTGTGGCGGCGGACGAGGCCGTGGTGCAGCAGCTCGCGCCGGACCGTGTCGACCGTCGAGACGACGCGGGGGTCGTCGGGCGGCAGGAAGCCGACGCGGGGGATGAGGAGCGTGGCCGCGTCGAGCTCCCGCGAGCCGTAGTACTGCGTGAACGTGCCGCGCTCGGCGTCGTAGCCCCGCTCGCAGACCTCCCGGTGGATCTCCTCGCGCAGGACCCGCCAGCCGTCGAGGTCGCCGCGGAGCGACGGGTCCTCCTCCAGGGTGCGCACCGCGCGGTCGGCGGCGACCCAGGCCATCACCTTGGAGTGGGTGAAGTGCCGGCGCGGGCCGCGGACCTCCCACAGCCCCGAGTCGGGCTCGCGCCAGTGATCACGGAGGAACTCCAGGAAGCAGCGCTGGATGTTCCACTCGTGCGGTCGGTCGCCCAGGCCGCCGCGCCGCGCGGCGTGGAGGGAGTCGAGGACCTCGCCGTAGACGTCGAGCTGGAGCTGGCCCGCCGCCAGATTGCCGACCCGGACGGGGTAGGACCGCTCGTAGCCGGGCAGCCAGTCCAGCTCCGACTCGGGCAGCCGGCGCTCGCCCGCCAGGCCGTACATGGTCTGCAGGTCGGCGGGGTCGCCGGCGACCGCGCGCAGCAGCCAGTCGCGCCACGCCCGGGCCTCGTCCTCGTAGCCGAGCGCGAGCAGCGTCTCCAGGGTGAGGGTGGAGTCGCGCAGCCAGCAGTAGCGGTAGTCCCAGTTGCGCACGCCGCCGATCTCCTCGGGCAGCGAGGTGGTGGGGGCGGCGACGATCCCGCCGGTGGGCCCGTAGGTGAGGGCCTTGAGGGTGAGCAGGGAGCGCAGCACGGCCTCGCGGTAGGGGCCCCGCAGCGGACAGCGGTCGGCCCACGCGCGCCAGTCGGCGACGCTGCGGCGCAGGGCGTCGTGGGGGTCGACGAGCGCGGGGCGCGGCTCATGGGAGGGGTGCCAGGTCAGGACGAAGGCGACCTTCTGCCCGGCCTCGACCGTGAACTCGGAGCGGGTGCTGAAGTCCCGGCCGAAGGTGGGCACGGGGGGCTCGCTGCGCAGCCAGACGGAGTCGGGGCCGGCGACGGCGACGTGGTGGTCGTCGTCGCGGCGCATCCAGGGGACGACCGCGCCGTGGCCGAACCGCAGCCGCAGCACGCCCAGCATCTCGACGGACCCGCTGACGCCCTCGACGATCCGGACGAGGTCGGGGGCGCGGTCGCGCTGCGGCATGAAGTCGGTGACCTTGACGGTGCCGGCGTCGGTCTCCCAGACGGATTCCAGGACGAGGGAGTCGCCGGCGTAGGAGCGGTGGGCGCACTCGCCGGCGCCCACGGGCGCCAGCCGCCAGTGGCCGTGGTCCTCGCCGCCGAGCAGCGCGGCGAAGCAGGCGGCCGAGTCGAAGCGGGGCAGGCAGAGCCAGTCGACGGAGCCGTTCCGGCCGACGAGGGCGGCGGTCTGGAGATCGCCGATGAGCGCGTAGTCCTCGATGAGTGCTGACACGCGGGGCGTCCTTCCCCGACCCCGCGCGGGCTACTCCGCAGACGCGGCTGTCCGGGCGACCTCGTCGTCCTCGGCGGGGGCGGCTCCGGCGGTGGCCGCGGCGGCCGCCGCGGCGTCGGCGGCGCGGTCGCGGCGCTCGCGCCGGACCAGGATGAACCAGCCGACGGGCACGCACGCGCTGAACAGCCACCACTGGACGGCATACGCCATGTGGTTGCCGATGCTGCTGTGGTCCGGGGCGGGCACGGGCTGGGGCTGCCCGCTGTCTCCGGCGGGGGAGACGAGCTCGACGTAGCCGCCGATGACCGGGCGGTGCAGCTCCTTGGCCTGGCGCTCGCTGTTGATGAGCATGATCATGCGGGGCGGCAGGCCCTTGGTGTCCTTGATGCCGCTGCCCGGTGTCTCGTCGGCGCGCAGCCGGCCCATGACGGTGACCTTGCCGGAGGGCGCGGCGGGGACGGCCGGGAACGTCAGCTGGCCGCCGTCGGCGGGGATCCAGCCACGGTTGACGAGGAGCGCCGTGCCGTTGTCCAGCACCAGCGGAGTGATCACCATGAAGCCGGACTTGCCCGACTCGTCCGTGCGGTAACGGACGACGACCTCGCCCTTGGTGTCATAGGTGCCGGTCGCGGTGACCCTGCGCCAGACGTTCTCCTGCGGGACCTCACGGCCGGGGGCGCTCAGCGTGCCGACGGGCACGGGGGCGTACGCCAGGCTGTGGGCGACCAGGTCGTTGCGCGCGACCCGCTGCTCATGGCGGTGGAGCTGCCAGAAGCCCAGTTTGATCATCGCCGGAATGAGGGCGAGCCCCACGAGCGTGAGGATCACCCACTGCCGGGTCAGCAGGAAGCGGTACACGCGTTTGACGGTACCTGGTGGGGTTCGCCCCCCTTGCGACGGGGGCCCGGCCCCCGGCTCAGGCGCCGCCCTCCGCCGGGGTGACGTGCGACAGGAGCTGGACGAACGCCGCCTCGTCGATCACGGGCGTGCCGAACGAGCGGGCCTTGACGACCTTGGAAGTGGGGGAGCCCGGGTCGTTGGTCACCAGCACGCTCGTGAGCCGCGAGATGCTCGTGGCCACATGGAGACCCGCCTCGACGGCCCGGTCCTCCAGCAGCTCCCGGTCGATGGAGGTGTCCCCGGAGAACGCCACCCGCATCCCCTGCTTGAGCTGCCCGCCCGGCGCGTACCGGCCGGGGTTGGGATAGGGGCACGCCGGGCGCTTCCGGCTCGCCCGCCAGGTGCCGGCGCCGTTCCGGTAGGACGGCTGATAACCGACCCTCGCCGAGTACGCGGGCGCGGCCGCCGGGCCGTCGGACCACTCGGTCAGCGGCTGGCAGGCCAGCAGCGGCAGCCGCAGCCCCGCCCCCGCCGCCAGGTGGAGGCTCGGCCGGAACGCCTCGGCCAGCACCCGGGCGTCGTCCAGCGCGTGGTGGGCGCGCTGCTGTACGACGCCGTAGTGGGCGGCGAGCGACTCCAGCTTGTGGTTCGGCAGGGGGAGCTTCAGCTCCTTCGACAGCGCGATGGTGCACAGCCGCTGCCGCACCGGGGCGGTGGTGCCCGCCCGGGCGTACTCCCGGGCGATCATCGACCAGTCGAAGGCCGCGTTGTGCGCGACGAGGACCCGGCCGTCGAGCCGCTTCGCGAACTCGCCCGCGATGTCCTGGAACAGCGGCGCGTCCGCGAGCACTTCGGACGTCAGCCCGTGGATCCACACCGGACCGGGGTCGCGCAGCGGGTTGACCAGCGTGTACCACTGGTCCTCCACCTGCCCTCGGGCGTCCAGCTGGTAGACCGCGGCCGACACTATCCGGTCGTCCCGGGCGAGCCCGGTGGTCTCCACGTCGACGACCGCGTACCCGTCGGGATACGCGGCAGGCCACGGGGTGGGCGATGCGGCGGCGGTGCGGTCTTCGAGCATGGTCCAAGAGCTTACGGGCCACCGCTGACAACGCGGGATCCGGCCGGTCCCGGCGCCGGGATCAGGCCAGCTCCGCCAGCAGCCCGGCGGCCGTCACCCGCTCCGTCCCCGCGCACGCGTCGACGGCACCGGGGAAGAGCCGGTAGACCGTGCCGGTCGCGCCGACCGGGGACATCCCGTCCCCCTCGACGAACGCGAGGAAGACGCGCCGGCCGTCCGCGTCCGCCCCGCCGGCCGGCTCCCGCGACTCCGGCGCCCCCAGCGCGCGCAGCCGCGCGGCGAAGGCGGCGACGCCCTCGCCGTCCCGGCGGCGATAGCGCCACAGCTCGGCACGGGCGTCACCGCCCGCGCCCACCCCGTCCGTGTGGCGGACGACGAGCGTCTCGTCGCATCGTGCCGCCGCGTGCCAGCAGGCGACGTCCCACAGCGTCACCCGGGCCCCGCCCGTGAAGTGGGTCCACAGGTCCCGCGCGAGAGCGCCCGTCGCGTTCCCGTGGCGGCCCAGGTCGTGGACGCCGCTGTCACCCGGAAGGTGGACGTCGGTCCACAGCGCGCGCCCGTCCGCCAGGTCCACGATCATCGGCGCGCAGATCCGCGACTCCCCGGTCAGGTCGAAGCGCTGCCGCACCGCCCGGGGGTCGTACGCCGCGTCCCGCGCCCCCGCGCCGGAGACGGTCATGAATCCCGCGAAGGCGTCCGGCAGCTCGTCGAAGGGCACGTCGTTGTAGCTGAAGACCACCGGCACGGCATAGCGCGCCCCGGCCTCGGCGAGCGCCGGCAGGTCCAGGTCGACGTACTCGGTCGCGCCGTCCGGCGGCGGCGCCGACGTCAGGTCGCCGGAGTGCACGGCGGCGTCGCCCCGGTACCGCAGCCGCGTGTAGTCGCACAGCCCGACCGCCCGCCACCGCTCGTCGAAGAACGCCACCGACAGGTCGAGATCCACCCGGGTGCCCTCGGGCTCCGTCCAGTGCAGGAACAGCCGCAGCACCCCGCCCCCGGGCAGCCGCAGCTCGCTGCCGCGCGGCACCGCGACGAGCGACGCCGCCGAGGACCGCTCGGCGAACGGCGCCGCCAGGGCCGCCAGCCCCGGGTCCAGCACGGCGAGCTCGTAGCGGGACGCGGCACCGAGCCGCCGCACCACCTCGGCCTCCAGCAGCCCGGCGACCCGGGCCGCCAGCGGCGCGGGCAGCGGCGGCCGCACGTCGTCCACGCCCTGGGCGCGGCCCACCCGGCCCCGGGGGAAGAACACCCGCCGCGACGACGGCAGATGCCGCCCCCGCAGCGCGCCCAGCGCCCCGAGCAGCGGACCGGGACCCACCGAAGGCAGCCCGCGCTCCAGCGCCGCGCCCAGCTCGGGCGCGAGCTCCTCGCCCCCGTACAGACGCAGCAACTGATCCAGCCGCCGCACCAGCTCACCCGGCCGCCGCGCCAGCAGCGCCACCGCTCCGGCGGCGTCCCCGCGACGCAGCGCCTCCTCGACCCGTCCGGCCCAGGTGCGCGCGACGATCCGGACACCCCGGACGGCCACCGCCTCCGGGTGCTCCGCCGCCGTCCGCAGCAGCGCCTCGCCCAGTGCCCCCGCGCCCGACACGTCCGTGCCCCGCAGCGCCGCGAAGGCCAGGGCCGCTCGCGGGTGCCGCGCGTGGCCCTCGAACGGGTGGAGGAGCTCCGCCGCGCGCTTCCACGCCCGCGGGTGCCGGAGCAGATCCTCGACGAGCGAGGGCGTCGCGAACCCGTCGAGGACGGCGAGCAGTTCGCGCCGCAGCCCGCGCGGCACCCCGCGCAGCCGGGGAGCCGACAGCAGGTCCGCCTCGCCGCCGGACCACACCCACAGCAGGCGCAGCACGTCCGTGGCGGTCGTCAGCAGCTCCGGAAGCCGTTCCCGGACGGCCGTCACCGTCGCGGGGCCGCCGTCGCGCAGCAGCGTGCCGAACACCAGCGCCCTGGTCTCGCGCACGGGGATGTCGTCGGGCAGCCAGCCCAGGCCGCCCGGCTCGGCGTGCGCCAGGAGGACCTTGACGTCGTCGCGCTCCCGCGGGGAGAGCGGCGTGGCGCGGGCCAGCAGCCCGGCCAGCTCGGCGGCCGCGTCCGCCGTCCGCGAGGTGCCCAGCACGAGCAGCCGCAGCGGCCCCTCGGGGAACGACCGTCCGGCGCCGGTCCCGGCGGTCTCGGCGAGCCGCAGAAAAGGATCCGTACGGTCCACGCGCCGGTGGCACAGCGGGCAGCCCGTGTAGTCCGCGCCGTCCCAGCAGGAGCGGCACACCAGGTGCGCGCACGGCGAGACGGGCAGCACGGCCCCGACCGTCCCGCACAGCACGCACGGCTGCTCCGGCCGCTGGAGCAGCAGGCTGAAGACGCGGTCGACGAAGAGGGCGTCCGTGTCCTTCGGCACCGACGCCGGGAAGCCGCGGAAGAGCGGCATGTGGGTGCGGTCGGCGCCGAGCTGCGCGTCGATCGCGTGCAGCAGGCTCCGCCCGGTGTCGGCGAGGGCCCGCGCCCCGGCCCCCGCCAGCGCCGTGCGCAGCGGCTCGGTCAGCGCGTGCCCGCGGTCCAGCAACTCGCCCTCCAGCGCGGTCAGCCCGGCCGCGACGGCGGGGTCGCTCACCGCGGCGGGCGGCGACGGCTCATGGTCGACGTAGACGGTCCGGGCACGGCGGAGCAGCACGGCGTGGAGTGTGGACACGAAGAGGTTCCCCCTGGAAAAGCGCGAGCGGGGGCGGAGAGTGGGCGCGCTCGGAATCCGTTTTCAGAACGAGTGAGAAGGAAGCACACCGCGGAGCCGCCCCCGCGCCACGATTCTAGGCAGGGGCCGATCAACGCGGCCAACCCTTTTCCGACGCTTTCCCCAACGGCGGTACCCGGGGGTAACAACCCCTAGCGGCACGCCCTCCGGCGCGCTTATGGTGCGGCCATGCCGCACCTACCCGACGTGGTCCTGTGGTCCATACCCGCCTTCGTCCTGCTCACCGCACTGGAGTTGGTGAGCTACCGGCTGCATCCCGACGACCGCTCCGAGGGCTACGAGGCCAAGGACGCGGCGACCAGCATCGGCATGGGACTGGGCAGCCTCCTCTTCGACGCGCTGTGGAAGATCCCGATCGTCGCGATCTACACGGCCCTCTACGAACTCACCCCCCTGCGCGTGCCCGTGCTGTGGTGGACGCTGCCGCTGATGCTGCTCGCGCAGGACTTCTGCTACTACTGGTCCCACCGGGGCCACCACGTCGTACGGATCCTGTGGGCCTGCCACGTGGTGCACCACTCCAGCCGCAAGTTCAACCTCACCACCGCGCTGCGCCAGCCGTGGACGACGCTGACGGTGTGGCCGTTCTACGTGCCGATGGTGCTCGCCGGGGTGCACCCGGCGGCGGTGGCGTTCTGCTCGTCGGCCAACCTCGTCTACCAGTTCTGGGTGCACACCGAGCGGGTCGGCAGGCTGCCCCGGCCGTTCGAGTACGTGCTGAACACGCCCTCGCACCACCGGGTCCACCACGCCTCGCAAGGCGGCTACCTGGACCGCAACTTCGGCGGCATCCTCATCGTCTGGGACCGGATGTTCGGGTCCTTCGTGCCGGAGGGCGAGCGCCCGGTCTACGGCCTGACCAAGAACATCCACACGTACAACCCGCTGCGCGTGGCCACCCACGAGTACGTAGCCATCGGGCGCGACGTGAAGGCGGCGCGGAGCTGGCGGGAGCGGTTCGGGCGCGTCTTCCGGGGGCCCGGCTGGCAGCCGGACCGACCGGCCGAGGGGCGGACGACACCAGCGGCGGTCCCCGAGCGGGTCGCGTGAGCGGGAACCGGGACCGCGCCGCCACGGCGGCGCTGGCCGCCTTCGGCGCCACCGCGGTGATCCACCTGAGCGCCCTGCTCGCGGGCGCCACGCTCCTCGCCCACGTCACCAAACCCGCGCTGATGCCGCTGCTGGCCGCCCACGCGCTGCTGCGCGGCGGGCCGCCCCTGCTCGCGGGCGCGCTGCTCCTCGGCTGCGGGGGCGACACCCTGCTCCAGGTGGGCGGGGACACCGTCTTCCTGCTGGGCATGGGGTCCTTCGCCGCCGGGCACGTCTGCTACCTGCTGCTCTTCGCCCGGCACGGCAGCCCCGGCGGCGCCCGGACGTACCGGCTGGCGGCCCTCTACGCCGCCGCGTGGCTCACCGTGGTCGTCCTGCTGTGGCCCGGTCTGGACGGGGAACTGCGGGTCCCGGTCGCGCTCTACAGCCTGCTGCTGACGGCGATGGCGCTCGGCGCCACCCGCGCCCGGCTGCTGTCCGGGGCGGGCGGGGCGCTGTTCCTGCTGTCGGACACGCTCCTCGCGAGCGGGCTGGCGAAGTGGCCGCAGGCGCCCGCGCCCCAGTTCTGGGTCATGCTCACGTATATCGCCGCGCAGTGGCTGCTGACCCGGGGAGTGCTGCTGTGCCACGGCGGACACCGCGTGGGTACGGAAGAAGAGGCCGGCCGGTCGTCGGCCGGCCCCTCCACCCGGCGCGGGTCAGATCAGTCCCGGACCGCCGCCAGGGCGTCGACGATGCCGAAGCCGTAGAAGCCGTTCACGTGCTCGGTACCGGCGCAGGTGGCCTTCCACTTGCCGGTGCCGTCGGGGTCGTACGCGGCCGTGGGGCAGCCCGGGTTGTTCGCCTGGGCCTTCATCAGCCACTGGATCTCCTGCGGGCTGGACTTGGGGTGGGCGCTCTTCAGCAGCGCCGCCACACCGGCCACGTGGGGGCTGGCCATCGAGGTGCCCTGGAGGTACGCCCAGTCGCCGCCCGGCATCGTGGAGAGGATGCGGCCGTCCTTGGCCGGCAGCTCGGGCACCTGGAGGATGTCACCGCCGGGGGCGGCGACGTCGACGGAGTTCAGTCCGTAGCTGGAGTAGAACGACTTCTCCCCGCGCACACCGGTCGCGGAGACGGTGATGACGCCCGGCAGCTGCGAGGGGACGTCGAGGCAGACCTTGGGGTCTATCTTCCGGGGCAGCGGCTTGGAGTCGTTCGGGCTGGAGGCGTCGGCTATCTCCTTGGACGCCAGGTCGAAGTTGGAGTTGCCCGCCGCGGCGACGTTGACCACGCCCTTGTCCTGGGCGTACCGCGCGGCCCGGCCGACCGCGTCGGCTATCGCCTTCTGGTCCGCGTGGTCCGGGCAGTTGAACATCCACGGGTCCACGTAGTAGCTGTTGTTCGTCACCCCGGCGCCGTGGTCGGCGGCGAAGACGAAGGCGCAGACGACGCTCTCGGCGTAGAAGAAGGCGTTGTCGTCCGGGGTGCTCACCTTGATGGCGGAGACCTTCGCGCCGGGAGCGACGCCCGCGACGCCCACGCCGTTGCGGGCCGCGGCGATCGTGCCGGCGACGTGGGTGCCGTGGTAGTCCTTGGCCGGGTCGTGGGGGCGCCACGCGCCGGGGCTGGTGTCGGCCTTGCCGGTGACGCAGCTGGCCGACTTGTCGGCGGCGAAGTTCGGGGCGAGGTCGGGGTGGGTGTCGTCCACGCCGGTGTCGATGACCGCGACGGTCACCTTCCGGCTGCCCGGGTTGATCTTCGCGGCCTTGTCCGCGCCGATCGCGCCGAGGTCCCACTGGAGGCCCTCCAGCGGCTCCTTGCCGGCCGCCGCGTCGCGGGCCGCCGCCAGCGCGCCCTCCTTGGTGAGCTTGAGCTTCTCCGGCTTGCCGTAGTCGGTCGTGGCGGCCGACCGCAGCGGCGCGGTGCGCGTGGCGCCCGTCGAGGCCACCCCCGGCACCAGACGCAGCGTCTCCGCGAAGTGCGGGTTCTTCGAGTGGGCGACGATCACGCCAATCTTGTCGTACGAGACGACGATCGTGCCCCCGGCTCGTTCGATCGACCGCTTCACCAGCCCCGTCGTGGGCGCGCCGGGCTTGATGTTGACGACGTACGAGAGCAGCGGGCCGTCCGTGGTGACGGCGGCCTTCGCGGGAACGCCGGCCGAGGGGGCGGCCGATGCCGCGCCCGGCAGGAAGCCGAGGGAGGCGGTGAGTGCCAGACCGAGCGGGGCCGCCAGCAGGGCGCGGCGTCGTCTGAGTCGCAGATGAGCCATGGAGTTCTCCACATCATCCGGAAAACCGCCCGTGCGCACGGGTGTGCGGGGGCGGGGTGTGACGAGTGAAGCTAGCGCCGATCAGCGGGCCCGGGCAATGAATTCCTCAAGAATGCCGGTGGAGCCGAGGACTCCGGGAGTGTCAACGCGGCGCCTTTCCATGGCAGTCGGCCGTATGAAGGGCAGGGACTGTCGCATACTGCGGTGTCGCTCTACGATGCGTGATCCCAGTCACAGGCTCGGCTCGCGCCCCCGCACCCACTCGTTCAGGAGAGGCCGTGGACTCAGAAGAGGCCGTGGGTATCCCCCCGACCGCACCCGACGGGCCGGTCGAGCCGGCTCGTCCCACCATCCCCGCCCAGCCGGACAACTTCCTCGACGTGCAGTCGAGCGCCGAGTTCGGCGAACTGCGCAGTGCGCACCGCTCGTTCGCCTTTCCGCTCACAGTCGCCTTCGTCAGCTGGTACCTGCTCTACGTCCTGCTGTCCAACTACGCCGGCGGGTTCATGGACACCATCGTCGTCGGCAACATCAACATCGCCCTCGTGTTCGGGCTGGCGCAGTTCCTCACCACCTTCCTGATCGCCTGGTGGTACGCCCGCCACGCGGAAGCGAAGATCGATCCCAAGGTCGAGGCCCTCAAGGCCCGTCTGGAGGCGGGCGAATGACGCCACGCACCACCGTCCTGACCGCCGCCGCCCACCCGCTGGCGGCCGGCGGCGCGAGCGAGCACCGCACCCTGATCATCACGCTCTTCTCCGTCTTCGTCGCCGCCACCCTCGGCATCACCGTGTGGGCGGGCCGGCAGACCAGGGACGCCACCGACTTCTACGCCGGCGGCCGCTCCTTCACCGGCTTCCAGAACGGCCTGGCCATCTCCGGCGACTACATGTCCGCCGCCTCCTTCCTGGGCATCGCCGGGGCCATCTCGCTCTACGGCTACGACGGGTTCCTCTACTCCATCGGCTTCCTCGTCGCCTGGCTGGTCGCCCTGCTGCTCGTCGCCGAGCCGCTGCGCAACTCCGGCCGCTTCACCATGGCCGACGTCCTCGCCCACCGGCTCAAGCAGCGGCCCGTGCGCACCGCCGCCGGGACGTCCACCATCGTCGTGTCGATCTTCTACCTGCTCGCCCAGATGGTCGGCGCGGGCGCGCTGGTGGCCCTCCTCCTGGGCGCCACCGGCGAGGGGGCCCGGCGCTGGATCATCGTCCTGGTCGGCCTGGTGATGGTCCTCTACGTGACCATCGGCGGGATGAAGGGCACCACCTGGGTGCAGATCGTCAAGGCGGTCATGCTGATCGCGGGCACCCTGCTGATCACTTTCCTGGTGCTCAACAAGTTCCACTGGAACCTCTCCACGCTCCTCGGCCGCGCCGCCGACGCCAGCGGCAAGGGCCGGGCCTTCCTCGAACCCGGCCTCCAATACGGCAAGGACGGCACCTCCAAGCTCAACTTCGTCTCGCTCGGCCTCGCGCTCGTCCTCGGCACCGCCGGACTGCCGCACATCCTCATCCGCTTCTACACCGTGCCCACCGCCCGGGCCGCCCGTAAGTCGGTGAACTGGGCCATCGGCATCATCGGCGCGTTCTACCTGATGACCATCGCCCTGGGCTTCGGGGCCGCGGCCCTGGTCGGCCCCAAGGCGATCACCACCTCGAACGAGTCCGGCAACACCGCGGCGCCGCTGCTCGCCCAGGAGGTCGGCGGAGGAGCGGGCTCCACCGGCGGGGCGATCCTGCTGGCCGTGATCTCCGCGGTCGCCTTCGCGACCATCCTCGCCGTCGTCGCCGGGCTGACCCTGGCCTCCTCGGCCTCCTTCGCCCACGACCTGTGGGCCAACGTCATCCGCAAGGGACGCACGAGCGAGAAGGAGGAGATCCTCACCGCCAAGCTCGCCGCGGTCGTCATCGGCGCCGTCTCCATCGCCCTGGGCATCTTCGCCCACCGGCTCAACGCGGCCGCCCTGGTCGCCCTGGCCTTCGCCGTCGCCGCCTCCGCGAACCTGCCGACGATCCTCTACAGCCTGTTCTGGAAGCGCTTCACCACCCAGGGGGCCCTCTGGTCGATCTACGGCGGACTGATCTCCTCCGTCACCCTGGTGATCCTCTCCCCGGTCGTCTCCGGCAACCCCAAGGCGCTCTTCCCGGGCATGAGCTTCGACTACTTCCCGCTGGGCAACCCCGGCCTGGTCTCCATCCCCCTGGGCTTCGCCCTCGGCTGGCTGGGCTCCCTGCTCTCCAAGCCGGCTCCCGACCAGGAGAAGAAGTACGCCGAACTCGAGGTCCGCTCCCTGACGGGCTACGGGGCGCACTGACCCCGGCCCCTCCGGAAGGCGACAGCCCCTTCGGGCGGCGACGGCCCGGCCCCTCCCGCGCGCGATCGCGTACCCTGCGACCAGCGAACGAACGTTCAAATCCGGCGGGAGGGGCCGCACCGTGCTCATAGACACCTACGGCCGTACCGCCACCGACCTGCGGGTCTCCCTGACCGACCGGTGCAACCTCCGCTGCGTCTACTGCATGCCCGAAGAGGGACTGCAGTGGCTCGCCAAGCCCGGCCTGCTCACCGACGACGAGATCGTCCGCCTGGTCTCCGTGGCCGTCACCGCCCTCGGCGTCACCGAGGTCCGCTTCACCGGCGGCGAGCCCCTGCTGCGCCCCGGCCTCGTCTCCATCGTCGAACGCTGCGCCGCCCTCGCGCCCCGCCCCCGGCTGTCGCTGACCACCAACGGCATCGGCCTGGCCCGTGTCGCGCCGGCCCTGGCGGCCGCCGGGCTGGACCGGGTCAACGTCTCCCTCGACACCCTGCGCCCCGAGGTCTTCACCGCCCTGACCCGCCGCAAGCGCCACCAGGACGTCCTCGACGGCCTGGCTGCCGCGCACGCCGCCGGCCTGGCCCCCGTCAAGGTCAACGCCGTGCTGATGCCCGGCCACAACGACGACGAGGCCCCCGACCTGCTGGCCTGGGCCATCGAGCACGGCTACGAACTGCGCTTCATCGAGCAGATGCCGCTCGACGCCCAGCACGGCTGGAAGCGCGACGGCATGATCACCGCCGGGGAGATCCTGGCGAGCCTGCGCACCCGCTTCACCCTCACCCCCGAGGGGGAGGGCGTCCGGGGCTCCGCCCCCGCCGAGCGCTGGACCGTCGACGGCGGCCCCGCCCGCGTCGGCGTCATCGCCTCGGTGACCCGGCCCTTCTGCGCCGCCTGCGACCGCACCCGGCTGACCGCCGACGGACAGGTGCGCACCTGCCTGTTCGCCACCGAGGAGTCGGACCTGCGCGGGGCGCTGCGCTCGGGCGCCACGGACGAGGAGATCGCCGGGCTGTGGCGGACGGCCATGTGGGGCAAGAAGGCGGGCTCGGGCATCGACGACCCGTCGTTCCTCCAGCCCGTGCGCCCGATGTCGGCGATCGGCGGCTGAGGCCGGCGGCTTTGGTCGGCGGCCGAGGTGAGCGGCTTTGGTCGGCGGCCGAGGTCAGCGGTCGGCGGCCGACGCCTCCCACTCCGCCAGCGTCACCACGTCCTTCAGGAACCCGCGCAGGGAGAGGAAGTTGGACAGGTGCTCGCGGTGTTCGTCACAGGCCAGCCAGGTCTTGCGGCGCTCGGGGGTGTGGAGCTTGGGGTTGTTCCACGCCAGTACCCAGACGGCGTCGGCGCGACAGCCCTTGGCGGAGCAGATCACGGCGCTGTCGGGGGAGTTCGGGGAGGAATTCGGGGAGTTCACCCCTCGACTCTACGTGGCCGGACACGGCGACGCCGGGCAGCCACGGGGGGAGCCGCCCGGCGTCGGTCTGTCGCTCCGACGGGGGATGCGGAGCGCCTACGAAGTATGTCACGGGGGGCCCGGAACGGGGCACCGATCCACATGATTGATCTGAGGTTTTCTTGAGCTTGTCGCACCGCCCGGCCGGCCGTCGCCCGGAACCGGAGGGTCAGCCGTTGTCGCGCCCCTGATCGGGCCGGCCCGGCCGTCCCGCTTCCGCGACGGGTTCCGCGGGCGCGCCCGCGGACCGCTCCGGGGCCCCGCCCAGCATCGGGCGCGTCGGCGCCGGTATGAACGTACCGGGCAGCGAAGGGGCGTTCTCCCGGCCCGCGTTGGCGATGACGACGGCCACATAGGGCAGCAGCGCGCCCAGGACCAGCGTGCCCATCGCCACGTAACGCTCGATGTTCCACAGGATCACGGTGAGCACCACCGAGAGTGTCCGGATGCCCATCGAGACCACGTACCGGCGCTGCCGCCCGCGCACGTCCTCCGCGAGGCCCTGGCGGGCCCCGGTGATCCGGAAGACCTCCGACCCGCTCAGCTTCCGCATCACGTTCCACCACCCGACTGCCGCACCGACTCGCTCGGTCCCGTACGTACACAACGTTACGCCGCGGCCTTCCGGCGGACGAGACCGGGTCGGTCGCAGGACGGCTCACCGATGGGCGCCCGAAGTGCGCATACGGCGTACGGGCGGATCCGACGTGCGCCGTAGGAGGGACGGCCCCAGAATGGCGGAGCACCCATGTCGCTCCGCACGAGGAGGCGAGATGAACTGGTTGTGGGCAATCGTCGTCGGACTCGTCCTGGGCCTGATCGCCAAGGCGATCATCCCCGGAAAGCAGCAGATCCCCCTCTGGCTCACGATCCTTCTCGGCCTGGCCGGCGCCCTCCTGGGCAACTGGCTGGCGGGCGTGCTGGGCGTCCGCCACACCAACGGCATCGACTGGATCCGGCACCTGCTCCAGCTGCTGGGAGCGGTGATCTTCGTCGCGATCGGCGACCGGCTGTGGGTCGGCGTCCGGGGGGAGAGGCGCGGCAGGGTCAGCTGAACCGGACCCGGAAGCCGGGAGAACGAGGGTGGCCGGTGCGCGGAACCGCGCACCGGCCACCCGTCTCGCTCAGGGCCGCCTACCGACAGGGCCGCTTACAGACCGCGCAGCTCGGCGATCTTCCGGCCGGCCTTCAGGTAGACGGTCGCCTCCCGGCCGGCCAGCAGCTCACGGGCCACCTCGCCCAGCGGCCGGATGGCCTCGGCCTCCGGCAGCACCACGGCCTCCTGGCCCTCGGCGGTCTCGAAGACCAGCCGCAGACCGTTCTGCTTGGCCACCCGGCGGGCGGCCGAGGCGCTCGGCTGGAAGCCCAGCACCTTGCTGAGCACGGCCGTGGCCGGCTCCTCGCCGTGCTCGGCCAGCTCCACCACCGGCGTCTCCACATCGGTGAAGTTCTTCTTGGAGAACTGCGCGACGAAGCCCGCGCGGGCCGCCATCGCCGCCTCCATGCCGTACAGCGCGGCCACGACCTCACCCGCGAGGATCTTCTTCAGGTCCATCGGGTGCAGCGACTTCTCCTCGACGCGGGAGAGGACCTGCGCGATCTCCGCGTCCGTCCACTCCGTCCACGCCTTGAGGTACGGCTCCATCAGCCGGTCCGGCACCGACATGATCTTGCCGAAGACGTCGTCGGCGGACGCCGACAGCCCCACGTAGTTGCCCTTGGACTTGGACATCTTCGCGCCGGTGCCGTCCGTGCCCTCGATCAGCGGCATGGTGACGACCAGCTGCGGCTTCTGGCCGTGCACCTCCATCAGCTTCCGGCCCATCTGGAGGTTGAGCAGCTGGTCGGCGCCGCCGAGCTCGACGTCGCAGTTCAGCGCCACCGAGTCCAGGCCCTGCGCGATCGGGTACAGCATCTCCGTCATGGTCAGGCCGGAGCCCGCCGCGAGCCGGTTGCGGAAGTCCTCGCGCTGGAGCAGCTGCGAGACCGGCACCTGCGCGAGCAGCCCCAGCAGCTCCGGGAAGGTGTACGGCGCCAGCCACTCGCTGTTCTGCCGGAAGCTGACCCGGTCGAAGTCGAAGAACGGGCGGACCTGCTCCCGGTAGCTCGCCAGGTTGTGCGCGATGTCCTCGTCGGTCAGCGGCGGGCGCTCGGCCGTACGGCCCGTCGGGTCGCCGATCTTGGCCGTGAAGTCACCGATGATCAGCGTGACGTCGTGGCCCAGCCGCTGGAACCGGCTGAGGATGATCAGCGGCACGGCGTGGCCCAGGTGGACGTCCGTGGCCGTCGGGTCGATGCCCAGCTTGATGTGGAGGCCCTTGCCCTCGGCCTGCCGCGCCTCGATGCGCTCGGCCAGCTTGGCCACGCCCGGCAGCACCTCGACCGTACGGGAGGCGATCAGCTCCGCCTGGTCCTTGGGCGAGAGGTCCGACAGGTCCAGATAGCGCCGCGCCTTCGTCTCCGTGAGCAGCTGCTCCACGGCCGAGTCGGTGGAGAGGTCCTGCGCCAGCAGAGCGCTGGCGCGCGCGACGGAGTCGCCGAGGCGTGTCATCGTGGCGTTCCTGTAGTGGGTTGTCGGACAAAGGACAGGACGAGTCTATTTGCTGCGGCCGCCGGTCAGACGCCCCGGCTGACCGAACTCATGTTGAAGTCCGGAATCCGCAGCGCCGGCATCGCCGCCCGGGTGAAGTAGTCGCCCCACTCGCGCGGCAGCGTCGGCTCGGTGCGCCCCGCCTCGGTCGCCCGGGCCAGCAGCCCCACCGGGGACTCGTTGAACCGGAAGTTGTTGACCTCCCCGACGACCTCGCCCTTCTCCACCAGATACACCCCGTCCCGGGTCAGCCCCGTGAGCAGCAGCGACGCCGGGTCCACCTCGCGGATGTACCACAGGCACGTCAGCAGCAGCGCGGGACCGTCGTGGCCGCTCGCGGCGACCATCTCCGCGAGCGACCGGGTGCCGCCCGCGTCCAGGATCAGGTTGTCGGTGTACGGGGTGACGGGCAGGCCCGTCAGCTCCGCGCTGTGCCGCGTGGTGAGCAGGTGCTCCAGCACGCCGTCGCGGATCCAGTCGGTCGCGGCGATCGGCAGACCGTTGTCGAAGACCGACGCGTCGTCGCCGGAGCTGCCCGTCAGCACGAACGGGGCGCACTCCAGCCCCGGCGCGTACGGGTCGCTGCGCAGCGTCAGCGGCAGCCCCGACAGCTTCTCGCCGATCCGGGTGCCGCCACCGGTCCTGGAGAAGACCGTGCGGCCCTCGGCCGCGTCCCGGGCCGCCGCCGACCACTGCTGGTAGACCAGCAGATCGGCCACGGCGGAGGGCGGCAGCAGCGTCTCGTACCGCCCGGCGGGCAGCTCGACCTTCCGGCCCGCCCACGCCAGCCGCTCGGCCAGTTCGGCGTCCAGCGCGCGCGGATCGACGTCCGTGAAATCACGCGTGGCCCGCCCCGCCCACGCCGAACGGGTCCGGTCCGGGGACTTGGCGTTCAGCTCCAGCGTGCCGGTGGGCTGGTCGTGGCGCAGCCGCAGCCCGGTGGACGTGCCCAGATAGCTGGAGACGACCTCGTGGTGGGCGAACCCGTACAGCTCCCGCCCCTCCGCCCGGGCCCGCGCGAAGGCCTCCCCGAGGGCGGGCGCGAAGCCGTCGAAGACGGCGGACGAGGTCTCCGCGGGCGCCCCGGTGAACTCCGGCGCCTCCGGCACGCCCGTCACCAGCGGCTGCGCGTCCTCGGCCGGCCCGGCCTCCCGCGCCGCCGCCTCCGCCGCCCGCACCAGCGGCTCCAGCTCGGCGGCGGTGACCGCCGACCGCGAGACGACCCCGGACGCGGTGCCCCGGGCACCGTCGACGGTCGCGATCACCGTGACGTCCCGGCCACGGGTGACCCCGTTGGTCGTCAGGGCGTTCCCGGCCCAGCGCAGATTGGCGGTCGACCGCTCCTCGGCGATGACGACGCACCCGTCGGCGCGCGAGAGCTCCAGCGCGCGCTCGACGAGCTCGTGGGGCTTGTGCTGGCGAGGACTCATCGACCGGCCTCCTGCGTCGTATTAAGACTGTGCTTGCCCGGGGGACGACCCCCGGACCCCCGGCCGGACCCGTGCGCGCCGCTCATCGACCGGCCTCCTGCGTCGTATTAAGGATGTTCACGCCCCGGAACAGGGCCGACGGGCAGCCGTGCGAGACCGCGGCGACCTGCCCCGGCTGCGCCTTGCCGCAGTTGAACGCCCCGCCCAGGACATACGTGTCCGGGCCGCCGACCGCCTCCATGGATCCCCAGAAGTCGGTGGTGGTCGCCTGATAGGCGACGTCCTTCAGCTGCCCGGCCAGCCGGCCGTTCTCGATCCTGAAGAAGCGCTGCCCCGTGAACTGGAAGTTCACCGCAGGGTCGGGGGGCATACGTCTCCGATCGGCGTCTATGCAGGTCAGGGGGTCTTTCACGGTATGCCCTCGATCCCTGTTCATACGGGTTGAAACCGGACTGTACGGGGTCTGGTGACGACTTGGTGCCGACCTGGGACAGCCTACTGAGCAGCGCCGTCGTGCTGGTCGGCTCGGGTCGTCGGCGCCCCGTGTTCGAGGTACTGCGGCCGGCCCTGCCCTCGGGCGGCGACCGCCTGCCTCACGCGACGCGCGAGCCGGGGGATCAACAGATCGTCGAGAGCGCTCACGGGGTGGAATTCCGCGCCCAGCAATTCGTCAGCCTGGAGCTTGATCGCGCTCACGTCCTCCGGCTGGAGCTCTCCGCCGTCGAAGACCCACAGGACCTTGTCGCCGTCCCGCTCGTTCGGGGCCCAGTCCACGACCAGGAGGGCGCCGATGGGCGGGGTGATGCCCAGTTCCTCTTGGACCTCCCGCTCGCAGGCGGTGAGAGGCGACTCGCCCACCTCGATGTAGCCGCCGGGGATCTCCCACATGGGCTTGTACGAGGGTCGGACCAGGAGCACGTCCCCTTGGTCGTTGAAGAAGAGCGCGCCTGCCGCCATCCGGGGGCGCGCCATGCGGAGCTCGTGCTCGTTCTGGGTCTCGGTCATGGGGCGAGCGTACGGAACGTCTCGCGTGCCGTGTCTGGCCCGTTGCCTGTCGTTGTGCTGGGCAGCGTGTGACACTCGACGCGACGTAGCCAGGGGAGGGCGACGATGCGCGGCATGACGGACCACCTCACGTTCGGCCAACGGGTGAGGTTCTACCGGGAACGGCGGGGGCTCCGGCAGTGGGAACTCGGTGCGCTGATGGACCGCTCCGAGGACTGGGTGTACCGGGTCGAGGCCGATCGCATCCCGGTCAACAGCGTCAAGCGGCTCACCGAACTGGCCGACGCGCTGCGCGTCCATCTGGAAGATCTTCAGGGCTCCCCGACGCTGCTCGATGACCGAGGCGACCACAAAGGCAGTGTGCCTGCCATAAGGGCTGCTCTGATGCAGTCCCGCCGGTTGTCCCGCGACCTGGTCGACGGTCGGGACGTCCCCCACCTCGCCCGGCTGGAGGCTGAGGTCGACCGGGCCTGGCGTCTCTTCCAGGGCTCGGAGTACGCACGGCTCGCCGAGGTGCTGCCGGGCCTCCTGGCTGACGCTCGCCTTGGCGTTCAGGGCCACGTCGACGGCCCGCAGCACGCGAAGGCCCTTCGACAATTCGCCCTGGCCATGCATGTTGCCGCCGTGTACCTCCGTAAGCTCGGCGAGACCAATCTCGCTTGGACCGCCATCGATCAGGGCGACATCGCCGCGAGCGAATTGGACGACCCGGCCGTGACGCTGGCAGTCCGACGTGGCGTCGCGCACGTACAACTGGGCGCCGGCCTGGCTGAGGAAGCGGCCAGCGTCACCTTGGACGCGGCACAGGACCTTGCTGTGGGCTGGTGGGAGTCGTCGCCGGTCGCTTTGTCGGTCTACGGCACGTTGTTCCTCAACGGTTCGATTGCGGCTGCTCGCATGCGGGACCAGGGCCTGACTGCCGAGATGCTGAGCCGGGCGCAGAGTGCCGCCGATCTCTTGGGCGGGAACTCTGATGAGATGTGGACCGCGTTCGGGCCTGCCAACGTTCAGATCCACCGGTTGGCCACCGCGCTGGAGATCGAGGACATCGATGCCGCTGTGGCCATAGCGTCCGACTCGAAAGCGCGCCGCTTGGGCGCCGGGCTGCCTGTGGAGCGGCAAGCGCGCCTGCTTCTGGATATGGCTCGGGCGTACGGTGAAGCGAACCGGGCAGATGAAGCTGTGGAGAACCTGAAGCGGGCCTATCAGAAGGCACCGGAGCAGATCCGCGCACATGAGTTCGCCCGAGACCTGGCTCGGCGGCTGGCCAAGCAGACCCGCCAGCGGGAGGTCCACGACCTGGCGGTCAAGCTCGGCGCGATCAACTAGACGGCTCCGACGATGAGCCCGGTGGACCCGGAAATTTTTTCCGGGTCCACCTTCGTTTGCGGCCCTACCTTCACTGG